>JBBDSN010000187.1:0-15521 GCA_040904885.1 Gemmatimonadota bacterium | reverse complement strand
AGCAGGCGACCTCCATCACACCGGTCCGGGGCAGCGACGGCAAGATCGAGCACTATATCGCGGTGGCGCGGGACATCACCGTGCAGCGTGCGCTCGAGCGGCGGCTTCGTTTCACGGAGAAGATGGACGCCGTGGGTCAGCTCGCCGCGGGCGTCGCCCACGACTTCCGGAATCTCCTGAATGTGATCCTCGTGAACGCGGAGCTTCTGGAGTCCGAATCCAACGCTCGCGCACGCGGCGCTTCTCGGAAGCCATCCACCGGCGGGAATGAGGTCTTCGAGATCCTTTCCGCGACGCGCAGGGGCGCGGATCTCGTGGGGCGCCTCCTCCGCGTGGCGCGCCAGCCCCAAGTGAATCTGCGGTCCACCGATCTCGTTGCGCTCCTTCGCGATATGCAGGCCATGTTCCGGGCGATGGCCGGCGATTCCATCGCGCTCGAGGTCCGGGTGGCCGACGATCCGGTTTCCGCGCGGGTGGACCCGGATCTCCTCCGGGACGCACTCCTCAACCTCGTCGCGAACGCGGGACAGGCCACGCTGCCGGGGGGCCGCGTCCTCGTCGCCCTGGACGTGGCCGGGCACGACGAGGACGCTCCCGTGCGCATCATCGTGCGGGACACCGGGACCGGCATGGACGAGGCCACGCTCGCGCTCGTCTTCGATCCGTTTTTCACGACCAAGGAGTCCGGTACCGGCCTCGGGTTGCCCATGGTGAGGAGCATCGTGGAGATGCACGGCGGGACCCTGGAGGTGAGCAGTGCCCCCGGGCAGGGGACGACCGTCACCATCCTGCTGTCCACGCGCGAAGCGGTACCGCCGGCCGGAGCGCCCTCGGGTACGGACACTGCCGGGGACGGCGCCGTAGCGGCGGACGGACCGGGTGGACAGGGCCGCATCCTCCTCGTCGAGGATGATTCCCGCCTGCGAACGGCTGCCGAGCGCGCACTGCGGCGGTTGGGTTACGAGGTGACCAGCTCAGAGAACGGCCGGCTCGCCTTCGATCGGATCGAGGATTCGCCTGACGGCTTCGATCTCGTCCTCTCGGACCTCGTCATGCCGGAGCTCGGCGGCCTCGAGCTGTACGAGGAAGTGCAGCAGCGAGGGTGGACCATCCCCTTCCTGTTCATGAGCGGGCACGGACCGGAAGCGGTGTCGTCGGCGGACGGGGTGGAGGGTGCGTACACCTTCCTCGAAAAGCCGTGGACGCTCGACAAGCTCGCCGCGACGGTGCGGGATGCGATCGCGAACGAACAGAGGACTGCGTAGGCAGTGGCTTCTGTGAAGAGGGGGATGGGCCGTCGGCCCACCCCCCTCTCGCTCAACTTGAACCTGGCCGCCGACAGACTCGTCCCCTCCCTCAGGGACTCTCGTCGACCAGGTGCGACGTCAGCGTCGTCGGGCTCAGGATCTTGTAGATCGGCACCAGCGGCGGACCGTCTTCCGGGTCCACGGTGCCGGGACGGGGGAGCCACGCATCCATCGTGTTCCAATAGACGACATTGTCCTCGGTTTCGACCTCGAGCATATGCGCCACGAGCCGTCCCAGGTTCTGGGCCGTGGGCACGACGTAGGTGCCGACCGGGAAGTCCATCTGCCGGTTGAGTACCTCGCCGACCTCGACCATGGTGGCGGCGGCGTGGTTGTACTGGGGCTCGTGCGAGACGCTCCCCACCGTGTAGGCCTGAACGTCGAGGGTGGCCGGCGCCGTGAGACGCTCCACGGTGATCCCGTGGCGGAGCAGGAGGTCCACCGCGTCTTCCGCGTCGCGGGGCAGGACGTACGCCCAGGCACGGTCCCGGAACCTCGTGGCGACCGGCTTCTTCAGGATGCGCGCACCCGTCACCTGAATCGTGTCGAACCCGCCGTTGCTCTCCTCGACCAGGAGGTAGTCCACGGTGTAGTCCTCGTGCTCGTACTCCTGCCGGACCGCGACCTGGCCCGTCGGGTTCGCGCCCATGTCGATCGTTTCCGCGTTGGCCCGGGCGATCACGTCCTTGAGGCGCTCGGGGTTGCGCGCGGCCCAGTCCACCACCGCGAGGTAGCCGAGGTAACCCGCGCGGGCGCCTGTCCCGAGATCTTGGGACGGAGCCTCGAACAGGATGCCGACACTGTTGATCATGCCGCCGTAGTTACGCCCGATGCGCGCCTGCCAACCGCCGACACGCCACTCTTCCTCGTCGCCGCGAGTGTAGTACCAGCCGAGCAGGTCCTCGCCTTCGAGCATGGCGTCGATGGCCGGGAAGATCTCTTCGTCGCACATGCGGGTGATCTCCTGCATGGCGTTGATGATGCTCGGGCACTGGTAGTTCAGATTGTAAGGCCGCGAGCCGCCGTTGTGTCCGTCGACGTACAGATGCGGCCGCCACCCCCGGATGAGATTGCGCACGTAGCTCTCGATCGATGGATGCTCGAGCTTCACGTAGTCGCGGTTGAGGTCGATGCCCCAAGCGTTTCCGCGCTGTCCGCCCTCGCTCGCCTCGAAGCCGTCCGGGTTGATCTGCGGCGCGACCAGCACCGTGACGTCGTCGAGCAAAGCGTACGCGTCGGTTCCGGGCGTGGCGAAGTCGCGCATGAGCACGAGCAGGCCCTCGCGGAACGTCCGCTCACCCCCGTGCACGTTGGCGGCGAGGAGGAGGACGGGCCGGTCGAGCGCCATGGCCTCCCAGGGCTCCGTGACCAGCGGGTTCCCGAAGACCGCGAACGGGAGCTTCCTCCCCTCACGCGTCTCTCCGTAGCTCCCCAGCCTCATGTTCGGGGCCACGCCACGCAGTTGCTCCAGATAGTCCCACATCTCCAGGTGACGCGTGTGGGCGGTGAAGCCATTCAGCTCCGCGGCGGTTTGTGGATATCCCGCCTGGGGTGGGGTCCATTCCTGCTGGGCCGAGCCGGACGTGGTGTAGGTCAGAACGGCGAGCAGCGCCAGGAACAGAGTCCTGGCCGCATCGCCGAAGCGTGAGGAGCGCATACCGTCTCTCCGTGTTCGTGAGAACCTTTTCAAGGTCCGGGCCAGTTCGTCGACGCCGGAATCGTGCAAAGTAGGCCGAGGCTGGACCACGCGTAAGGCCTCCGTGCGACCGAGGCGCCGCGTGACACGAAGGACGAGTCCGCCCAACTTGTGCGGGCATTCTCAGAACGCCCGCCCGCTCGCGGACGTGGCCGGCGCCCACCTGGACAGGACGATCGAATCATGGACGGAGCCATCATCGTACGCCGACACGGCGGGCCCGAAGTACTCGAATGGACCCGGGACGACCCAGGTCGACCCGGACCGGGCGAAGTGTTGGTCCGGCACACGGCGGTCGGCCTCAACTTCATCGACGTGTATCACCGCACCGGGCTCTACATGCTCGACCTCCCGTTCGTGCCGGGAAGCGAGGGCGCGGGGGTCGTCGAGACGGTGGGGGAGGGGGTGGAGGGCCTCGCGGTCGGTGACCGGGTGGCCTACACGTCGAACGGACCCGAGGGCGCGTACCGCGAGGCCCGGGTGCTGCCCGCCCAGCGACTCGTCAAGCTCCCCGACGAGATCGACGACGAGACGGCGGCGGCGATCATGGTGAAGGGATGCACGGTCGAGTACCTCGTGCGTCGCACGCACGCGGTCCAGCAGGGTGAGGTCGTTCTGCTTCACGCGGCGGCGGGAGGCGTCGGGCTGATCGCCACCCAATGGCTCGCGGCCCTCGGGGCGACGGTGATCGGGACGGTCGGCTCGGAGGAGAAGGCGGCGCTCGCCCGGGACCACGGGTGCACCCACACGATTCTCTATCGCGAGCAGTCGGTTGCGGAGCGGGTCCGTGCGATCACCGAGGGGCGGGGCGTCGACGTCGTCTACGATTCGGTCGGCAAGGATACCTGGGATGGCTCGCTCGACTCGCTCAAACCCCGTGGGCTGATGGTGAGCTTCGGCAACGCGTCCGGCCCGGTGCCCCCATTCACGCCGTTGCTTCTGACCAAGAAGGGCTCGCTCTTCGTCACACGGCCCACCCTCCGTGATTACTACGCGACCCCGGAAGAGACCGCGGACGGGTGTGCCGCGCTCTTCGACATGGTCGTCTCCGGCAGGGTCACGCCGCACATCGGTGCGCGGTTTCCGCTCGGGGAGGCCGCCGAGGCGCACCGGGCACTCGAGGCGCGCCGCACGGTCGGCTCGACCGTCCTCGTGATCTGACCGGAAGCGGGGGGGGGGGGGGGGGGGGCCCGGCGCCCCCCCCCCCGCTCGTCATTCGTACCGGAGGGCGCTGGCCGGGTCGGCCCGGGTGGCACGCCGCGCCCGATCACCAGTCCGATGACGATCTGCTCGGCGCCCTGCCGGACGATGAGCGACAGGACCTGCCGCCTGGAGGCACCGAGGGCCATACGGATGCCCACTTCGGAGATGCGTCGCGTCACCGTGAACGACATGACGCCGTACAGCCCCACCGCGGCGAGGAACAGCGCGACCGCGCCGAAGATCACGAACAGGGTCCCGAAAACGTTGTAGAACCAGGTGTCTTCACCGATCCGCTCGGTCAGGGTCGCCGAATAGTAGACGGGGGTGTCGGGGTGCACCGATGTGACGGCACGCCGCACGGACTCGGTCAGGGTCATCGGCTCCGCCGGTCCCCGCGCCAGAATGCTCATGAACTGCGCGTCGCTCTGCGCGATGGGCTGGTAGAAGCCCGCCGGATCGCCCTCCGTGTTCCCGACTCCGTGCATGTGGAGGTCCGGCGCCACGCCGACGATGGTGAGCCAGGCGCCGGCGTCGCTGAGACGGCCGGGGCGGAACCGCCGGCCGACGGCGCTCTCGCCGGGGAAGTGGTTCGCCGCGAAGCGCTCGTTGACGATGGCGACCCGGTCGGACGAAACGTCGTCCAGATCGTTGAAATCCCGCCCCTCGATCAACGACACGCCCACCGTTTCGAAATACCCGGGGCTGATCTGTCCGGAGCGCGCGAAGGGGTGATCCCGGTCCTCGGAATAGCTCCGGCCGTCGATCGTGATCGCCGTCTGGCCGGCGCCGAGCCCGGGCAGGAGGGAGCCCAACGCGGCGTGGCGGACACCGGGAATCTCCCGCACCTGCTGCTCGAGATCCCGGTAGAATGCGCGCCTCGCCGTCGTGTCGGGAAACTCCGCCTCGAACAGCCCGAGGCGCGTCGTGAAGAGCCCGTCCGCGTCGAAGCCGTAATCGTAATCGCTCAGCGTCGTGATGCTCTTGGTCATGAGGCCGGCCGCGACCAGCAGCCCGACGGACATGGCGATCTCGCCGATGACGAGAACCTTCGACAGGCGACCGATGCGGAGGCTCGAGGAGCCCCGCGACTCGTCCTTGAGCACTTCGCTGACGTCCATGCCCGAAGCTTTGAGCGCCGGGATGCCGCCGGCGACCACGGCGGCGACGGTGGCCACGCCGCCGTTCGTCTCCGGATGCTCGGCGGCGAGTCGACTGGCGATGCCCGTGAGCTCGGTCAACGCGCCCTCCGCGTCGCGCCCTGGTGCGAGCGGCCCGAAGACGCTCAGCCACGTCCCTTCGTTACGCGGGAGCTCGAGCGCGTTCATCCGCAGGGGGACCCATACGTCCTGCCGGCTCGGAAACTGGAATCCGTCCGGCATGACGCCGATGATCTCGGCCTGCTCGCCGTTGACCTTCACGATCTGGCCGAGTGCGGCCGGGTTGCCGCCGAAGCGGTCCATCCAGACGTGATGCGCCAGGATGACCGTGGCGGCCGCGCCGGGTTCGTCCTCGTCCTCCGCGAACGTCCGGCCGATCTGGGCCTGCACGCCGAGGGCGGAGAAGGTGTTCGCCGTCACGAACGCGCCCCGGAAGCGTTCGGGCTCGTCGCTCCAACGGACGTTGACGGTCCCCTCGTAGAGCGCCGCGAGGTGGGTGATAGTCGTGGATCGACACGCCCATCTGGTCGGCCCCGATGGACGGGTTCGAGCGGTGCACCGCGACGATCCGGTCGCCGTTCTCGAAGGGCAGCCCGCGCATGAGCGCGCCGTAGACGATGCTGAACATGACCGCCGTGAGCCCGATCCCCAGGCTCAGCGCCACCACCGAGAGCCCTGAGACCGCCGGATGCTTGAACAACATCCGCAGCGCGTACCGGACGTCCGTCATCAACCCCGCCATAGCCCCCCCATGTCCACGAAAGCAACCGAGCCTCGGCCGGCCCTACGAGGAGGGGGGATCGGGGTTTCCGCGCCCTACACTTCGTCCTTCAGACTTCCGAGGAGCAGGGTCACGATCGACACGATCAGGCTGCCCAGGAGGGCGCTACCGAAGCCCGACACGCGCAGCGCGTCCATCAGGCTCGCGGTGACCATGAGCACCACGGCGTTCACCACGAACGCGAACAGGCCCAGCGTCACGATGAGGAACGGCAGCGAGAAGAACAGCAGGATCGGCTTCAGCAGCGCGTTGAGGAGGCCAAAGATGAGCGCCACCAGCAACACGTCGAAGAGGCCGCCCGACAGCGTGATGCCGTTGAGCAGCCAAGCCGCCGCTGACAGGGCGAGCGCGTTCACGACCAAACGGATCAGGAAATTTTGCATGGCGTTCGCACGAAGCTACTACTCGTAGCGGAGCGCGTCCATGGGATCGACGCGGGAGGCGCGTTGCGCCGGAATGAAGGCCGCGCCCAGCGCGATGGCCGAGAGGAGGGCCACGACCCCCGCGATCACGAAGGGATCGTACCCTTCGACGCCGAACAGGAGTGACTGCGCCGCCCGTCCGACCGCGAGCGCCAGGACGACTCCCAGTGCGCCGCCGACCACGAGCATTCTCGTCATCTGGCCGAGCACCATCTTGCGCACCCGGTCCCGACCGGCTCCGAGCGCCATGCGCAGTCCGATCTCGCGCGTGCGCTGCGCCACGGTGTAGGCGAGCACCCCGTATAGGCCGATCGCCGCGAGCACGGTCGCGAGCAGAGCGAACGCGGCGGAGAGCGTGCTGATGATGCGGTCCAGGAAGACGTTGTCGCGTACCTGCTGCTCGAGGGTCTTGAGGTCCTCGACGGGAAGGTTGGCGTCGGCCCGGGCCACCACCGAGGGGATCGCCGACAAGATCGTGGTGGGGTCGACGCTGGTGCGCGCGTAGAACGTCATGAACCCGTACTGACCGGTTTGCCGGTAGGGCCTGAAGAAGACGGGCGGCACCTCGCCCTTGACCTCGTTGTACTTGGCGTCCTGGACGACGCCGACGATCTGGATGTCGAGCTCGGACTGCCCGCTGCCCCCCGTGGACATCCACTTCCCGACCGCTTGCGCTCCGTCGAGGTTGAACTTGCGCGTGAAGGCTTCGTTGACCACCGCCACGAGCGGCGCGCCCTCCTCGTCGGATGCATCGAACTCCCGGCCGGCGACCAGCGGAATGCCGAGCGTGCTGAAGTAGCCCGGCCCGACCTCGTTCAATCGGGAGTTCGAGTTGATGTCGGGGCCGGACTCGAAGCCTTCCACGGAGACGTCCGTGCCCCAGCTGCTCCCCGCCATGATGGGGACGAGTCCCGCGGAGGCTCCGCTCACCCCCGGTAGCGCGGCGAGTTCTTCCTCGACCTGCCGGAACAGCGCGGCCGAACGTTCCGATTCGTAACCGTTCAGCTCCGGAGCGATCTGGAACGTCACGACCTCCCCGGCCGCCTCCACGCCCAGGTCGATCTGGCTCACGTTCGACAGGCTGCGGATGAACAACCCCGCGGGCACGAGCAGCGCCGTGGACAGCGCGATCTGCGCGGTCACGAGCGTGCTGCGGAAACGAGCCGCTTGCCGCGCTCCGGAGGGCTGTCCTGAGCCGGCCTTCAGAATGCTCTGGAGATCCGGCCGGGAGTTGGCTATGGCGGGGTAGAGCCCGAACACGATGCCGGTCCCGATGGAGAGGCCCCCCGCGAACAGGACGACCGACCGATCGAGCGCGAGCGTCAGGGTGCTGATCGCCTCGGTGGGAAGCACCGACGCGATGAAGCCGAGCGTCCAATGGGCGACCCATAAGCTCGCGGCCCCACCGAGGACGGCGAGGAGCAGCGACTCCGTGAGCAGCTGCTTCAACAGCTGACTTCTCCGGGCGCCGAGCGAGCCACGGATCGCCATTTCCTGGGCTCGTCCCGCGCCCCGCGCCAGCAAGAGGTTCGCGATGTTCGCGCACGCGATCAGGAGCACGACGCCCGTGACGGCGAAGAGGATCGCGAGGGGCGTCTGTACCTCTGCGTGCACCGAGCTCTGGCCACGGTAACCGGGCTCCAGCACGAGGCGCTTCTGACGGAACCGCTCCAGCGTCTCCGCGCTCATGCCCTCCTGGAGGGGCGCCTCCACTTCGTTCACGATCGAGGCGTATGCCGTGTTGACCTCGGAGTCGGCCCGCTCCAGCGTCACGTTGGAGCGGAGGCGCGCGAACACGTACGCCCAGTAGCTCCGACGATTCTCGAAGCCGTCGAAGCCGGGGTTCATGATGCCGCGCATCGTGATGGGCACGAAGACGTCGGGGTCGCCCCCGAGGGTCGTGCCGCGGAAGCCGCGCGGGGCGACGCCGACCACGGTCATGGCCTGGCCGTTCACGATCAGGCTCTGGTTCAACACGCTCGGGTCCGAACCGAGGCGGTTCTCCCAGTAGTCGTGGCTCAGCACGACCACGAAGTGCGCCCCTACGACTTCGTCGTCACCGGGTCCGAGCAGGCGGCCGAGCGCGGGGCGCACACCGAGGAGCGGGAAGTACGAGCCCGAGACCATGAGGCCTTCGCCGCTCTGCGTCTGGCCGGACTGGGCGAGGTTGACGGGGAAGAGACGATGCGCGGCCAGGCCGGTGAAGGGGCCGCCCGCTTCCTGGAGGTCCCGGAACATCGGGTAGCTGAACACGGCGTCGCAGTCGCCGGCCTGATTGCAGGACTGGGAGCCAGGCTTCGGTCCGGGCGCGCTCAGGTTCACGAGCTCCTCCGGCTCCTCCACCGGAAGCGCACGCAGGAGCATCTCGTCGAACATCGAGTAGATGGCCGCGTTCGCGCCGATGCCGAGCGCGAGCGACAGCACGGCGACCGCCGTGACGAATGGAGATTTGAGTAGCGTGCGGACGGCGAGTTTCAGACCGGACATGATGGCTCCTGGATCGGGCGGTGCCCCCATGGCTCCGCGCCCTCACCGGGTATGACGGATTTTTCGGCCGTCCGGTTGCAACCGGCGTGGTTTTTCTACCGAAGCGCTTCCTCGAGGGCCGTCGCGGCGTTGGTCTTTTCGTCCCGATACTTCACGATGACCGGGGCGTAGAGCGACAGCCCCTGGGCCTTGCCCCAGCCGCTTCCGGCTGGCCGGGAGCCCGGCACCACGACGGCGCCGTCCGGAATGCTGAGCGGTCCTTCGACGCCCGCGCGGTACACGTCCTCCCGCACGAGATCATAGACCGCCGTGGAGGCCGTGAGCTGTACGCCGGGCGCGACCACCGCCCGCCGCCCGATGAGCGTTCCTTCGAAGATGCCGGTGTTTCCGCCGATCATGGCGTCGTCCTCGACGATGACCGGACGGAGGCCGACCGGCTCGAGCACGCCGCCGAGTTGGGCGCCGGCCGAGAGGTGCACGCGCTTGCCCACCTGTGCGCAGGAGCCGACGAGCGCATGCGAGTCGATCATCGCGCCTTCGTCGACGTACGCCCCGATGTTCACGAACGCCGGAGGCATCATGACCACGCCGGCGCCGAGGTACGCTCCGGCGCGCACGGAAGAGCCTCCCGGCACGATGCGCACGTTCTCGTCGATACCGTGGGTGTCCCGGAGTGGGAGCGTGTCCCGGTCGAAGAACTGGATCGTCGATCCACCGAAGTCGGGGTTCGGGGCGGCGGGGTGCGCCACGAACGCCCGGTTCGCCCCCGTTCGGAACGCCAGCAGGATGCCCGACTTCACCCAAGGCACGGCCTGCCACCCCTCCGGGCCGGGCTGTGCGGCCCGCACGTCACCCCGCCCGAGCGCCTCGAGCAGGTCCGCCACCGCGGCCCGTGCCTCGTCACGATCCGGCGATGCGCCCGGGGCGGTCAACCGCTCGATGCGCTCGCGAAGCGACCCGTTCGACGGGCTCATCGGTCGTTTCCAGCGAAGGAGGCGATGCCCGAGCCCTCCAGCGCGGCTTCGAGCAGCGCACGAGCCGAGTCGGAGAGCGGCACCAGGGGTGAGCGGAAATGCGCGGCCGGTCCGCCGAGCAACTCCACCGCGGTCTTCACGGGAATCGGGTTCGTCTCGATGAAGTTGCAGCGCATGAGGTCCAGGAGCTGGTAGTGCAGGGAACGGGCCCGGGCGAAGTCGCCTTCGAGTCCCGCGTGAACGAGCTCGGCCGTCTCGGAGGGCGCCTCGTTGGCGACCACCGAGATGAGGCCGTCGGCCCCGAGTGCGAGCATGGGGAGCGTGATCTCGTCATCTCCCGAGAGCACCAGGAATCCGTCGGGCCGGTCGCGCAGGAGCGAACCGATCTGCTCGAGGCTTCCCGAGGCTTCCTTGATCGCGACGACGTTGGGAATCTCAGCCAGCCGCAGCACCGTCGTGGGCAGAATGTTCGAGGATGTGCGTCCAGGGACGTTGTAGAGCACCACCGGCAGGTCCGTCGCCGCGGCAACCCGCTCGAAGTGCCGGAACAGCCCTTCCTGGGGCGGCTTGTTGTAGTACGGGGCCACGGACAGGAGCCCGTCCGCCCCGGCCTCGGCCGCCGCGCGCGACCGTTCCACGGCTTCGGCCGTCGCGTTCGCGCCCGCACCCGCCAGCACCGGGACCCGGCCGTTCGCGACCCGGGCGGCGGTCCGAATGACCTCGACCTGCTCGGCCGACGTCATCGTCGCGCTCTCGCCTGTCGTCCCACACGGGACGATGTAGTCGACGCCTCCTTCGATCATCCGGTTCGCGTGCTCGGCGAACGCGTCCAGATCGAGCCCCCCGTCTGCGTCGAACGGGGTGACCAGCGCCACCCCGACTCCCCTGAACCCCTGCCCGTCACTCATCCAGCTCCTCCGTTCTCGGCATCTAGAATGTGATCCATCACTTCGGTGAACGTGAACGTGCCGGTCTTTCCTCCGATCCACTCCGCCGCGCGAACGGCGCCGGCAGCGAAGCCGTCACGCCCGCGCGCCTCGTGGGTGAGCTCGATCCGGTCGTGCGCGCCTTCGAAGCCCACGGTGTGCGTTCCGGGGATCTCGCCGGCGCGCGTGCTCGTCACGTAGAGCACCTCCGGGTCGGCGCGACCGTCGGGCGGGCCGGCTTCCCAGCGCGCCTTCGCGTTCAGCCCCTCCGTCAACAGCTCGGCGAGCCGCACGGCGGTGCCGCTCGGGTGATCCCGTTTGTGGCGGTGGTGGGCCTCGTGCACGTGCGTGTCGTATGCGCCGACCGCGTCGATGAGGCCGGCGGCCGTGCGGGCGAGGCGGAAGAACACGTGCACCCCGATGGAGAAGTTCGGGCCGTGCACGACCCCGATCCCGTCGACGCCCCGCATCGCTTCGTACGCGTCCTCTTCCAGCCCCGTGGTCCCGGTCACCAGATGGGTTCGCGCGACCGCTGCGGCTCGCACGACGTTCGGCACCAGGGAGGCGACCGTGAAGTCGATCGCCACGTCGGCGTCCGACATACGGCGAGCGATCTCTTCGGCCGGCTCGCCGAGCTGTTCCCTGCCGAGACACGCGACCACGTCGTGGCCACGGGCCTCGGCCTGCGCCTCGACCGCGCGTCCCATGCGGCCGTATCCGACGAGCGCGATCTTCATGCGCTCCTCCGCGTACGGTTCGGATCGGCGATGAGCGCCGCGTGCAAGCGGCGGGTCAGGGACGCCGCGTCGTCCGCGTCCACCACCAGGCTCAGGCTCACGTCCGAGGCCTGCGAGACCAGATGGACGGGCGTGTTTCCCACCACCGTGAAGACCTGACCCCCGACCCCGGGCTCGGCCAGCAGCCCCCGGCCGACCAGCGTGATGGTGACCAGGCTCTCGGTCACCTCGACATCGGCGAACGTACCGAGCTCGGCGGCGACCTCGTCGAGTCGGGCCTGGTCGTCGATCGTGAACGCCGTCGAGGAGTGGCTGGTGGCGACGAGGTCGACCTCCAGGCGATGCCGGCCGAGCACCCCGAACACGCGCGCGAGGAATCCGTACGGAAGCGCGACGGGATGCGAGCGGACCTTGATCAGGGCGACGCCCGGCTTCGCGGTGATCGCCGCGATCGCCGCGGCGCCCCGTACGTCGTGGCGCACCCGGGTGCCCGTGTGGTCGGGATGGAACGAGTCGCGGATCGTGAGCGGGACACCTTCGGCGACCGCCCATTTCGCAGCCACCGGATGGATGACCCGCGCACCCGCCCAGGCGAGCTCCACGAGCTCTTCGAAGCCGATCTCCGGCAGGAGGTGCGGGGCGTCGACCTGGCGAGGGTCGCCGCTCATGACGCCCCGGACGTCCGTCCAGATGTGCACGGCTTCCGCATCGAGCGCGCCGCCCAGGATCGTGGCCGAGAAGTCGGAGCCGCCGCGGCCCAACGTCGTGGTGTGGCCGTCCGGGGTGGCGCCGATGAAGCCCTGCACCACCGCGACCTTTCCGTCGTCGAGGACCGGCTCGAGCGTCGCGGCGCACGCCTTCCGGGTTCCGTCCCGGTCCGGGGCCGCGCCGCCGAAGCACGCGTCGGTCCTGAGAACGTCGCGGGCGTCGACCGCGGCCGAGGGCACTCCCTCGGCCAGAAGCGCGGCGTGCACCAGGAGCTGGGCCAGATCTTCGCCGGTGGAAAGAATGGCGTCGCTGCGCATCCGTCCCACGAGGTCGCGCTCGCCGGCGACCGCCCGGCGAAGCTCGTCGATCCGGGCCTCGAGCACCGGACGGTGGGCTTCGGTCGAGGGCCCGAGGGTCTTCAGCGCTTCCCGATGGCGTGACGTGAGCTCGTCGAGGAGCGCCTCGGCGCCCGGGCGAGTCCGTTCGCCGTCGTCCGTCAGCCTCTGGAGCACGTCCGTGACTCCGGCCATGGCCGAGACGATCACGACGAGGGGGCGGGGACCTTCCGCGATCAGGCGCGCGATGTGCTGGATACGGGTGCCGTCCCCGACCGAGGTTCCGCCGAACTTGTAGACGACGGGCGCGGCCCGCCCGGTCACGACCGGTTCCCGACCGCCACGTCGACGAGCCCCTTCACCCGGCACAGCTCGGCATTGAGCACCGCGGCGCCCGCGGCGCCCCGGTCGAGGTTGTGCGCCAGGGCGATGAAGGAGAGGCCGAGCGCCTCGCAAGACCGGACGCGCCCCACGGTCACGGTCATGCCCCGGCTCATGTCGCGATCCAGGCGCGGCTGCGGCCGGGTGGGGTCGTCCGTCACCTCGATGAGCCGCTGGGGCGACGAGGGAAGTTCGAGGTCGGCCACCTGGCCGCGGAACGCCCGCAGCGCGGCGACGGCCGCGTCCGGCTCGGGCGGGTCGCGGAATTGCGCGGAGACCGACACCAGGTGCCCGTGGAGCACGTTCACCCGGGTGGCGGTGACCCCGATCTGGAACGGGGCTTCCGCGAGCGCGCCGCTCCCGACATCCCCCAGGATCTTCCTGGGCTCGTAGGCCACCTTCTCTTCTTCACCGGGGATGAAGGGCAGCACGTTGTCGACCAGGTCGAAGGCCGCGGGTCCGGGTTTGCCGGCACCCGAGATCGCCTGGAAGGTGGTCACGACCGCGCGCTCGAGCCCGAAAGCTTCGTGCAGCGGAGCCAGCGCCGTCGCAAGTCCCGTCACGACGCAGTTGGGGTTGGTGACGATCGCGCCTGGCCACCGACTCTTCTGGCGCCCGATCAGCGTGAGGTGGTCCGCATTGAGCTCCGGGATGATCAGCGGCACGTCCGGGTCCTGACGGAAGGTCGACGCGTTGCTCACCACGAGATGCCCCGCGCGGGCCAGCTCCGGCTCGACCTCGCACGCCACGGACGACGGGAGCGCCGAGAGAAGGAGCGGCGACGACCACCCCCCCGCCAGGGAGCGGACCTCGAGGTTCGCCACCGCGTCGGGCAGGTCCCCGGCTTCACCCGCGAGGAGGTCGCCGAGGCGCCCTCCCGCCGAGCGGTCGGACGCGCCCACCTCCGCGATCTCGAACCACGGATGGTTCGCGAGCATGCCGACGAGCCGTGCGCCCACCGTGCCCGTCGTTCCGAGGATGCCTACCGGAATCCGCTCGCTCACCCTGGTCTCCATCTGGTTCTGGTCCGTCGTGGTCCGAGCCCCGAATCTCGCATGCTCCGGCGGGACACCCAAGCCCCTGCTCGTACCCCCGATCCCTTGCAACAAGCGCACCATGGCGGCCTCTCGGGGTACTCCCCTTTCGCAGCGACCTGCTAAAGCATTCCACGAACACGGAGAACTCCGAGCCATGTCGCGACCGTCTCTGATCCTCGCCGCCGCCGCGCTCACGCTGCTCCCCGCGCCCTCGAGCGCGCAAGCCGACCCGCACCTCGAGCGGGCGCTCCGGGTCCTCGCCACGACGCCGCTCGTCGACGGGCATAACGATCTGCCGTGGGCCATCCGGCAGAGCGAAGCGGCCCCGCACGACGTGCACGCGGAAGCCCATGACCTGCGGTCCGGGACCTCGTTCCACACGGATATCCCCAGGCTCCTGAAAGGACGCGTCGGCGCCCAGTACTGGTCGGTCTATATCCCTTATGGGTCGGTCGAGTACGGGGCGGCGATGACCCAGCTCGAGCAGATCGACATCGCGCACCAGATCATCGCCCGGTACCCGGAGGTGTTCGAGCTCGCGCTCGACGCGTCCGACGTGGAGCGGATCTTCGCGGCCGGGAAGATCGCGTCGCTGCTCGGCATGGAGGGCGGGCACGCCATCGAGAACTCCCTCGGCGCGCTCCGGGCCTTCCATCAGCTCGGCGTCCGCTACATGACCCTCACCCACAACGGAACCATCGATTGGGCCGACTCGGCCGCCGATACCGCGCGCCACGACGGGTTGACCGCGTTCGGCCGTGAGGTCGTTCGCGAGATGAACCGGCTGGGTATGCTCGTCGACCTCTCGCACACCTCGCCCGCGACCATGAACGACGCGCTCGACGTGTCCGAGGCGCCGGTCATCTGGTCACACGCCGCGGCCAATGCCGTCCGTGAGCACACGCGGAACGTGCCCGATCAGGTGCTGCGGCGCCTGTCGGAGAACGGAGGTGTCGTCATGGTGACCTTCGTCCCCTCGTTCCTCTCGGCCGCGGAGGAGGCCACCCTGGACGACGCCGCGGACCACATCGATCACGTCGCCAACGTGGCGGGTATCGACCATGTCGGCATCGGCTCGGACTTCGACGGCATCGACAGCACGCCGGTCGGGCTGGAAGACGTCTCGACGTTCCCGGCGCTCTTCGCGGAGCTCTCCCGACGTGGCTGGACCGAGGAGCAGCTGCGCAAGCTCGCCGGTGAGAACATGCTCCGGGTCATGCGTGAGGCGGAGGCCGTGGCGCGCCGGATCCAACGCGAGCGGCCCCCGTCCACGGCGACGATCGAAGCGCTGGACGGGGGCTGAGCTTCAGGTGGCCTAGCGCCGGTCGAGCACGAGTTCCTCTTCACCGCGGAAAGCGATCAACACCAGG
>JBBDSN010000186.1:0-3068 GCA_040904885.1 Gemmatimonadota bacterium | reverse complement strand
GGCCAGGAGCGGCCGAAGCTCTGCTACCTGCCGACCGCGTCGGCCGACCGCGAGTCGGGCATCATCCGGTGGTTCGAGTACTGTGCCCCGCTCGACGTCGAGCCGTCCGCGCAGGAGAGCTTCATCAGCAGCTACAGCACGGACCGGAGCTGGGAGGAGATCTTCCTGTCGGTGGACGGCATCGTGGTCTCCGGGGGCAACACGCTGAACCAGCAGGCCATCTGGCGCGCGCAGGGGATCGACGAAGTGCTGCGCGAGGCGTGGAACCGGGGCATCGTGCTCGGTGGCGCGAGCGCGGGCTCCCTCTGCTGGTTCGAGGAAGGCACCACCGACTCCAGGCCCCAGGAGGTCACGAAGGTGGAGTGCCTGGGCTTCCTGCGCGGGAGCCACTCGCCGCACTACGACTCCGAGGCCGTACGCCGCCCCACGTACCACCGCATGATCGCGTCGGGTGAGCTGAAGCCGGGATACGCGTGCGACAACGACGCGGGCATCTACTTCGTGGACAACGAGGTGCGCCGGGTGGTGAAGACCCGCGAGGATGCCCGGGTTTACCACGTGACGCTCGAGGGTAGTGACGTCGTGGAGACCGAGCTCCCCGGTGAGCGCATCGGCTGACCGGCCCGGTTGCATCCCCCGAAGGACCCCTGGAGAAATCGCCATGGCCGAGACGTCTCAGAGCCTCGCCAACCACGCGAAGATGGTGCCGCTGTATCACCGCTGGACCACGGCGTTCCTGGTCGTACCCACGATCTATTTCGCGTATACGGCGGTGACGGCGTTCTCATTGGGCGCCCTGATGATGCTCGTCTTCGCTGTCGGTGTGATCCTGGTCGCGTTCTTCGCGCGCACCTTCCCGCTCGGCGTGCAGAACCGCGTCATTCGCCTGGAAGAGCGGATCCGCATGGAGCGGCTGCTCCCCGACGACCTCCGTGGTCGCATCGAAGAGATCACGACCGACCACACGATCGGCCTGCGATTCGCCTCCGACGATGAGCTCGAGGGCCTCGTGCGACGTGTCCTCGACGGCGAGCTCTCCGACCGGAAGTCGATCAAGGCCGCGGTACGGAACTGGAGAGCCGACCACCAGAGGATCTGACGGGGGGCTACCCTCCTGGTCCGCCGAGCCCGTACGCATCCGATCGGAAGAAGCCCCACACCGTGAGGGCTCCATGGACATCCACCCGACCTGCGACATCGTAGCCGAAGTGTCGGTACAGGGCGACGTTGGACTCACTCCCGGTCACCAAGCTGACGCCCGAAGATGTCGCGTCACGACGGGAGAGTTCGTGGACGGCCTCCAGCACCGCGCGGCCGAACCCTCGACCCTGCGAAGCCGCCCTGACCCCGACCATGTTCAGGTGGATGTGCGGGTCGCTGACCATGAGGGGATCGGCTGCGTGGCCGAAGGCTTCGTAGCGGGCGAGAGCACCGTCGCCCAGCTCTGCCCAGAGCTCTTCCCGTCGCTCCGCCAACTCCGGTGGGCTACTCCTCGCCGCGGGATACGACACCAGCGCGGTGGCATCGAGTCCCCGGGGAGACCGGACGCCGAGCAGCACCTCGTCACGAAGCAGCCGGGCCGCTACGAAGAATGTGACGAGCTTCTCCAGGTGCGCCTGGTATCGCGCGCAGGAATCCAGCACGAACCGCATCACCGGGTCGTCGGAAAAGGCCTCGCACAGGACCGACACGATATCCGCGGCGTCGGCGGAGTCCAACACTTCGACTTTCGGTCCGACGTCGGTCACCACAGCTCCCTCATTGGATCGTCCCGCCCCCAAACTGCGCCCCGACCGCCGCGGACTCAAGCCGCGGGAGGCGCTTCCATGACCGCACCGAGAAAAAGGATCGTCCCGGATAGCCGTTCCCGGATGGCGAAGAGGAAAGGACGATCGGCACGGATCTCGGGCGGAGCGGAGTCCGCCATGACCACGAGGGTCGCGGCGGCCGCCTCCGTCCCCTCCTCGTCCACACGGACGAAGCTCTTCTGGCGGACCTCGTCGATGTACGGGTTCGAGTCCTCGAACATGCGGGTGAAGTCGGCCCCACCTCCGAACGCGATGCCCATCCCCATCTCCGACAGGTCGTCGTTGAGGGTTCGTTCCCACTCGAGCTCGAAGCGCGGCAGCAACACGTGAACCCGGTCCGCGGAACGGGCCGCGAGCGCGTCGGTGAGCTCGGCCCATCCGCCGTCGGCCAGCTCGCCGAGCACCCCGGCGACGATCTCGTCGCCGGCGGGCACGATCACGTCCATGACGAAGGCACCCCCGCCGTAGGGGAGCTCGACCGCGGCATACGACGGCGTGAAGTGGTACCGGAAGTCTTCGTCCTGTTCCATGAGATCGACGGTGCCGGCGGGGCCATCGGGACCGTGAAAGGGCGCCTCCGTGGTCTGAACCGCGTCGAACTTCTCGCGCCAATCGCCCTTGAAGTGGATGGCGTTCAGGAGCATGGCGACCACGTTCCCGGGGATGGGCGGCGCGACCATGTCCTCGATCCGTCCCCCGGTGGCGTCTTCCACCCACGCGTTGATGAGCTCCGCAGCCGCCGGATCGGTGAAGTCGATCCCCTCGACCGCGGCGCCGAAGTGCTCGGTGACACGGTCGAGGAAGCCTTGTCGCGGCGTGAGTCCGTCGCGGTACCAGACGCCGTTCGCAATCTGGAACCAGACGCGCGGATCCAACCCGTCGAGCAGGGTGAGAAGCCCGAGGTACGCGTCGTTGATCTCCTCTTCTCCGAGGCCGTCGAAGCGTAGCGCGGCACGCATGGCGTCACGGGTCCCTCCGTCAGCTCCGTTGAGCGCCATCCCGAGCGCCATCGACGCGCTGAGCGGCGAGAGGAAGTGCGTCTCACTCGGCGCGTCCGTGAGGATCACCTGGAGCAGGTCGAACCCGAAGCGGTTGCTCGCGCCCAGCGCCTCGGTCTCACCGGTCGTCAGCGGACGCGGCAGCTGTGTGATCTCGGGTGGCGGGCCGTCGGGCTCGCCCGGGCCGAAGATCGACTCACACCCCGTGAGCGCCAGCGCGCCGAGGAAGACAGACAGGACGAGGGGCGCGACGGAACGGGCT
>JBBDSN010000185.1:0-3075 GCA_040904885.1 Gemmatimonadota bacterium | reverse complement strand
ACTCGCGGTCGGCCGACGCGGTCGGCAGGTAGCAGAGCTTCGGCCGCTCCTGGCCCGTCAACTCCGCCATGTAGCGGATGAACGCGGTGCCGAAGCCTCCGCCGGCAATGAGGATCTGCCGCGGGACGGGCTGGTGGTCGGGGCGCCCGGCGGCTCCGGATGCGGCTGCGGTGACGGGTGAGGAGAGCGTGGTCAAGCCGAGGCCCGCCGCGGCGGAGGAGGCGAGGAATTCGCGTCGATGCATGGTACCGTCTTTTTGGTTCGTGGAGTGGCCGGCTCGATGGCCGATGGTCAACATCCGACCGGGGAGGGCTGGGTGCAAGATCGCCTACCCGTGCCCCCTCACCGGCCGCGGTGGGTAGGGCTCCTCGAGGCGAGCCACCTCGTCCTCGGTGAGCTCCACGTCCAGCGCGCCGAGCGCGTCCTCCAGATGTGCCATCTTGGTCGCGCCGATGATGGGCGCCGTCACACCGGGGCGGCCGAGCAGCCATGCGAGGGCGACCTGGGCCCGGCTGATGCCGCGCGCTTCGGCCACCTCCCCGACCCGCCCGATGATCTCGTCCCCTTCGGGGAAGTCGTAGAGCCGGCTCGCGAAGTCGTCGCTCTCTCCCCGCGCCGTGGCGTCCTTCCGGGCCGCGGGGCGCGTGAGCCAACCCCGGGCCAGCGGGCTCCACGGGATGACCCCGATGCCCTCCTCCCGGCACAAAGGCATCATTTCGCGCTCTTCCTCGCGGTAGAGGAGGTTGTAGTGGTTTTGCATGGACACGAAGCGACTCCATCCGGCGAGCTCCGCCACATAGAGGGATCGCGCGAACTGCCAGGCGTACATGCTCGAGGCTCCGACATACCGGACGTAGCCCATGCGCACGGCGTCGTGAAGCGCTTCCAGGGTTTCCTCGATGGGCGTCGTGTCGTCCCAGCGATGGATCTGATAGAGATCGATGTAGTCCGTATCGAGCCGCCTGAGCGAATCCCGGACCCCGTCGAGGATGTGCTTACGGGACAGCCCTCCCCGATTGGGCCGGTCGGACATCGGGTGGTAGACCTTCGTGGCGAGCACCACCTCGTCCCGGCGCATGTGCTCGTTCAGGAGCTTGCCCGTCACCTCCTCGCTCACGCCGAGGGAGTACATGTCGGCCGTGTCGAAGAAGTTGATGCCCGCCTCCACGGCGCGTCGTACGAAGGGCCTGGCGTCGTCCTCGCACAGGATCCAGGGTCGCCACTCCGGATCGCCGTAGCTCATCATCCCCAGGCATAGGCGTGAGACTTCGAGGCCAGTGCTGCCGAGCTTCGTGTATTCCATGGGATACCTGATGTGGAGGGAGGGGCGCGGGCTTGATCGTACCCACGCGAGGCGGGATGTGCCGTGTGGGGCGTCATGAACTCCGTGCCCGGCTCGTTGCTCCTGGTGAGGGCCGGGAGGACGCGGGGATGTTGCCGGAAGAGTTCACATCGACGAGGATCGAGCCATGAGACGAGCCGCATTCGCAGTCCTGCTCACCACCGGCCTTGCGGTCGTCGGGGGAAGCTGCGCTCCGGAGCAGGACGATACTTCGGCAGACGCGGAGGTCGCGCGCATCCAGGATCATCTCGCGGAGGTCCTGCGTTCCCTCCGGGCCGAGGTTCCCGAGAACCTGGCCCCGGGGCAGCTCGCGGCCCGCCAGACCGCCATCGGCTGGCTCGAGGAATACCGTGCTGCCGGCGACTTCCCGCACAACCACGTGCATCCGGGAGGGCGCGTGCCCGTGTTCGTCGATCCGCACGGGACCCCCTGCGCGGTCGGCTACCTGATGGTGCGGTCGGGGGAGCACGGCCTCGTCGAGGAGATCGTGCGGACCGACAACCGCGTCCGGGTCCCGGATCTGGCGGGCGACGAGCGGGTTGCGGCCTGGTTGAACGAGCACGGGCTGACGCTGTCCGAGGCCGCCCGCATCCAGCCGACGTACGACCATAATCCCGGGATCGCTACAGTGCGGGCCGACTACGACGAGCCGCTCACCGTGGGCCTTTCCGTCGCCACGGCCGCCTTGGCTTCCTATGCCGCCATGGTGGAGCCGCGCCAAGCCACGCCCTGGCTGGACGCGGTCACGGTCGGGACCTCCGTGGGCCACGCGGTGCTCCTGGTCAACGCGGGCACCAACGACGTGGAGGATCCGGGCTGGGTCGTCGGGCTCAACGTGGCTGGCGCCCTCGTGGGCGCGGGATCCGTGGTGCTCCGGGCCCTGGGTCGGGACGAGAGCGGAGCGGACGCGTCCGAGCCCCGACTCCAGGCGTTCGTATCGCCGGGGCGCTACGGAACGCAGGTCGGTCTCACCGTCCGACGTTGAGCGGGCGCAGGCTTCGGATCGTCGGTGCCCTGCGCCGTTCCGCGGTCGTGGCGGCTGGAGTCCGTGGATGCGCGCTTCGCGCTCTCGGCGGATCACGCTCGAGTACGACGACCGGCAGGCGCTGGTCCAGCTGAGGCGGGAGATGGAGGCCGACCTCGTCGAGAACCGTGCGTCGATCAACGAGCGTCGGGAGGCTTTGGAAGAGCTCGGCCGCGACTTCGAGGAGCTGAACCGGCGAAGCCAGGAATGGGAGCGGGGTGGCCGGCCCGGGCCGAGGAGGCGGGCCGCTACAGCGAGACGGTTCGGACGCTGAACGGGGAGGTGGTGGACGTCGACCGTCGTATCGATACCCACCGGTTCGTCAGCCGCGGGGAGCTCGTCTGGGTGATCGCCCACGGAGCCGTCATGAGTCCCGTATCGATGTCCTCCGCCGGGTTCGTGCCGGAGCCCACTCTCCACCCCTCGAACGTCGAGATGCTGCGGGCCCGGTGTCCCGGGTTGTGCGTCGCTTCGGGCCGGGGTCCAGAAGCGTTCCAGGCGGCATCCTTCAACTTTCCGCCGCGCGCCCTATCTTCCGGGTCCGACCCGGTAGCTCAGCTGGTAGAGCAACTGACTTTTAATCAGTAGGTCCTGGGTTCGATCCCCAGCCGGGTCATTGTTGTGGTGCAACGACTTACGGCCCCTCGGAAGATTTTCGAGGGGCCGTTTTTTGTGTCCGTGGGTGACTGGTGGGTGACAGCGGTTTTTT
>JBBDSN010000184.1:13081-18748 GCA_040904885.1 Gemmatimonadota bacterium | reverse complement strand
GACCCCAACCTTGGCAAGGTTGTGCTCTACCAACTGAGCTATTCCCGCAATGTTTTACAGCGAAACGGAAGCTAGAAGAAGCCCAGGGTGGGGTCAACGACCCGGGCACCCCTGCGGGCCACGGAAAGTGTACGTGTCCGTGACCCGCGAGGGGCTGGCGAATCCGTATCAGCCCGACGTTGCCGGGACGTTCGGGTTGCTTGACCCCGTACCGACCGGCAACCCGACGCCTTATGTTCCGCGATGCTTCTCTTGTCGCGCCCATGTGCGCCTGCCTGCGCCGTCGCTTCGGACATGCGACCCGTCCGCCGAAGAAGAGCCGCGGTGTCGTTCGTTCTGACTGTCCTGCTCTCGATGGCGTCCCCCCCGCTTGCGGCCCAGGCCGTCGACGACCGCCTCGTGCCGTCGGGCTCGGTTCGCATCTCGGCGTGGACCGCGTTCGAGGCGTGGGACGAACGATTCGGGTCCGGGGGGGAGAGCGGTCGTGTCTCCCTCGGCCAAGCGATCTCGGCGGGCTCTGCGGTGAGCCTCTTTCCCGGGTCCTCGATGCTGGTCGATGGACTCCGGACGCTCACCGGCATGGGCGAGTACGAACCCACCATGGCTGCGGTCGACGGGCGGATCTCGCACGATATCACGCGCATCGATCTGGGGCTTCACGTCGGGGTGACCGACTGGTGGACGGTGGGCGTCATCGTGCCCCGCATCAAGAACAGGTCGGCCGTCGACATGGTGTTCGTACCGGACACCCTGGGCGGTGACCTGGGCGTCTCGCCGTACGTGACGGCCCCGGCCGACGTGCAGGCGTTCCTGTCGGCGTTGGGAGCCGCATCGACCGCAGCAGGCACGCGCGCGGACGCTTTGTGCGGCAGCGGTGACCCGCAGTGCGCATCAGCCACGTCGCTGGCCGAGCGTGCGGCCATGTTCGACGCAGGCATGACCGGCGTGTATGGGGCCACTCCGTTCTTTCCGCTGGACGGAAGCGCCATCGGAGCGTCCCTTGGGCAGGCCGTGGCGGACCTGGACGCGGAGCTGACGGCGGCGGGGCTCGCGGGGATTGAGGCACCACTCGTCTTGTCGGCCGAGCGGGCGTCCGAGGCGGACCTGGCGACGCTGCCCTCGCGGTTCGATGCGCTCGGCTATGCCACGCCCCTCCAGACACGGACGGGGCTATGGTCGTGGGGTGACATCGAGATCGCGACGTTCGCCCGTGTGCTCGACATCGACGATGGCTCGCGTTGGTCCCTGCAGGTCCTGGCGGGCGGGGTGGCACGTCTCGGCACCGGGAGCGCGCCGTCCGCGGACGTTCCGCTGGACCTCGGCGCAGGCGATGGACAGACCGACATCGAGGGGCGGATGTCGGCGTACGCGACACTCGGCGGTCGCCTGTCCCTGAGGATGGGTGGGCTCTACGGGGTGCAGGGCAGCCGCGACATTCTTCGGCGTGAACCCGCCCCCGGGGACGTCCTCGCGCCGGTGAGCACGCGGGCGGTCTTCGAGTGGGATCCGGGCGCATATCATATACTGGAGGCAGAGCCCGGCATCCGGATGGCGGCGGAGCTGACGCTGAGCGCTACGTACCGCTACTTCGGAAAGGCCGCGGATACCTTCCGGGCCAGCGACGGCGCCACCGCGCTGCCCATGACCGCATCTTCGTATCGTCATGAAGTCGGAGGTTCGCTGACCTACGACACGGTCGATCGCTCCCGCGATGGGGACGCACGTCCGTTCCGTTTCCGGTTACGCGTCCTGCGCGCCGTCTGGGGTGGGGGCATGAGCACGCCCGCGAGCACCCGGGTGGACCTGGGTGCCGAGCTTTTCACGACGCTGTGGGGCGGCCGCTAGCGAAGCCTCTGGGCACGCTGGGGACCCATGGTGGCGCGGCGGCGCCCGTAGCTCGAGGGTCCCGGCTCAGCGGGCCAGCAGTTCCCGGGCGTGCTCTCTCGATGTGCTGGATCCGGGGTCGCCTCCGAGCATGCGGGCGATCTCCTCGATGCGGTCTTCCCCCTCGAGGGACCGGACCGCGGTGGCCGTGATCGCGGCCCCGTCGACCGTCTTCTCGACCAGGAGGTGGGTCGTCGCCCGCGATGCCACCTGCGCGAGGTGGGTGACGACGAACACCTGATGCGCTTGTGCCACCTCCAGGAGCTTGGCACCCACCGCACCGCCGACCGCGCCTCCGATACCGGCGTCGATCTCGTCGAACACGAGGACGGGGACGTGATCGACGTCCGCCAAAATCGACTTCAGCGCGAGCATCACCCGGGACAGCTCGCCCCCGCTGGCGATACGGGCGAGCGGCATGGGATCGAAGCCGGGATTAGGCGAGACGAGGAACTCCACGCCCTCGCCCCCGCCGGACGAGACCTCGTCGTACGGGGTCAGCCGCACCTCGAAGGTCGCGCCTTTCAGCCCGAGCGCGGGCAATTCCGCCATCACGCGCTCGGCGAGGCGCTTGGCCGATGCCTCGCGCTTCCCGCTCAGCACTGCTGCGGCGTCCCCGAGCCGTCCCTGAACCGCGTCGATGCGGCGCGCGAGCTCGCTTACGTCGTGGTCCGCGGCGTCCAGCTCGGCGAGCTCAGCGCGGACCTTCTGCGCGGCGGCCAGAACGTCCGCGAGCTCCGGACCGTACTTGCGCTTGAGCCGGAAGACGCGGTCGAGACGGCGCCGGACCTCCTCGAGGCGGGCGGGGTCATGGTCCACCGACGTCGCGTAGTCCCCGAGCGCCCTCCCGACTTCGGCCACCAGGTGGTACGCTTCGTCCAGCGCGTCGGCGTGCTGACCGAGCTCGGGATCGAATCGGGCGAGATCCCGCACAGTGTGGCGGACCTCGGCAATGCGCTCCGAAACGGACTCGTCGGCGGCGTAGAGGATCTCGCTCGACCGGTCCGCGCCGCGCACCAGCTCTTCGGCGTGCTCGTGCCGGCCCACCTCGGCTTCGAGCTCCTCGTCCTCCCCGGGGCTCAGCCCGGCGTCGTCGATCTCTCCGAGTTGGAATCGCAGGAAGTCGGCACGGCTCTCCACGTCCCGTCGGCGCTCTTCCTTGCCCTCGAGATCGTCGCGCAGCTGTTGCAACTCGCGGTAGAGGTCACTGACCCGCACGGCATCGTCCTCCGCCTCCGCGAAGGCGTCCAGGATGTTGCGCTGGTCCCGTTGCCGGAGCAGCGTCTGGTGCTCGTGCTGTCCATGGAGGTCGACGAGCGCGCTGCCGAGATCTCCGACGACGCCGGCCGTCGCGGGAGATCCGTTGACCCAGGCGCGGTTGCGTCCCTCCGCGGCCACCTCGCGGCGCAAGATGAGCACGTCATCGTCGGCCCGAAAGCCGAGATCGTCCAGGCGCTCCTGGAGCCCGGAGATGCTTCCGACCTCGAACACCGCCTCCACGGTCGCGCGCTCGGCACCGGTCCGTACCACCGAGGACGACGCGCGCTCGCCGAGGAGAAGGGAGAGCGCGCCGACGATGATCGACTTGCCGGCGCCGGTTTCGCCCGTGAGTACGTTCAGCCCCGGTCCGAGGGACAGGGTCAGATCGTCGACGACCGCGTAATCGCGGATGCGGAGTTCCGAAAGCATGGTCGCTCAAAGTAGAGCGCGGGGAACGGAACCTACAATGGGCGGATGCGCCGTCCGACCCATCGTCGGGGGTGCGCGGGTCCGCGACCCACCATCAGGTCCGTTCCGGAGGACGCGCCGCCCAGTTGAGCTTGCGGCGTAGCGTGTGGAGAAACGACTGCCCGGCGAAGCGCACGAGCGGCACGGGTGCACGCTCGCGTCCGACCACGACCGACTCGTGGGTCTCGAGCGCCCTCACGACCTGACCGTCCACCGTGAGCTGATGCCCGATCTGGCTACCCAGCAGGCCGACGCGGATCTCGCGGTTCGCGGGCACGACGAGCGGGCGGACCGCGAGGGAGTGAGGGCAGATCGGTGTGACGACAATGCACTCCACGTCCGGCGCGACAATGGGGCCGCCCGCCGACATCGAGTAGGCGGTCGAACCGGTCGGCGTCGCGAGGATCACCCCGTCGGCCGAAAAACTGCCCGCTTCCTCGAACACACCGGAGTGTCCGACCTCGATGTTCAGCGGGGTCACGCGCGCCGCGCCCCGGGTGTGGATCACGACGTCGTTCAGGGCGAAGAAGGCCGGCACGTCCTCCTGGCCGTCGACGCTGGTACGTAGCGTGAAGCGGAAGTCGAGGTAGGCGTCTCCCGCCACCGCCCGCTCGAGACCCCACTCCAAGTCGGTGGACGGAAGTGACGTCAGGAATCCCAACCTTCCGAGGTTGATGCCGAGGACCGGGATCCCCGTCCCGATGACCGAGCGTGCCGCACGCAGGAGGGTGCCGTCGCCTCCGAGGGCGACGATGAGGTCGACGCGCTCGTGCTCGAGTTCGAGCGGCGGTGCCGAGCCCTCCTTCTCGAACAGGACGTCGATGCCGTGCTCGCTACAGAAGCGCTCCAGTCGCTCCAGGGCGGGTCCCACCTCGGGACTGGCCGAGCGCATCACCACCCCGACCGAGCGAATGGGGCCCTCGAGCCGGGCCCGTCCTGAAGCCGTCACCCGCTCGCCACAGAGGTGGTGTGTCCCAGCGCCCGGCGCGCGGCCTTGGCGACGCCCTGGGCGTCGAGTCCGATCTCCGAGAGTAGCTCCCCCCGCGATCCATGTTCGATGAAACGGTCGGGGATCCCCAGCGTGACCACCTTCGGGCGCTGGGTCATCTCGAGCGCGTCGATCTCTCGACTCATGTACGCGCCGAAGCCGTTCGTGATCTGCCCTTCCTCGACGGTGACCACCACAGGATGGCTTCGGACCATCTCCTCGAAGACATCGCGGTCGTACGGCTTCAGGAAGCGGCAGTTCACGACCGTCGCCTTGATGCCTTCGGCGGCGAGTAGCTCCGCGGCCGCCTGCGAGATCGAGACCATGGTTCCGGTCGCGAGGAACGCGAGGTCGCCGCCGTTGCTCAGGATCTCCCAGGTGTGGGGCGCCACAGGCGGGATCTCGGACAGGTGCGGGACGGCCCGAGGCACGGCGTCGCGAGGCCACCGGACCGACCAGGGACCCTCGCTCTGCTGCGTGCCGAGCCGGAGGAGCGCGAGCATCTCGGCCCCGTCTTTCGGTGCGGTGACCGTCATTCCAGGGATCGACAACATGTACGCGATGTCGAGGGTGCCGTGGTGCGTGGGCCCGTCCTCGCCCGCGATGCCGGCGCGGTCCATGCCGAACACCACCGGGAGCCCCTGGAGCGCGACGTCGTGCACGATGTTGTCGAAGGCGCGCTGGAGGAACGTGGAGTAGATCGCGACGATGGGTCGCACACCCTGCGTGGCGAGCCCTGCCGCGAAGGTGACGGCATGCCCTTCGGCGATACCCACGTCGAAGTACCGATCGGGGTGCGCCTCCTGAAACATGTCGGTGGAGGTCCCGTCCGGCATGGCGGCCGTGATGCCGACGATCTTGGTGTCGGCGTCGGCGAGCTCGATGAGTCCCTTTCCGAACGCCTTCTGATACCGGGGCAAGCCGGCGGAGGCCTTCATGCCCTTGCCGGTCACCTTGTCGAAGGGGCCCGAAGCGTGCCAGGTCCACGGGTCGTCTTCGGCCTGGGCGAAGCCCCTGCCCTTCTGCGTGATGGCGTGGACGAGGATCGGTCCCTTCATGTCCTTCAC
>JBBDSN010000184.1:0-12981 GCA_040904885.1 Gemmatimonadota bacterium | reverse complement strand
GTATGTCCGGCGTTGTTCAGCGCCTCATAGGCGAGGCCGCAGCCCATCGCGCCGTCGCCGATGATGGCGACCACGTCGAAGTCCTGCTGGTTGATGTCGCGCCCCACGGCCATTCCCCACGCCGCCGAGATCGACGTCGACGCGTGCCCCGCCCCGAACGCGTCGTATTCGGACTCGTCCCGGCGGAGGAACGGTGCGAGCCCGTGCCGCGTCCGGATGGTGGGTAGCCGCTCGTTCCTGCCCGTCAGGATCTTGTGGATGTAGGCTTGATGGCCTGTGTCCCAGATGAGCTGGTCCCGGGGCGTGTCGTACACGTAGTGGAGCGCCACCGTGAGCTCGGCGACGCCGAGGCTGGCGCCGAAGTGGCCGCCCTTCTCCGCCACGACGTCGATGTGGCGTTCACGGACCTCCTTGACGACCTGGTCGAGGTCGTGGCGGTCCAATCGCCGGAGATCCCGGGGGTACTCGATGCGATCCAGCAGAGACAACGCATCACTCCTTGATGTCGTCGTGATCGATCTCGAACCCGAAAGATACCGTGGTCGGGCGCAGATCACAGGGCGCGCAGCGTCGCGGACGGCGAGACGCCCGCAGCGCACCTTCGATACCTCTCAACGGTCTCGTTCGACCACGTAGCGCGCGAGGCCACTGAGCGCCGGTGCTTCGATGCCGGCCCCGGCGAGGGCAGCGAGGGCGGACTGGACGACCTCGTCGGCCCTCTCGCGGGCTGGGTCGAGGCCGTAGAGCGACACGTACGTCGACTTGTCCAGCGCCGCATCGCTGGGATTCTTGCCCAGCACGTCGGCCGAGGAGGTCGCGTCCAGCACGTCGTCGGCGATCTGGAACGCCAGCCCGATGGCGGTGCCGTAGGCCTCGAGCGCGTCGACGGTGGCCTGCGGCGCTTCGGCCGCACGGGCGCCCATGACCAACGAGGCCGCCAGGAGCGCCCCGGTCTTCCGCCCGTGCAGGCGGTCCAGCTCCGGTCCGTTCAGGGCCTGTCCTTCGCCCAGGAGATCCAGCCACTGGCCCCCGACCATGCCTCCGGCTCCGGACGCCTCGAGAAGGGTTCGCGTGACCTCGATCACGGCGTGTCGTGAACACCCGAGCGCCTTGGCGGCCCGGACGGCCTGCAGCGCGGCCACCGGAATGAGCGCGGCTCCAGCCAGCACCGCGGCGTCCTCGCCGTGTGCGCGGTGGGTCGTCGGCGTGCCCCGGCGGAGCGCCGCGTCGTCCATGCACGGAAGATCGTCGTGCATGAGCGAATAGGCGTGGATGAGCTCGAGAGACACCGCGAGGTCGTAGACACGGGGGGCATCGCCTTCCCCACCGCACGCCCGGTAGGCGGTGGCGCACAGGATGGGCCGGAGGCGTTTGCCGCCGGTCATGACCCCGTGCCGCAGCGCGTCCCCGATCTCGTCGGGGAGCGCGGGTGCGACCACCTCGACGGCACGCCGCAGCGCGTCCTCCACTTCCCGCCGCTCCACTTCGAGGTACGTCGAGAGATCGAAGCCGGTGGCCTCCGTCACGAGTCTTCGAGCTCCATCGGCGCGGTCTCGTCCGCGGAGAGAAGCTCCTCGACCCGCAGCTCCGTCTCGGCCAGAATGGCTTCGGCTCGGCGCACGTGCGCGACCCCCTCCTCGAACAGCCCGAGCGCTTCCTCGAGCGTGACATCGTCGGCCTCCATGCGCGCCAGAATCGCTTCGAGGCGACGGATGCGGCTCTCGAGACCCGGCTCACCTTCGGGGCCCACGTCCGTGTCCCGATCTTCTTCGCTCATGCTTCGTCCTCCCCCAGAATCCGTAGCGTCTCGGCGGCGACCCGTCCATCGCCGACCCGCACGATGAATTCGGCCCCGACCTCGAAATCCTCCGTGGACCGCAGCACACGACCGTCCGCGGTGCGCGCGACGGCGTACCCTCGCCGGAGCGTCGCGAGCGGCGACAGCGCGTCGAGACGCCCCGCACCCGCGGCCAGCTCCCGCTTCCTCTGATCGACGAGGCTCCGGATCGACCGTTCGAGCCGGTCCGTCGCAAGATCCACGGACTGGCGGGCGGGCGCGAGCCGGCGCTCGATTCCGCGGGCGAGCCGGAGGAGACGCTCGTCGATCCGCTCCCGTCTGCGCGTGGTCATGCCCCGCAGCGCCCGTGCCAGCCGGGCGGGTGTCTCCCGGAGTCCTTCCCGCACCGTGGCGGCATCGGGCACGACGGCCTCGGCGCCAGCGGACGGTGTGGGCGCCCGCAGATCGGCGACGAGATCGCATAGGGTGACATCCACTTCATGACCGACGGCGGAGACCACGGGGATCGGGCACTCGGCGACCGCCCGCGCGACCGGCTCCTCGTTGAAGGCCCAGAGGTCCTCGATCGACCCTCCGCCGCGTGCCACGACGATCACGTCGCACAGGCCACTCGCGGCGAGCGTCCGGAGCGCCTCGGCGATCTCCAGCGAGGCCCCCTCGCCTTGAACCCGCGTGCCACTCACCACGACCCGCGTCCAGGGTGCCCTGCGGCCGAGCACGGACACGATGTCCCGCAGCGCCGCCCCCGTCGGGGACGTCACCACGCCCACGCACGCCGGGAAGGCCGGAAGACGCCGTTTCCGGGCGGGGTCGAGCAATCCTTCGGATTCCAGCCGCGCGCGCAGCTTCTCGAACGCGATCCGCCAGAGCCCCTCGGTGCCCTCCGCCTCCAGGCGCCGGGCCACGAGCTGGTACTCGCCGCGCGCCTCGTAGAGGGTGAGTTGCCCCAGCACCCTCACCTTCATTCCCTCGTCCGGGTCCGTGGGGAGCCCTTGGGCCTCACGCTGGAACATGACGGAGCGGATCTGTGCGCGGTCGTCCTTCAGCGTGAAGTAGCAGTGGCCCGCACGGGAGCGCGTCCAGCTTCCGATCTCGCCACCGATCCAGAGCGGATCCACGTTGCTCTCGAGCAGGCCCCGCACCGCACGGTTGACCTGCGAGACCGACCACACCTTGGGACCTTCCGGCTCGGGCGGTCGCTCCGGCTCGGCCGGAACGGGGTCGTCCGCCGCCCCGTCGAAGAGGTCCAGGCTAGGGTCGTCGGCCAAGTCCCTCAGCCTCGGGGGCGAGCTGCGCGCGCCGCCGATTCGACGGTGTTGGAGAGCAGCATGGTGATCGTCATCGGTCCGACACCGCCCGGCACCGGGGAGATGGCGCCGGCGACTTTCTTCACCTCGTCGAACAGCACGTCGCCGCACACGCGGTACCCGCGCTCGGACGATGGATCGTCGACCCGGTTCGTGCCGACATCGATGACCACCGTCCCGGGCCGGACCATGTCCGCCGTGATCATCTCGGGCCGCCCCATGGCGACGACGAGGATGTCCGCCCTCAGCGTCTCGGCCGAGAGATCCGCGGTGCGCGAGTGGCAGACGGTGACCGTGGCGTTGCCACCGGGCGCCTTGCGGAGAAGGAGCGAGGCGAGCGGCCGGCCGACGATATTGGAGCGGCCCACGATCACCACGTGCTTCCCGGACGGATCATGGCCGCTCCGCATGAGCATCTCGACCACGCCGGCGGGTGTGCACGGGGGAAAGAACGATCCGGAATCGGTGGCGAGGCGCCCGACGCTCATCGGGTGGAAGCCGTCGACGTCCTTCGACGGATCGATGGTCTCGATGACCGCCCCTTCGTCGATGTGGTCCGGGAGCGGGAGCTGAACGAGGATCCCGTGGATCGCGGGATCGGCATTCAGACCGGTCACCAGCCCCAACAGCTCCTCCTGCGACGTATCGGACGGGAGGGTGTGCTGACGCGAGTGGATCCCCATCTCGCCAGCCACGCGGTTCTTCATGCCGACGTACATCTGCGAAGCCGGATCCTCGCCGACGAGCACTGTGGCCAACCCCGGCGTCACACCCGTCTCCGTGACCAGGGTCGCGACACGGTTTTTGAGCTCTGAGCGAATCGCGGCCGCGATCTCGGTACCGGAAATGATCTGAGCGCTCATGGGTCCGTTTGGTGTTGGGGTCTACGCCTCCACGCGAGGCGCGCGCCCGACAATGTCGCCACGCTATCGGGCGAAGTCGACCGCCCGCGTCTCACGGATCACGACGACCTTGATCTGGCCGGGGTACTGGAGCTCGCTCTCGATGCGGCGTGCGACCGCCTCCGAGATCTGCGCGATCTGTCCGTCGCTCACCTGGCCGGGCTCGACCATCACACGGAGCTCGCGGCCCGCCTGGATGGCGAAGCAGCGCTCCACGCCCGGTTCCTCCATGGCCAACTCCTCGAGCTTCTCGAGGCGCTTCACGTATCCCTCGAACATTTCGCGGCGCGCCCCGGGCCGTGAGCCGCTGATGGCGTCGGCGGCGGTCACGAGGAATGTCTCGGCGAAGAAGTGCGGCTCTTCGTCGTGGTGCGCCTTGATCGCGTTCAGGACGAGCTCGGTCTCCCCGTGCTTCTTGCAGAGGCGGTACCCGAGCTCGACATGGGTCCCTTCGTGCTCATGCGTCATCCCCTTGCCGACGTCGTGCAGAATGGCCGCGCGCTTCGTGCCCTGCACGTCGAGTCCCATCTCGGCCGCCATGTTGGCGGACAGCAGGGCCACCTCCCGGGCGTGCTGCAGCTGGTTCTGGCCGTAGGAGGTCCGGAAGCGGAGTCGGCCGAGCGTCTTGATGATCTCGGGATGGACGTTGTGGACGCCGAGCTCGTACAACACTTCTTCGGCGGCCTCGACCATGCCCTGTTCGACTTCCTTCGACGCCTTCTCGACCATCTCCTCAATGCGGCCGGGATGGATGCGACCGTCCTCCACCAAGCGGTCGAGGGCGATGCGGGCGACTTCCCGGCGAACAGGATCGAACGCGGATAGGACCACGGCCTCTGGCGTGTCGTCGATGATCACGTCGACGCCTGTGGCGTGCTCGAAGGCCCGGATGTTGCGACCTTCCCGTCCGATGATGCGGCCCTTCATCTCGTCGGATGGAAGCTGCACGACGGAAACCGTCGTTTCGGCGGTCAGGTCTGCGGCCATGCGCTGGATCGCGAGTGCGACGATCTTACGCCCCTCCCGTTCCGCCTCTCGTTGGGCGCGTTCCTTGATCTCGCGGATCGAGTTGGCCGCGTCCGCCCGGGCAGCCTCGGTCAGGCTCTCGATGAGCTCCTTCTTGGCCTCGGCGGCCGTGAGCCCCGCGACGTGCTCGAGACGCCCTTGCACGTCGCGCTCCTGGGCGTCGAGCGCCTCGACGCGTGCGGCGAGCGCTTTCTCGCGGGCGTCGACGTCCTGGGCGCGCTGCTCCATGTGCGACTCGCGGCCGCTCAACCGCTCGAGCTGGCGATCGAGGGCGTCGGCGCGCTCCTCTGCGCGGCGCTCGGCACGCTCCAGATCCTCGCGGCGGCGGGTCTCTTCCTGCTCCCACGCCTCCCGCATGCGGATGCTGGCCTCTCGACCTTCGAGCTCACCGGCCTTGAGGGCCTTCGACGCGTCCTCTCGTGCTTGTGAAAGTATGCGGGAGGCCTCGTCCTGTGCCCGGGCCTTTTCAAGCTCCCGTGCGGCCCGCTCGCGGTTCCGTCCGACGACGAACCCCACGATCAAGCCCAGAACGACCCCTACCGCCGCCACCAGAACCAGGGGCGCGGTAATCATGTATCGACTCCGAAATCGACCCGTAACCGATGGCCGAAGGTGACCGAATCAAGGACGTTCCATGCCGACCGGTCGGTGGGCGAAACGATCCCAGGTAACGAATCGACAATAGGTTCCGAGCGATCCGCCGCGCAAGCTGGGCTCAAGCGGTGTCGCCGTTCGTCGGAACCTGGCGGCGGATGCGCGCCGTGAGCTCGTCGGCCTGGCGGACCAACTCGGCACGGAGGCGCTCGAGGTCCTCCTGCGCCTGGAAGCATTCGTCCGCGATCGATAGCGCGGCGAGAATCGCCGCCTTGTGTCCCTCGATGAGGCCCGCCTGTCGGCGGATCTCCTGGATCCGGTCGTCGACGTGCTTCGCGCACCGTCGCGTGTAGGCGGGCTCCGTGCTGGCCCGGATCGTGTGCTCCTCACCGGCGATGCGCACCGTGACCGATCGCTTCTCCCGGCTCATCGCTGGTCCTCCAGAAAACGGATCTGTGCGAGCAGCCGCTCGATGCCCTGGCGGCCCTCGTCCACACGCCTGCGCAGATCGACGTTCTCCTCCTCGAGCGCGCCGAACTGTCCGACGAGCCGGCGGGCCTCGCCGGAATCGCCGGTGAAGCGATCGAGGACGCGCTGGAGCTCCGTGGCCTTGGCCTCGGCCTCGCTCGCCCGTCGTGACACGTTCTCGAGGCGTTCCAACGCCGCCGTGACCGCCTGCTCCAGCGCGTTCAGAGCGGCCAGCTCGGGCCGTTCGCCGCTATTCCCTGAACCGGACACCGAGCTCGTCCTCCAAGGTGGAAAGCAGCGTCTTGATGGCCGGGTCGACCTGCGCGTCCTTCAGCGTTCGATCCTTCGCCCGGAAGCGCAGTCGGAACGCGATCGAACGTGTCCCTTGCGGGACTCCCGGCCCCTCGTAGAGGTCGAAGGGGCCGACCTCCTCGAGGAGGTCTCCGGCTTCGCTTCGGATCCGCTCCAGCACGGCGCCGGCCGAGACCTGATCGGGCACGAGGAGTGCCAGGTCGCGCTCGATGGCCGGGAAGTGCGGGAGCGGAGTGTGGGTGGGCACGGGAGCAGGCTCGGGCTCGGCTGGCAACGTGAGCTCCATGCCCCACACGTCTCCGGTCCAAGCAGGGACGTCGAGATCGTCCGCGCTGACCCGACCCGCGCGCCCGATGACGCTGCCCGCCCTATCCCGCACGACGAAGCCGGAGCCCGGGTCGAACGGTTCGGCGCCTGCGGTGTCCACCTCGACCGTCGCGGCGCCCCGGTACGCGTGCGTCGCGGCTTCCTCCACGAGGCCCTTCAGGTCCCAGACGTCCAGAGCCTCGGAGGGGTACGACCAGTGCGCAGGGCGCCGCCGGCCAGTGAGGGTCAGCGCGAGGTGGGGTCGCTCGATCGGTGGCGATCCCTTGCCCGCGCTCGTGAACGAGGTTCCGAGCTCGAACAGACGTACGTCCCTGTTCCCGCGGGCGAGATTGTACTCGACGCGGCGCACGAGCGACGGAAGCAGGGCGCGACGCATGAACGGCTCGGTCGTGGCGAGCGGGTTCGCGACTTCGACGTCGCCCTCGCCAGGAGGCACGAACGCGGGCGTCTGGGTCTCGAAGAGCCCGCGCGCGGCCAGCTTCGACCTGAGCTCGTCCTCGAGCCGGAACAGGGGATGATCGGGCACGGTGCCCGGGCGGTACGGCCCCAGGTCCTGAGGGAATGCGTCGTACCCGTGGGTTCTGGCCACTTCCTCGATCAGATCCACTTCCCTCTGGACGTCGTGGCTGCGAAATCCGGGGATCCTGAAGCTCAGAACTCCGTCCGCGTCCTTCACGAGGGCAAAGCCCAAGGGCTCGAGCAGCTCACGCACGCGCTCGGACGAGAACGGAATCCCGAGGACACGCTCGATCCGCGATAGACGCAGGGGGATCACCTGCTCCGCGTAACGCCCTTCTCCACAATCGAGCACGGGTCCGTCGAGGGAGCCGCCGGCGACGGCGAGGACGAGGCGGACGCATCGCGCGAGCGCCTGCTCCAGCCCCTCGGGATCGATGCCTCGCTCGAACCGGTACGAAGCGTCCGTCGACATCGTGAGCGCCCGGCGCGTCGCTCGGATCGATTTCGGCTCGAACCAGGCACACTCGAGCAGGATGTTACACGTGTCCGCGTCCACCTCGGAGTGCAACCCGCCCATGACGCCGGCGATGGCGACCGGCCGCTCGGCATCGCAGATCATGAGCATGTCGCTCGTGACGCGGCGCGTTTCGTCGTCCAGGGTGACGAACTCCTTCTCGGATCCCTCCGCCCTGCGCACGACGATGCCCGACCCCTTCAGCTTGGAGAGGTCGAAGGCGTGGAGGGGCTGGCCGAGCTCGAGCATGATGTAGTTGGTTGCGTCGACCACGTTGTTGATCGGCCTGGCGCCCGCACCCCGCAGGCGGCTCTGGAGCCAGGCCGGAGACGGACCCACCTCGACGCCCCGGAGCACGGCCCCCAGATACCGGGGGCACAGGGCCGCATCCCGGATCTCGATGGATACCGTGCCGGCTTCCACCTTCGGGGTGCCCTGTCGGAGTGCGACCTCGACTTCCGGGGCGCCAGGCAACTCCGTCAGCTCGACCCCGCCGGCGCCCGCTGTGGCCAACTCGCGTGCGAGGCCCACGTGCGAGAGAAGATCTCCCCGGTTGGCGGTGATCTCGACGTCGAGGGTCACGTCGTCGAGGCCGAGCGCCTCCACGAAGGATTCCCCCGCCTCGAACTCCCCGCTCAACTCCATGATTCCGGCATGATCGACCCCGAGACGCAACTCCTTGGCGGAGCATAGCATGCCCTCGGACACCTCACCCCGAATTTTGGCCTTCTTGATACGGAAGTCACCCGGCAGCACCGCACCGACCGGTGCGAACGGATACCATCCCCCGGCCCGGACGTTGGGCGCCCCGCATACCACGGAGACGGGATCGCCGCCCGCGTCGACCCTGCAGAGGGAAAGCCGGTCCGCATTCGGATGCGGCCCGGCCTCCAGTACCCGGGCCACGAGCACGTCGCTCAGGGCCGCCCCGGGGGTCACCACGTCTTCGACGGGAGCGCCACGGAGCGCCAGGTGCTCGGCCACCGTGGCCGGATCGCTTGCGAGGCCTGGCACGAGATCTCTCAGCCAGCGGTACGAAGCTTTCATGAAGCGAATTGACCCAGGAAACGGACGTCGTTCTCGAAGAAGGTGCGCAGGTCCCCGACGCCGTGCTTGAGCATGGCGATGCGTGCCGGGCCCATTCCGAACGCCCACCCCGTATAGCGCTCCGGGTCGTGGCCTGCGTTCTCGATGACCGCCGGGTCGACCATGCCCGCGCCCATGATCTCCAGCCAGTCGGTCTCTTCCTGCGAGCCGTCGGGCCGGGTGAGCACGCGCTTCACGTCGACCTCCGCGCTCGGCTCGGTGAAGGGGAAGAACGAGGGGCGGAACCGCACCTGAGTGTCGGGACCCCAATACCGCCGGGCGAACTCGGCAAGCGTGGCTTTGAAGTCGACGAACGTGACCCCTTCGTCGATCACCAGCCCCTCGATCTGCATGAAGGCGGGCGTATGGGTCGCGTCGTAGGTGTCACGGCGGTAGACCCAGCCCGGCGCCAGAATGCGAATGGGCGGCTCGTACCTTTCCATGGTTCGCATCTGAACCGGGGAGGTATGGCTGCGCAGCAGCACGGAATCCACGAGGTACAGGGTGTCCTGCTCGTCGGCGGCCGGGTGGTCGAGGGGCGTATTCAGCGCCTCGAAGTTGTACCACTCGGTATCGGCTTCCGGACCCCGAGCACGGGTGAAGCCCAGTCCCCGGAAGATCTTCCAGATCTCGTCGACGGCTTGCGTGATGGGATGGATGCCTCCGCGCCATGGCTCCCGGGCCGGCAGGGTCAGGTCGCCGAACGCCCCGCCGGTCGCCGTCACGACTTCACGTTCACGACCCTCGAGTGCGTCTTCGAGCGCTCCTTTGACCCGGTTCGCCTCCTGGCCGACTCGGGGACGGACTTCGGCCGGCATCGTGCCGAGACCCCGCAGGATCCCGGATACGCGCCCCTCCTTGCGTCCGAGGTAGGCAACCCGGACATCCTCCAGCGCGTCCGTGTCGTCGGCCGCGGAAATCCGCTCCAGGGCCTCGCGCTCGAGGGTGCGTAGCGCTTCGATCGGGTCAGGCTGCGTCATCGTCTCCGAGGGTCTCGTGTGGATGCCCTTGCTCGGGCGGTCCGTAAGCTATCAAGCCCCCGCCCGGATGCAATCGCGGAAACGACAGAAGGGCCCCTCGGCCGTACCGGGGAGCCCTTCTTGTGCTCTGCTATGTCGCAGCGGCTCAACCGGTCTTCGCGGCGAGCCCTTCCTTGGCCCGGACCACGAGGGTGCCGAACGCTTCGGGGTTGCGTACCGCGAGGTCGGCCAGCGCCTTGCGGTCGAGTTCGATCCCGGCCTCCTTGAGGCCGTTGATGAAGCGCGAGTAGGAGAGGTCGTGCTGCCGGGCCGCCGCGTTGATGCGGGCGATCCAGAGTTGCCGGAAGTTCCGCTTCTTCTTCTTGCGGTCCCGGTATGCGTGCTCCCAACCCTTCTCGACGGCGTCCTTCGCCGTTCTGTAGAGGTTTTTCCGACCGCCAAAGTAGCCTTTGGCTGCCTTGAGGATCTTCTTTTTACGCTGATGCCGCGCCGGGGTGCCAGTGGTTCTGGGCATGGGTCGTCCTCCTCACGCGCCGTAGGGAAGAATTTTCTTCAGCTTCTTGGCATCGGAAGGTGCGACGACGTCGCTCTGCCGGAGACGCCGCTTCCGCTTACGCGTCTTCTTGGTCAGGATGTGGCTCTTGTTGGCGCGCATCCTCTTGAACTTGCCGGAGGCGGTCTTCTTGACCCGCTTGGCCGCGCCCCGGTGCGTCTTCATTTTAGGCATAAATCTCTCCGTTCATCCTTTGGGCCGAGCCCGCGGGACCCGGTAGGCTACTTCGACGTGAGCGGGGCAACGACCATCGACATGATGCGTCCTTCCATGCTCGGATGGGACTCCACCTTGCCGAGATCCGTCAGGTCTCCCATCACCCGGGACAGGATTTCCAGCCCCAACTCCGGATGGGTCACCTGACGACCCCTGAACATCATGGTCAGCTTGACCTTGTTTCCTTCATCGAGGAAACGACGTGCGTGCCGCAGCTTGAAATCGTAGTCGTGGTCTTCGATACCCGGCCGGAATTTCACTTCCTTGACCTGGATCGTATGCTGCTTCTTCCGCGCCTCTCGAGCAGCCCGCGCAGCTTCGTACTTGAACTTCCCGTAGTCCATCATCTTGACCACGGGCGGGCGGGCTTCTGCCGCTACTTCGACCAGATCCATGCCACGCTCGGCCGCCCGCTCTCGGGCCTCGTCGATGGAGACGATGCCGATCTGCTCGCCATCGTCCTGGATCAACCGAATGGGACTGATCCGGATCTGCTCGTTTACGCGGACTCGCTTGTCGTTGATTTCCTCTATCCCTCCGATCACGTCTGGTGTGTCGTCCGCCCCAATGACGTCCGATCACGAACAAAAAAAAAGACCCGAGCTCATGAAACCCGGGTCGCCGACGCGTTCGGGGTGGGCCCAGGGCCTCCCGAGACTCGCGACCCCCGAGTCGGCTCCAGGGGAGCCCGAGGGTGAGACCGGCGGTCGAGCCGATCCACTTCCTGATTGTCGTGCGCGGAAAGATGACGGTTGGGCGGGTTGGGGTCAACCGGCGCCGCTATTCGGCCACGATGTGCAGATGGCTCGCGACGAGGTGCCACGTTCAGCGCGCTCAACCCGAACGTACCTTCCGTGAGTACGACGCCCGGGGCACAACCTGTGGCGAACGTACGAGGTGGCCGAGCGGCCTCCGACCCCTTCCGCGCGAACTTCGAAAGCCGTTCGAAAGTCGAACGAGTTGAGTGGAGCGGCCGTGGTGAACCCCGGGAGTTGCGCCGCGCCATACGGGCGCTCCCAAGCCTACCTCATCGTGGGCGTGACGGACACGATCGTTCGAAGATGGAACGATTCCCAAAGTGGCGAAAAAAGGTGCAGCGTCCTCCGAGACAACCCCTCGTCGCGCCTCGGGTCCTCGTGATCTATGGTTGCATCAGGCGGTGTAACCGAGGGCGGTGGCCTGTTCGAGTTCAGGTCGCCCTCACGGCCCAGCGCCCCGAGATCACTCCGAGGATGCCCGGCCCACCGCACTCGCCCTTTTCGGCACCGCCTGGTCGTACCTCCGCGTAACAGGGCGCCACCGGCTGGGGTGACGCCCGGTGTAGCGCCGTTCCTCAGTCGAGCGCCTTGGTCCGGATCTCCTCGGAGACCCGCCCCACGAACTCGTCGCGCGGCATGACCTCCTGCTTCTTCCCCGCCCCACGCCGCCGCACCGCCACCGTGCCGTCCGTCGCCTCGCGCTCACCGACGACCGCCATGTAGGGGATCTTCCACGTCTCGGCCTCGCGGATCCGGTAGCCGAGGGTCTCTCGGTCGGCGAGCTCGGCGCGCACGCCCGCGGCCCTGAGCTGATCGACGAGCTCCTGGGCGCTTTCCGTCCACTGCTCCGAGATCGGGAGCACCCGTACCTGCTCGGGGGCGAGCCAGGTCGGGAACGCGCCGGCGTAATGCTCGATCAGCCCGCCCACGAAGCGCTCCATGGAGCCCACCAACACCCGGTGGAGCATGAAGGGCCGGTGGCGCTCGTTGTCCTCGCCGACGTACTCGAGCTCGAACCGCTCGGGCAGGTTGAAGTCGAGCTGCACCGTCGGGCCCTGCCACTTCCGCCCGATCGCGTCGATGAGCTTGAAGTCGAGCTTGGGGCCGTAGAATGCGCCGCCCCCCTCGTCGACCTCGTATGCCACGCCGCGCGCGTCGAGGGTGTCCGCCAGCACCTTCTCGGCCTGCTTCCATTCCTCTTCGGACCCGAGCGCCTTCTCTGGCCGGGTCGCGAGCTCGATCGAGTAGGGATATCCGAACGTGGTCAGCATCTCGTCGACGAGGTCGAGGAGCCGCTCGATCTCACCGGACACCTGGTCGGGCGTGCAGAACACGTGGGCGTCGTCCTGCGTGAAGCCGCGCACGCGCAGCATGCCGTGGAGCACGCCGCTCCGCTCGTATCGGTAGACTGTGCCGAACTCGGCCATGCGGATCGGAAGGTCCCGGTACGAGCGCTGGCCACTCTGGTAGATGGCGATGTGACCGGGGCAGTTCATCGGCTTGGGCCGGTAGCGGCTGCCCTCGACCTCCATCGCGCCGAACATGTTCTCGGCGAAGTTCTGAAGATGTCCGCTGATCTCGAAGATCCGCTCGCTCATGATATGCGGCGTGTAGACGATGTCGTAGCCGTGCTTCAGGATCAGCTTCCGCTCGTACTCCTCGATCTCCATGCGCAGGAGCG
>JBBDSN010000183.1:17170-19094 GCA_040904885.1 Gemmatimonadota bacterium | reverse complement strand
CGGCTGTTCGCCCGGGAGCCGCTCTCCACGGAGCGCCCCGTCATGAAGTGGGACGGCGAATGGCAGATCACGTACGAGGTCTTCCGTGACCTGGGCATCGCGTTCGCGGGCGCGCTCGTCCTGATCTACGTGCTGATCGTGGCGTGGTTCGGCTCGTTCTCGACGCCGCTCGTCATGATGGCGGCGATTCCGCTTACGCTCATCGGCATCGCCCCGGGGCACTGGATCTTCGGTGCCTTCTTCACCGCGACGTCGATGATCGGGATGATCGCGCTGGCCGGCATCATGGTCAGGAACGGCATCCTGCTCATCGACTACCTCGAAGCACGTATTGCGGCAGGCGTGCCGCTCGAGGACGCGGTCATCGAGGCCGGTGCGGTCAGGACGCGGCCCATCGCGCTCACCGCGGGCACGGTGGTGATCGGCGCGATCGTCATCCTGTTCGACCCGATCTTCCAGGGCCTCGCCGTGGCCCTCATCGCCGGTGCGATCGCATCGACCGTGCTGACCCTATTGGTCGTGCCTGGCATCTACTACCTCGCGAAGCGCGGCTCGGCCGCCTGAGGAGACCACCATGAAGCTCGTATTTCTGATGTATCTCGAAGACGACGACGCGCTCGTCATGAAGGGCTTCCGCGAGAAGGGGGTGTCCGTGTTCAGCCGCCTCCCGCTCGAGGGGCACGGCAGCGGCGCCGGCGGCTGGTACGGGGAAATCGCGCCGTACCGGTCTCGGATGGTCTTCGCCGTCCTTCCGGACCTGGAGGCCGAGGCACTGCTCGAGGCCGTGGAGGGCTGGCCGGCTGGCCAGGACCCGGGCCATCCCGTCCGTGCCTTCCAGGTCGACGTGGAGAAGGCGGTTCGACAGGCGGGGAGCGCCTGAACCGGAGGTACCCCGGCTGCCACGCGAGCACGACGGGGCGCGACCGGGCGCGACGCGCTACCCGGCCCCTGAGCACCAAACGACCACAACCGAACACGAGGCTCGATTCAAATGACCATGGACCGAAAGATCCGACTGATCGCAGGCACCTTCATTCTTCTGTCGCTGGCGCTGGGGACGTGGGTCAGCCCCTGGTGGTACCTGTTCACCGCCTTCGTCGGGGTGAACCTGATCCAGTCATCCTTCACGCGCTGGTGCCTCATGGAGAATATACTGCGAGCGACGGGCGTGCACCGGGACGACGACGTGCGGAGTTGCTGAAGCGGTCGGCGCCTCAGGCCGGCGCCGCAGGCTGCTGCCTTATCACCTCACTGAGCGCGGGCGCTGGCTTCTGCCCTCGACACCCTCAGGGAATAGGAAATTCGGTTCGTCAGCAGAGTCCGTGGGTGAGCCTTGGTTCGGGCAGACGGTCGATCGCACGGTAGAGCGCGAATTGGAGGGATCAGCTGACCCCCTCCCCTGACCGGCTTCCCCGACCGGCTCCGGCCCCTCCCCCCCTGCGAGCTTCGAAAGCCGTTCGAAAGTCGAACGAGTCGAGAGAGGCGGTCGTGGTGAATACCGGGGAGTTTCTCCGCGCCAGACCGGCGCTCCGAAGCCTGTGTCATTGTGGGGGTGACGGAAGCGACCGTTCGAAGGTGGAACGATTCCCGAGGAGGCGAAACGAGATCGAGAGCCGTCCGACTGCTCCTCGGGTCACGTGCTGCGTGGCGGCTCGAACGGACCGCGAAGCAAGCGGGCTGGCCGCCGCCCTTCGCTCCCGCCCTCACCATGAGCCGTTCCAACTCGGTCATCAGGTCGGAGATACGCTCCGGCACGCTCTCGCTCGCGACGCTCGGGATGCCTGTCCACGTGGACCCCGGCGAGATATCCTCACATGTCTCCGTTCAGCCGTAGCTTGAGATGTTGCCGCAATCATGCCGCGTTCGGCCGATCGGAAGCGGTGAGGGAAGGTCCTTCGGATTCCCGGCGTCAGGCGTCGTCGGT
>JBBDSN010000183.1:0-17070 GCA_040904885.1 Gemmatimonadota bacterium | reverse complement strand
CGGAAGCGGTGAGGGAAGGTCCTTCGGATTCCCGGCGTCAGGCGTCGTCGGTCAGTGAGGAAGAAGGAGAGCGTGAAGGTCGTGAGGGCGAAGCTGATGAACAGATCGACCGCGGTCTCGGCCGAGAGATGGGCCAGCACACGACGCTCGAGAAGACTCAACACGATCATGAAGGCGAACGTGACAGAGAACGCCGTTGAGGAGGCCTGCCGAAGCAGGGCGCTGAGATAGCTTCCGCCGGCTGCGTGCCCCGCCGCCTTGCACCCCGCGTCTTGAGGAGCATCAGCATCGGCGCGAAGACCACGAGGATCAGGATGGCGCCTGCCATCGGATCGAGCGCGTCGTCGGTGAGTGGCAGCCAGAGATCCACTTCCGCACCGGGGAAGTCGAAGTCCGTCGGCATGACGCCCACGACCGAGTACGGTACGTCGTTCAGCTCGATGGGCCGGCCGAGCACCCCCGGGTCGCCGCCGTAGCGGTTCTGCCAGAACGCGTGGGATACGTTGCGCTCGTTCCCCTGGGGCGAGCGTTCCCACAGGCGCACGAGGCGGTCCGGGTCCGCGTAGAGAAGCGGCGCCAGGAGGACGGCGTGGATCAGGCTGAAGATCGCCGTCGTCGCGCCGATCCCCACGGCGAGCGTGATGAGCGACATGGAGGTGAACGTAGGGGTGCGCAGCAGCGTGCGGATGCCGTACTTGAGATCCTGCAGAATCTCGGCTCGCCACTCTCTCCGTCGGTGCGCGCGCCGCTCGAGCCGGGCCCTCTCGCCGCATTCCCGGCGTACCCGCTCGAGGTCGCCCATACGCGCCCGGGCCGCGGCCTTCGCGTCGGACTCACTCATTCCGGAGCGCATGTACTCCTCTCCCATCCCCGGGTCTTCTCGGCGAACTGCCGTTCTCCCTGCGGGGTCAGGCGGTAGTACTTGGCCCGGTGGTTGTTCTCGGACACACCCCACTCCGATTCGATCCACCCTTTGGCCGCGATGCGGTGGAGTGCGGGGTAGAGCGAGCCCTCCTCCACCCGCAGGGCGTCGCCGGTCGCGCCTTCGATCCATCGCGCGATCCCGTAACCGTGCGCGGGGCCGAAGCTCAGCGCCTTGAGAATGAGAAGCTCCAGCGTGCGCTGGAGCAGTCCGCGGTCGTCCTTGAACATGGTGCCTGCCCTTTCGAGCTACAGGGGCGAGGAAACCGTGGGCCGTCTGCGGCGTATGCTCCGATGTCAGTGGTCCCGCTCACAGCGAGCGCACATCCCATTTCGGTTCGGCCGGAGTCCTTCGCTTGAACAATACGTCCACGAATTCATCGCTCGACCCCTACGCCTTCATCACGGAGCGGCTGTTCACCGCCCGCACGCTCGTGATCACGGGCGAGGTCAATCAGAAGCTCGCGGCCACGGTCATGTCACAGCTCCTGGCGCTCACCGCGGAGTCGAACGACGACATCACCATCTTCGTGAACTCCCAGGGCGGGCACGTCGAATCGGGGGACACCATCCACGACATGATCCGCTTCGTGGAGCCGCGCGTGCGCATGGTCGGCACCGGCTGGGTGGCGAGTGCCGGCGCGCTCATCTACGTGTCGGTACCGGTCGAGGACCGCTACTGCCTCCCCAACACGCGGTTCCTTCTCCACCAGCCCGCAGGCGGCGCAGGGGGCTCGGCGAGCGACATCGAGATCGAGGCGCGTGAGATCCTCAAGATGCGTGACCGTCTGAACCAGGTCTTCGCCCGTGAGACCGGCCAGACGCTCGAAAAGATCGAGGACGACACGCGCCGCAATTTCTGGCTCGACGCCGAATCGGCCGTGGAGTACGGCTTGGCCGGGAAGATCATCCACAAGCAGTCCGAGGTCGGCTGACAGAAGAGCGATGGGGTCCGCAGGTTGTCACGTTCCCGGCTCGTGATCGTTGTCAGGTGGAATGCGTGGGGTCACCGGCGGCGGGGCCGCGTCGTCCCACAGTCTGTCACGACCGGGAGTGATCATGCGTTTTCGTCCGACTTCGCTCGCCCTCGCCGCAGGCCTGTCGCTCACGCTGTCGGCGTGCTCCAACCCTTCGGGTCCTTCCGTTGGCGACCCGATCACGGAGCTTCCACGCAGCCTGACGCTCGTCGAGCAGGAAATCATCGCGAGCTCGAACGGCTTCGGCCTGGAGCTCTTCCGACGTGTGGTGGCGGACGACGGGCGTGAGAACGTCGTCCTGTCGCCCCTGAGCGCGTCGATGGCGCTCGGGATGACGCTGAACGGCGCCCGCGGGGGGACGTTCGACGCGATGCGGGGCACGCTCGGGTTCGGAGACCTCTCGCAGGACGAGGTGAACACCGCATACCGGGAGCTCATCGGGCTGCTCACCGGGCTCGACCCGGCCGTCCGCTTCGACATCGCCAACGCGATCTGGGCCAACGAGGAGATCGCGTTCCGGGATGCGTTCTTCGAGACCGTTCGGGAGGCCTTCGACGCGGAGGCCGCGTCGCGCGACTTCGCGGACGGCGCGACGCTCGAGGAGATCAACGCGTGGGTCGACGAGAAGACCGAGGGCTTCATCGATTCGATCCTCGACGAGCTCGATCCAGAGCTGGCGATGCTGCTCGTGAACGCCATCTACTTCGACGGCGCGTGGACGACGGAGTTCGATCCGGACGACACGGCGCCGGGTCCGTTTACGCGCGCCGACGGCTCCACCGTAACCGTCGAGATGATGAAGCTCACCGATGCGGAGATCTCACTCGGCGGAGGCGAGGGGTACGAGGCCGCGGAGCTCCCCTATGGTGGAGGCGCGTTCGCCATGACCCTCGTCGTGCCCCACGGAGACGCACGGGCGTTCGTCGACGGGCTGGACGAGGCCCGCTGGTCGAGCATCGTGGGGAGTCTGGGCGAGGCGAGGGACATCGACTTGCTTTCCATGCCCAAGCTGGCGCTCGCCTACGACGTATGGCTGAACGACGCGCTCAGGGCGATGGGAATGGAGGTGGCGTTCACCCCCCAGGCCGACTTCTCCGCGATGAGCGAGACAGCGAACCTGTGCATCGATTTCGTACGACAGAAGACGATGCTCGAGGTGGATGAAGTGGGGACGCGGGCGGCGGCGGTCACGGCCGTGGGGGTCGGGCCGACCTCCTTCAACGGGCTCGTCGTGGACCGTCCCTACATTCTCGCGATCCGCGAGCGGCTCTCTGGCACGGTGCTTTTCATGGGCCTCATCGGCGATCCGACGGTCGAGGATTCAGGGGAGCCCGCCGCCCAGGAAGGGTGCATGTAGTCAAGGGGGCGGTGGCCCACGGCGTCGGTCGAAGCTGAACGCGCGGACCGCCCGGAGCGGCCCCGAGCCGGCTCCGGGCGTCCCATGATCGCAGCTCGGAACACTTCGACCGTCCCCAGCCGACATCCCGGCGACGGCTACGCGCCGCTCATGGCACCTCGACGGTGATCGTTCCGGTCATCCCCTGTGCTAGATGGGGCTCACAGAAGTAGTCGAACGTTCCCGTATCATCAAACGTGTGCGTGAACGTCTGCCCGGACGCGGTCAGTGAGGCGCTCGACCACTCGCTGTGGCCTTCCGGCGTGACGGTGTGGGTCATGTCGCTTTGGCTGACCCAGCGGATCGTCGTTCCTGAGCTGATCGTGACGGTGGCTGGCGAGAAGGTGAGGTCGTCGTTCAGGGTAACCTCCACCACGTCGCCCGAAATTTCCTCCTCCAGCGCGAACGAGACGTTCGCTGTCGAGCCGGCGGTGACGCTCGCGGACTTGCGGTCGTCTTCGCCAGCGGCCCGTACAAACCCGTCGGGCACTTCGATCTCGACGTCGTGAGAGCCCGCGGCCACGTCGGCGAAGGTGGTCCTGCCGTCGCTGCCGGTGGCCTGGGTCGTGGTGGCGGTGCTCCCGCCTCCCGCGAAGAAGCGAACGGTCACGCCGGCGAGGCCCGAGCCATCGGCGTTGACCGTCACCCTCAGGTCGCCGGTGGTGTCCGGCTCGGTCGTTCCGTTGTCACTCCCGCCACACGAGAGCAGCGCGAGCATCGCGAACAACACCAGGGAGGTACGCGAACGAGGTTTGCGAGCCATGGAAGTCTCCGTTCTTGAAGGTTGAATAGTGCTTCTAGTTCAACATGCAATGCATGATTCGTTAGCGCAAACTGCTCTATACGTACGAAATCGATGGTGTGGGTCGGTATGTGGGGTGGTTTCCGCAGATAGCCCTGCGGGTGGTGGCCGGGCGCCAGCGGCTTGCAGGCCGCGTGGCGGGTGCCCCGGAACGCCGGTCAGCTCGCCGTGGACGCCGGTGGACCCGGAAGCTCTTCCTTGGCGGTGCTGAGCACGATGGTCGTGCGGGTGGAGGCGACCGGTGGGAGCGGCTGGATCTTCTCGTCCAACAGGCGCCCGAGGGCTTCCGTGTCTTCGACGCGGATCTTCAGGAAGAAGCAGTCCTCCCCCACCACCCTGTGGACCTCGAGCACTTCGGGTATGCTCGCGAGGATCTCGCCCGTTTCCTTGGCCCGCGCCCCCTCGCCCGTCTGCACGGCGACGAACGCCAGGAGTCCCTTGCCCACCGCTCTCGGTTTGAGGTGCGCCCGGTACGCCTCGATCACGCCAGCGTCCTCGAGCTTCTTGATGCGCTGAGACACCGCCGAGGGGGTGAGGCCGACGTCGCGCGCGATCGCCGCGTTCGCGGTGCGGGCGTTCCCCTGCAGGATGCTGATGATCCGGAGGTCGAGGTCGTCGGGCATGGTGTCCATCGTGGGGCGGCTGGGACGCCTTGGGTCGCTGGAAAGTCGTGGATCAACCTAGCAAGCGGGGGAGGCGGGGGCACCTCCTCCATGGGTCCTCCCGCGTGTCCGAGCTTGCTCCGCCGCCCTTCTCCCGCCTAAAATTTGAGGCCCAGCCGGTGACGGGCACCACACGGGAGCGCTGCGCCGGTCAAGCCGGGGTTCGAGGGTCGCCCGGGGGCGGCCACGGGCCTCGCTTCACGAGAGACCCGGAGGAGCCCGCATGCCATCGGCCCAGGAGTACTCGACGGACCGTATCCGCAACATCGCCGTGCTCGGTCACGGGGGCTCGGGGAAGTCGAGCCTGGTAGACGCGCTTTGCTACGTGGCCGGAACGGCGAAGCGGCGCGGGAACGTCGACGAAGGTCACGCTCTGACCATGCACGCCCCCGAAGAGCTCGCGCACGGGATATCGATCCAGCTCACGCCGGCGTTCGCGGAGCACATGGACGTGAAGGTCAACCTGCTCGACACACCGGGCTATCAGGACTTCAGCGGGGAAACGATCTCCGCGGTCCGGGTCGCCGACGCGGCGATCATCGTGGTCAGCGCGACGGCGGGCGTCGAGGTCGGGACCGAGCGTGTATGGCGCTACTGCGAGGAGCGTGGGATCCCGAGGATCTTCTTCGTCTCGATGATGGACCGCGAGCACGCGGACTTCGAGCGCGCCTTCCGCCAGATCAAGAACCGGCTCGCTCCGGGTGCCCTTCCGGTCGAGATCCCGGTGGGCGAAGGCCCCGACTTCCGCGGCATCATCAACCTGTTCAGCGAAAAGGCCCATATCTACAAATCCGGGACCGAAACCGGCGAGTACGACATCGAGCCCATCCCGGACGAGTTCGCCGAGAAGGAAGCCACGTGGGAAACCGAGCTGCAGGAGGCGCTCGCGACCACGGACGAGACCCTGCTCGAGGCGTACCTCGAGGGAGGACACATCTCCCGCGACGAAGCGGTCGACGCGATGGCCCGCGCGATGGCGCGACGCGAAATCTTTCCGGTCTTCTGCGGCTCGGCCACGAAGACCTACGGGGTGCGCGCCCTGCTGAAGAAGCTGGTCGAGCTCTGCCCGAGCCCGGCGGAGGCGCTGCCCGAGGCGTTGGGAGACGCGCCGCTTGCGTCGCGAGACGACGGGCCCCTCGCCGCGCTCGTGTTCAAGACCGCGGCCGAGCCCCACGTGGGAGACCTTTCGTACTTCCGCGTCTTCTCCGGATCCGTCGCCAACGGGGACGAGGTCGTCAACGCGTCGGATGGGCAGCCAGAGAAGCTCAACCACCTGAGCGTTCCCCTGGGCCGTGAGCGCCTCGAGGTCCCGCGGCTGCATGCGGGCGACATCGGGGTGGTCGCCAAGCTCAAGCACACGCACACGAACGACACGCTCTGCTCGCCGTCGAAGCGGATGGAGCTGCCGAAGATCGACTTTCCGGACGCCGACCTCTCCATCGCCATCAAGGGTGCCACTCGCAACGACGAGGATAAGCTGGGCGAGGTCATTCCGAAGCTGCACGAGGAAGACCCGACGTTCTCGGCCGCTTTCAACTCGGAGCTGCATCAAACGATCGCGCGCGGGCTCGGCGAGTTGCATCTCGAGATCCAGCTCGAACGGATGGCGCGCAAGTACGGCGTGAAGGTCGAGACCGAGGCCCCCAAGATCGCCTACCGTGAGACGATCACCCTCGAGGGCGAGGGGCAGGGCCGGCACAAGAAGCAGTCGGGAGGACGCGGTCAGTTCGGGGACTGCAGGGTCCGGCTCACCCCCAGGCCGCGCGGGTCGGGCTATGACTTCATCGACGCCATCAAGGGCGGGGTGATTCCCTCGAAGTATCTGCCCTCGGTGGATCGGGGAATCCAGGAGGAGGCCGAGCGCGGCATCGTAGCCGGGTATCCGTTGGTGGATTTCGCGGCCGAATGCTTCGACGGATCCTACCACGCCGTCGATTCCTCGGACATCGCGTTCAAGCTGGCCGGTGGACTGGCGTTCCGGACCGTGGCCGAGAAGTGCGGGCCGATCCTTCTGGAGCCGGTCGTGGAGGTTTCGGTGGTGACGCCCGACGAGTACGTCGGGGACATCATGGGAGACCTGACGTCGCGGCGGGGAAAGGTGCAGGGGATGGAGCCGGAGGACGGCAGCACGACGGTGCGTGCGATCGTACCGGAGGCCGAGCTCTACAAGTATGCGGCCACGCTCCGCTCCATGACGCAGGGCCGAGCTCACCATACGAGGGCGGCTGCCGGGTACGAACGGGCCCCGGACCACGTGGCGCAGAGAATCAGGAAGGAACGTGACGCGGCGCTGAGCGCATGATCGCGCGGCGCCCGTAGGAGCGCACGCTCCCAGGGCGTTGTCACGACGGCTCCGGACGCCATATTACGGGCCGAGTCCGCACCGCGGACCTTCCTTCCAGAAGCGTCGATACCCGCACCGGAGCTGTAATGCGTCGCGTAGCCACACTCTACCGAACCACTGTCGGGAAAAAGGTCCTGGTGGCGGTCTCGGGGGTCGTGCTCTTCGGATTCGTGTTCGTCCATATGCTGGGGAACCTCAAAATGCTGTTCCCCCCCAATGAAGCCGGCGAGTATGCGATGGACGTGTACGCCGAATTCCTGCGGGATTTCGGGTATCCGCTCCTGCCGCACGCGGGGTTTCTGTGGCTGTTCAGGCTGCTGCTGCTCGCTGCCGTGGTCGTTCACGTCGTCACGGTCATCCAGCTTTGGAGGCTCAGCCGCGATGCCCGTCAGCAGCGCTACGGCAAGCTCGAAGATCAGAGCTTGAGTTACGCGTCGCGGACCATGCGGTGGGGCGGGATTATCGTGGGGCTCTTCATTGTCTACCACATCCTGCACTTCACGACGGGACAGGCGCACACGGACTTCGTCGCCGGAGCGGTGTACGAGAACTTCGTGCACGCGTTCCAGAATCCGCTGGTCTTCGGAGTCTATTTCGTGGCTCAGTCGGCGCTGGCGCTCCACCTCTATCACGGCGTGTGGAGTTTTTTCCAGACGCTGGGCATGAACCACCCGAAGTACAACGGTCTTCGCCGTCCGTTCGCGGCGGCCTTCTCCCTGGTCGTCTTCATCGGATTCCTCACGCCTCCGACGCTGGTCCTGACCGGTGTCATCTCCTAGCCGTCCCGGGTCTTCCAGCCGAGCAAAGGTCGTCCAGCCGTGGAACTGAACAACAAGATTCCGTCGGGTCCCCTCGCGGAGAAGTGGGACAAGCACCGCTTCGACATGAAGCTCGTGAACCCGGCGAACAAGCGTAAATACGACGTCATCATCGTCGGAACGGGCCTCGCGGGAGCCTCCGCCGCGGCGACCATGGGTGAGCTCGGGTACAACGTGAAAGCGTTCACGTACCACGACTCGCCGCGGCGCGCCCACTCGATCGCGGCACAGGGCGGCATCAACGCAGCGAAGAACTACCAGAACGACGGGGACAGCATCTTCCGTCTGTTCTACGACACGATCAAAGGCGGCGACTTCCGGTCGCGCGAGGCCAACGTCCACCGCCTCGCGCAGATCAGCCTGAACATCATCGATCAGGCGGTCGCCCAGGGTGTGCCCTTCGCCCGCGAGTACGGCGGACTGCTCGGCAACCGGTCGTTCGGCGGCGCCCAGGTGTCCCGGACGTTCTACGCGCGCGGCCAGACGGGCCAGCAGCTCCTGCTTGGAGCGTATCAGGCGCTCGAGCGACAGATCGGCGCGGGCACCGTGCAGATTTCCACGCGTCACGAGATGATGGACGTCATCGTCATCGACGGCGAGGCCAAGGGGATCGTCGTGCGGGACATGCTCACCGGCGAGATCGAGTCGTTCACGGCGGACGCGGTCGTGCTCGCGACCGGCGGGTACTCGAACGTGTTCTTCCTGTCGACGAACGCGAAGCAGTGCAACGTGACCGCCACGTGGCGGGCCCACCGCCGCGGAGCAGGGTTCGCGAACCCGTGTTATACGCAGATCCATCCCACCTGCATCCCGCCGTCGGGCGACTTCCAGTCGAAGCTCACGCTCATGAGCGAGTCGCTCCGGAACGACGGCCGCATCTGGGTCCCGAAGAACAAGGACGACAAGCGGCGGCCCCACGAGATTCCCGAGGACGAGCGCGACTACTACCTCGAGCGCATCTATCCCTCGTTCGGCAACCTTTCGCCACGCGATATCGCGTCCCGCCGCGCCAAGGAGATGGTGGACCTCGGCCATGGAGTCGGGGAGCAGAAGAACGGTGTATACCTGGACTTCAAGGACGCCATCGGGCGGTTGGGTCGCGACGCCATCAGCGAGCGGTACGGCAACCTCTTCTCCATGTACGAGAAGATCACGGGTGAGAATCCGTACGAGCGGCCGATGCGCATCTACCCGGCGCCGCACTACACGATGGGTGGGCTCTGGGTGGACTACGATCTGATGAGCAACGTGCCCGGGCTGTTCGTGATCGGCGAGGCGAACTTCTCGGACCATGGTGCCAACCGGCTCGGCGCGAGCGCGCTCATGCAGGGGCTGGCCGACGGCTACTTCGTGATCCCGCTCACCATCGGCAACTACCTCGCGAACGTGTCACGCGAGAAGAAAGTGGACCCGGACCACGCCGCCGTGCGCGACACCGAGCGCGAGGTGAAGGACCGGCTCGAGCGGCTCATGTCGGGCAAGGGGAGCCGAACTGTGGACAGCTTTCACATCGAGCTCGGCAGGCTCATGTGGGACCACTGCGGCATGGAGCGCACCGAGTCCGGTCTCAAAGAGGCCCTCGGCAAGATTCCCGAGCTCCGTGAGCAGTTCTGGAAGGAGGTCCGTGTTCCCGGATCGGGCGCGACCCTCAATCAGTCGCTCGAGAAGGCCGGCCGGGTCGCCGACTTCATGGAGTTCGCCGAGGTCATGTGCCACGACGCGCTCGCGCGGGACGAGTCGTGCGGCGCGCACTACCGGGCCGAGCACACGACCGAGGACGGGGAAGCCAAGCGCGACGACGAGAACTACTCCCACGTATCCGTTTGGGAGTTCAAGGGCGTGGGCGAGGCACCGGCGCTCCACAGAGAGCCCTTGGTATTCGAAAACGTTCAGCTCTCCCAGAGGAGCTACAAATAGATGAAGCTGACTCTGCATGTATGGCGTCAGGACAGCGCGCGCGACGCCGGTCGGTTCGAGAAGTACGAGGCTACGGACGTGTCCGAGCACATGTCGTTCCTCGAGATGCTCGACGTCGTGAACGAGCGTCTCACCGAGGAAGGCAACGAGCCCATCGCGTTCGACCATGATTGCCGGGAGGGCATCTGCGGCTCGTGCGGCATGATGATCAACGGGGTGCCGCACGGACCTCGTTCGCTGACCACGGCGTGTCAGCTGCACATGCGGTCGTTCAACGACGGCGACGAGGTGTGGATCGAGCCTTGGCGCGCGACGGCGTTCCCGGTCATTCGGGACCTCGTGGTGGACCGTGGCGGCTTCGACCGCATCATTGCGAAGGGCGGCTACATCTCCGTCCGGACCGGGAGCGCGCCGGACGGGAACGCCGTGCCGGTTCCGAAGGACGACGCGGACGCGGCGTTCGACGCGGCCACGTGCATCGGCTGCGGCGCCTGCGTGGCCGCGTGCCCGAACGCTTCGGCCATGCTGTTCACCGCGGCGAAGGTCGCCCACCTCGCGAGCGTGCCCCAGGGTCAGCCCGAGCGCTGGGACCGGGTCCTTTCCATGGTCGATCAACACGACGACGAAGGGTTCGGCAACTGCACCAACCACGGTGCGTGCGAAGTCGCGTGTCCGAAAGGGATCAGCATCGACTACATCGCGCAGCTGAACCGGGACCTGGTGAAGGCGACGCTGAGCGCGAAGCCGGTGGAGTCCGGGAAAGGCGTATGAATCGGTAGGACGGACACCCCCCGCGCCTCCTACCGAGTCGCGGGGGCGTTCGTCTTTGTACGGGACTCCTTACTCGCGGTGTCGCGTCAGCCGTAGCTCGAGATGCCGCTTCACGTCGACCCACTCGGGCTCGAGGATGCTGTACATGACGGTGTCCCGTGCGGTGCCGTCGCGTCGCGGCTGATGATGACGGAGCACCCCGTCCTTGTGTTGACGTGGCTGCGCTGCGAAGAGCGGGCGTACCAGGTATAGCCGATCTCGACCCGGTCGATGTCAGGGGCGATGTCGTGATATCGCGTGGTGCCGACCACGTGTCCGGAAGACGTGTCCCGCACTGCCCACGGGAGCATATGGCCGGCCGACTGGCCCGCGTGGGCGGCATCGATCCATGCCGGGACCTCGTCCGGCTTCGGTACGGATGTGTACCACAGCGTCCAAAGCTCGCCGTCCTCGGCCGCGGTGGCGAGCCCTCCGGCGTGTTCGTGATCGAGCGGCTCTAGTCGGATGCCGTGCCGCTCCAGCGTGACGGGCCTTGCGATAATCATGGCTTCTCCCGGTTGGACGTCACACCCCGAACTGGCTCCGATACACCACACTAGGCGCCGATCCGGCGCCGAGAAAGGACACTCGAGCGCGAGTCGGTTCAGCGGGTGGGGTGCGTCGTGCGGACGGGGCGCGGCGGAAGTGCGAGTGCCCACGGGTCGGGATGCGGAGAAATCGTCTCTCCTGCGTCACTCTTGATGTCGGCGCGGTGCGGGATCACGACCCGGAACCTCGCGCCCGTTCCGGCCGGCGTGTCCTCGAGCGAGATGCTCCCGCCGTGCAGCAGGACCGTCTCCCGGGCGATCGCGAGGCCCAGTCCGGACCCGGTCGACCCGGGATCGCTCCGGTAGTACTTGCGGAAGATCAGATCGCGCTCGTCGGCGGGGATCCCTGGACCAGAATCGGTGACGGTGAAGGCGATCCCGTCGTCCGTCGCGCTCGCTTCGATCTCGACCCGACCCCCGGACGGCGTGTGACGCAGCGCGTTCGCGACCAGGTTCCCGAGCACTTCGTCCCGCATGAGGTCGAGGTCCATGGATACGACCTCCGGGGTGCCGTCATGCACGGTGGACACCAGTTGCACGGATCGCTGGCGAGCCAGGATCTCGAAGCCGCGCAGGAGTCCGGTGACGAGGTCCTGCACGTGCACGTGCTCCCACTGCATCCGGTACGTTCCCGTCTCCAGGCGGCTGAGGTCCATGAGCCGGTCGACCAGACGGACGACGACCCGCGCCTGTTCGGCGATGCCGTCCACCATCCTCCGGTACTCTTCGGGCGCCGAATCCCCGTACTCCTCCTGGATCAGCTCAGCGTAGCCATGGATGGAATTGATCGGGGTCTTGAGCTCGTGGCTCGCGACTCCGATGAACTCGGCTTTCATGCGGTTCAGGTCCGCGAGCCGGTGGGACATGACCTGGAACGAGGTCGCGAGCTCCCCGATCTCGTCGTTCCTGCCGACCGGAAGGTTCGTCGGCGGCTCGAAGTCGCCGTCGGCCACCTTCGCCATGGCGCGTCCCAGCCGACGGAGCGGTTGGGTCAACGTCGTCGAAGCCCAGGTCGCCACGGCCAGCGCGACGAGGAGGGCGAGGACCGTCGCGATGAGGGTGCCACGCCGGGCCGCGGCGCTCAGAGCCTCGGCCCGCACGAGGTCGTTCTGAGCTGCGGTGTTGATCGAGTCGGTGATGGCGTCGAGCGTTCGTTCCGCCTCGGTGAAGCCTGCCTCCATGAGCGTGAACGCGGTGGTGGCGTCGGCGATCTGGTCTGCGTCCATGAGCGCCTCTACGTCGACGGCGAGGCGGGTGAGGTCGTCGACCAAGGGCGCGAGCACGGTGACCGTGCCCTGGTAGGGTGAGCCGGCCATACGGGCGTACTCGGCGGAGATGACGCCGAGCGCGGCGGAAGCCGAGCGCCCGAGGGCTGCGTCTCCCGTGGCCACGAAGCTTCGCTCGTAGCGGTCGAGCTCTGCGAGCGCGGCCTGCATGCGCCCCAGGCTGAGCAGTGCGTCGGCGTGTCTGGATCTTCCCTCCACCGCCAGGTTCTGGAGTTCCGAAAGACGATCGGCGGCGAAGAGACCGGGCAGGAGCAACGTGGCGATCGCGACCCCGAACCCGGCCAACAGCTTGGAGCGGACGGTCATCGATGCCTGCGGAGGGTGTCGGGATCGGGCAGGCCACCGAGAAGGAGCCTGCGGATGCGCTCGATTTCGGCCTCGAGCGCCTCGGTGCGTTCCCTGGATGCGGACAGCTGCTCACGGAGAGTACGCAACGAATCGGTCCGGGCGCTCAGGGTGTCCTGGAGGGCGGCCAGCCGTGCGGCCGAGGTGGGTGACGCGGGCTGTGGAAGTCGCGTGGGCTGGGAACGGGTCTCGCCCGAGGGAGGCGGACAACCGGCTGGCTCCTGGCCGGTCGCTGGGGCCGCGCCCTGATCGAGGGCGAGGAGGTACAGCGATCGTGCGAGGGCCGCGTCGGAGTCGCCCGGGCCGGCTTCCCGGATGACCCGAGCGGCGGCCATGGCGGCCTCATCGGGCGTGCTGTCCGGGTTCCCGGGGTCCAGCGCGACCGAGGCGAGCAGGAGGGCCGCGCGATGCCGGACGGCCGGCTCCGCGGCCGTGCAATCGGCTGCGATCCTCCGGAGCCTCCGTTGGGCGGCGGGAACGTCGCCCTCGTCCAGCGCCGTCACGGCAGCGCGCAGCGCCATCTCGGGATCCGAATCGGAGACCGGGTCGGACGCAGTCTCCACCGCCTCCCCCGGTAGGATGCCGCGAAATGAGGTACACCCACCAGAAACGAGCATCGTGGCGACCATCGTCAGGATGAGTACCCCACTGCGCGGACGGATCATTCGGTTGCGCCTGATGGCTGTGCGGCCGAAGGCACCGTCGCCTGGAAGGCTTCGACCACCCGCGGGTCGAAACGCTCGCCCGCCCCGCCCACGATGTCGTCCAAGGCGTCTACGACGCCCCACGCATGCTTGTAGGGGCGGGGGTGGGTCAGTGCGTCGTAGGTGTCCGCCACGGCGACGATGCGCCCGGCCAGCGGGATGTCCTCTCCGGAGCGCCCGGAAGGGTACCCTTTACCGTCCCAGCGCTCGTGGTGACTGAGCGCGATCTCGGCCGCCATCCGCAGCAGCGGAACGTCCGATCCGGAAAGGATATCAGCCCCGATCACGCAGTGCGACTTCATGACCTCGAACTGAACGGCCGTCAGAGGGCCGTCGCACAGGAGGATGGCGTCCGGGATGCCGATCTTGCCGACGTCGTGTAGGGGCGCGGCCAACCGGACCATCTCGACCTCGTGGCTCGGCCATCCGAGCGTCGCGGCGACACGCGCCGCGGCTTCTCCCACCCGGCGCGTGTGATGGCCCGTCACGTCGTCCCGATACTCCGCGGCGCGCGCGAGCCTCTGCAGGGTCTGCAGGCGCGCGTCCTCGAGCTCCGCGGTGCGTTGCTGGACCCTGCGCTCGAGGTCCGCATTCTGGGCGCGGACCTCCTGGTAGAGTAGGCGCGTTTCCAGAAGGTTGCGCACCCGCGAGCGTACTTCCGAGGGGCTCAGCGGCTTCGTGACGTAGTCCTTGGCCCCGCCGGACAGGGCACGACGCTTGGCATCACGGGTGTTGTCGGACGTGAGGACCAGCACGGGCAGGTACTCGTCCGCGGGCGTCGCGTCCCGAACGATGTCGAGAACCTCATGGCCATCCATCCCCGGCATCAACAGGTCCAGGAGCACCAGATCGGGTCGAAGCTCCGTGAGGAGGTCGCCGACCTTCGTGGGGTCCCGGGTCTCTCGGATGTCCAAGTACCCGGCCGGCTCGAGGATCCGGCGCAGCAGTTGGATGTTCGCCGCTTCGTCGTCCACGATAAGGATTGTGGCGTGACGAATTTTATCGTCCAGCAAGGATATACCTCAGGCGGGGGATTCGGGTGTTGCTCGTCACCGATGGCAGGGGCGTCGTGACTTTACGACCCTCATATTTGCAAGAAATGTACCCTTCGGTTGACGCCGGCGACCCTCGTTCTCAGGATGGGGCGATGACGAACCGGGAGGAAGCGATTCGTCTTCGCATTCTCGCGGTGCCCTTTGTGGGCTGCTACGCGTCCATCCGCCGTTCCGCCTCGGCCACCGCGATCCGGACGCGCACGAGGACGTCTGGAGTGACGGAGATGGACGTCATGCCGCAGTCCACGAGAAAGGGCGGTACCTCGTCCGGGTGGTCGGATGGAGCCTGCCCGCAGATCCCGATTTCGAGGTCTCGCGCCCGGAACGATGCCGCAGCCTGACGCATGAAGATCTTCACGGCGGGTGAACGTGCATCGACGAGCGGCGTGTAGCTCTCCAGGTCGTCGCGCGACAACGCGTAGACGGTCTGCACGAGGTCGTTGGAGCCGATGGAGCCGCCGGCCAGCTCCATCGCGTCGATGAAGCGGTCGGCTTCGATGACGTTCGAAGGCAACTCGACCATGAGGTGCAAGGGCACGCCCGCGTTGGGAGAGAGCCCGTGACGATCCAGCTTTTCGGTCACGCGCGCGCCCTCCTCGGGCGTCCTGCAGAACGGCACCATGAGCTGGAGGTTGTCGAGGCCGAGGCGCTGCCGGACCATGCGGAGTGCGTCGAGCTCCATCTCGAACGCCGCGGAGAAGCGGGCGTCGACGTACCGGGCGGCGCCCCGCCAGGCGATCATCGGATTCTCCTCGTGCGGCTCGAAGAGTCGGCCGCCCAGGAGGTCGCGGTACTCATTGGACTTGAGGTCGGAGAGGCGGACGAGCACCGGGCGGGGGTGGAAGGCGGCGCATATGAGCGCCACCCCGTAGCCGACCTGGTCCACGAAGAACTGTCGTCGGTCTCCATAGCCCGGTGTTCTCCGCTCGATGGCGCCGAGCAGCGTATTGAGCTCGTGGGGATCTTCGGCCTCGAGCCGCTCTCTGTAGATCTCCAGCTCCGCGGCCATCGGGCCGCCGGACGCGAAGTCCCTCAGCTCTTCGAAGTACGCGAGCGCGAGCGGATGGATGCCTACCTGGGCCGTGAGGATGAACTCGAGCCGTGCGAGTCCCACGCCGTCCGAGGGGAGCATGGCGTCGGACAGGGCCTTCCCGGGGAATCCCACGTTCAGCTTGATCTGGGTCCGCAGGTCGGGGAGCGAGTCCATGACCACTTCTTCCACCTCGAAGTCGTGAATGCCGCGCAACACCAGCCCCTCGTCTCCCTCGGCGCAGGTTCCCGTGACCTCCATCAGGGGGTCCAGCAGCTTGGTCGCATCGTGGCAGCCCACGATGGCGGGGATCCCGAACTCCCGTGCCACGATCGCGGCGTGGGACGTCCGACCGCCCTTCTCCGTGATGATGAGGGAGGCGTCTTTCATGAGCGGTTCCCAGTCGGGTGTCGTCATCTCGGTGACCAGGACGTCGCCCTCGTCGAAGACGTGTTGGTCGAGAGGGATGTCCTCGAGCTGCTCACCCGCGGCCAGTCGATTTCGGAGTTCACGCTTCCGGACGATGACTTCCTCGTAGTCGTGGTAACGACGCACTCTGCCGCTCCCGATGCGGGTCCCCACGGCATGACCCCGGGCGACGACGTCACCATCACGCTCGAGGGTCCGCACGAGCTCGGGGTCCATGCGGTACGTGCGCATGACCGAGGTGCTCTGGTCGTTGGAGTGCACCGTCTCGGGGCGCGCCTGTACGATGTAAAGCTGGCCGGAGTAGCCGTCTTTGGCCCATTCCACGTCCATCGGCGTGCCGTAGTGGTCTTCGATGGTGATGGCCATCTTCGCCAACTCCAACGCTTCTTCGCGGGTCAGGGACCACTGGCGCTGGCGGGCGGCGTGGACGTCGACGCTCTCGGTGGTCGTGCCCCCCTGGGAGGAATAGACGAGCTGCTTGTCCTTGGCCCCGAGCTGTCGATGCACCACCGAGCTGAAGCCCCTTCGGATGCCTTCCTTCCACAGCACCACGGTGTCGGGTGAGACCGTTCCCTGCACGACCAGCTCGCCCAAGCCGTAGGACGAGGTGATGTGCACGACGTTGGGGTTTCCCGAGTCCGGGTCGAGGGTGAACATCACGCCCGACGTGGCGATATCCGATCGGACCATCTTCATGACCACGACCGCCACCGCGCCTTCGAGGGGATTCATGTCCTTCCGGATCTGGTAGCCGATGGCGCGTTCCGTGTAGGCTGAAGCACAGCAGCGCCGCCAGGACTCCAGAACTCCGTCGATGCCCCGGATGTTGAGATACGAGTCGTACTGCCCGGCGAACGACGCCATGCTCGAGTCCTCGCGCGTGGCCGACGAGCGGACGGCGAGATCCACCTCGTGTCCGTACTCTTCCACGAGACGGCGGTACGAGCGGGTCAGGGCGTCCGAGATCGGTCCCGGTATCGGGGTCGCGAGCACGAGGGCCCGGGCGAGGGAGGCTCGGCCGTGCAA
>JBBDSN010000182.1:0-19611 GCA_040904885.1 Gemmatimonadota bacterium | reverse complement strand
GGACCTCTTTGTAGAACTTCGTCCAGAGATCCGATGGCGCCGCCGAAGGGGCGGGTGCGGCAGCGGGCTTGGCGGGCGCCCCGGAGGCTGCCGGCTTCTTCGCCGGGGGCTCCGTCTTCTTCGGCTCGTCGATGAATTCGAGGATGTCCTGCTTCGTCACCCGGCCGGCATGACCGGTCCCGGTCACGGAAGCGATGTCGACCCCGTGCTCCTCGGCGATCTTGCGGACCACCGGCGTCGAACGCGTCCGTAACCGCTCCTCGGCGCTCCCGGCCGGGGCCTCAGGCTCCGCCTGGGCGGGCGCGTCGGTTTCGGCAGGCTCCTCGACTTCGGCAGGCTCAGGCTCGGAGCCTTGCTCCGCGGCCGGCTCGGCCTTTTCGTCGCCTCCGGAAGTCGCGGCGTCGTCGGCTTCCGTGTCGATGTAGGCGACGATCGTGCCCACCTCGACCGTCTCGCCTTCTTCGACGGCGACTTCCACGAGGGTTCCCGACTGAGGCGACGGAATCTCCGCATCCACCTTGTCGGTCGAGATCTCCAGGATCGGCTCATCGCGCTCGACGGTGTCGCCCACCTGCTTGAGCCACTTCGAGACGGTTCCTTCCGCGATGGACTCCCCCATCTGGGGCATCGGCACTTCGATTCGAGCCACGCTCGATTACTCCGGTTTACCGTTGGTCAGGCCAGTGACGCGTCGGTTACCCGTCACGCCACGCTTCGATCCTACCTTCCACCCATCCCACCGGACGGCACGCGTTCGCGCTTCACCCCGCCCGTCCTCGCATTCGTCCAGCATATCAGTACGCCGCCAGATAGCGAGCGGCCTCGACGACATCGTCCGTCTGCGGAAGAAAGTAGTCTTCCAGCGATCCCGAGTAAGGGACCGGCGCGTCGATCGCGGTCACCCGCAGCATCGGGCCGTCCAGCCACTCGAAGGCCGCTTCGCTCACGCGCATGGCGATCTCGCCCGCGATGCCGCCCGTGCGGGTATCCTCGTGGACCACCAGGAGCTTACCGGTCTTCTTCACGCTATCGATGATCGCGTCGTCGTCCATCGGAAGCAGGGTCCGCAGATCGATGACTTCCACGGAAACGCCGTCCTCCCGCTCGAGCCGCTCCGCGGCCTCCACGCTCTTGTGGACCATGGCCCCGTAGGTCACGATCGTCACGTCCTTACCTTCTCGCGCAGTCCGGGCCACACCCAACGGGACCACGTAGTCCTCGTCCGGCAGCACTTCCCGGAGCGCGGGCGCACGATACAACCCCTTGTGCTCCTCGAACAGGACCGGATTGTCGTCCCGGATCGCCGCCTTGAGCAACCCCTTGGCGTCGTAGGCCGTGCTCGGATACACGATCTTGAGCCCCGGCGTATGGAAGAACGCCATCTCGACGTTCTGCGAGTGGAACGGTCCTCCCCGGTTTCCACCACCCACGGGTCCGCGGATGACGAGCGGCATAGCTCCAGCTCCGCGGTACAGCGACGTCGCGATGTAGTTGGTGATGACGTCATAGGCGGGGGAGATGAAATCCATGAACTGGATCTCGACGATCGGACGGAGGCCCGCGTGCGCGGCGCCCGCCGCCGCACCCGTGAAGCCCCCTTCAGCGATCGGGGTGTCGACCACGCGCTCGCCGCCGAAGTGCTCCAGAAAACCACGGGTGACCTTGAACGCGCCTCCGTAGACCCCGATATCCTCCCCCAAGAGGAACACGGTCTCGTCACGCGTCATCTCTTCGAACAGCGCTTCGCTGATCGCTTCGAGGAACGTGACGGGTTCCCGGTTGCGCGTCTTCATGAGGTGCTCGGGCACCACCGACTCAGTCATAACCACCCTTTCAGACGGCTTCCGTGGGGCTGGGACCGGACCATGTCCGGCGAGCGGGTCGCTCGGCATCCGTGTAGACGCCGGGGAAACGTTCAGAAACGGCGGGCACGGCTTCATCCGCGACCCGCTCCGCGGCGGCGGCGCACTCGGCCGCGGCCTGACGCTCGACCGCGAGAATCTCGTCTTCGCCGGCGAGCCCCTCGTCCAGGATCCGGCCGCGCAGGTACGCCACCGGGTCTCCTCCGGAATAGCGAATCTCGACCATCTGCACGCCCTGGCCCTCTCGGGCGGCCGCGACGGCGGCCGCGACCGCTTCGGAGATGGCGAGCACGTCCCTTCCCTCCACCGAAGCGGCGCCGACACCGTAGCCGGCTGCCTTCTCGGTGAAGCTCTCGATCCGGGTCTGCCGGCGCAGGGCGGCGGGATCCGCGCCGGTCTCGACCACCAACACCATGGGGCAACGGCGGGCTGCCGCGAACACCAGACCCTCGTGCCAGGCGCCCGTGGAGGTCGCGCCATCACTGTCGCACACGACGCCCACGCGGTCCTGCCCGCGCATCCGGAACCCGAGCGCGAGGCCGCCCACGACTTCGACGAGGAGCCCGAGCGGTACGACCGGAGCCAGGATCCCCTTCTGCAGATCCACGCGGTGCAGATCCGGGTGCGGGTCCCGTGCCGCGGCCACCTCGCCAGCCAGATGGGCACGGAAGAAGTCTTCGAGTCGTAGCCCGAAAAGCCGGAGCGCGCCAGCGGCCCTGAAGGTCGGCGCGAATACGTCTCCGGTTCCGTCAGCGGCCCTGCGCAGGGCGAACGCGACGCCTACTGGACCCGCCTCGCGAAACGCGTCGCGACGGGGCGGGTGGTGGATGCGACCTTCTTCGGACAACGCCGTCAGACGATCTTCTGCGGCCCTCGACATGGAGAGAGCCTCCAACAGCTGCATCGCCGAGGCGGCATCGAAAGCATCCGGCCGGGCGACCGGTGACGGTTCGTCGTCTGCGGGATGCTCACCGTGAGGTCGCGCGGCGCCCGAGAACGGCATGACGGACCGCGGGAGCCCCGAAGTCGACCTGGATGCGTCCCCTGAGTCCAGGGTCAACCGTCAGTTCTCCGGCCCGTCCGGGGACGTGCCGCTTCCCTCCGGCGCGGGCGGAGCGTCGGTCCCGACTCCGGGTAGCACCGGCTCAGGCTGCGTGGCCGGCGCCGGAGTGTCGACCTGGATGATCGACTCGGGCGCATCCGCCCGCGACGACATGATCGACAGGACCAGGGCGAGAACCATGAAGATGGTTCCCGCGACCCACGTGGCCCGGGTGAGCACCGTGGTGGCCTGTCGGCCCCCGAGCACCCCATCGGTCATGGACGACCCGCCGCCGACGGCCGCCAGCCCGCCTCCCTTTCCTGCCTGGAGGAGAATGATGACCGACAAGAAGATGCCGTCGAGGACCATGGCGGCCAACAAGATTCCGTACATCGTCGATTAGCTTCCTGGTGAACAACCTACGCGGGCTAGATCCTAAACGTCGATCACCCTGGTAGGAGTGTCAACGGTTCGCGGCACCGGCGATCGCAGCGAACGAGACCGGATCGAGGCTGGCTCCGCCCACGAGCACGCCGTCCACGTTGGGGGCTTGGAAGAGCTCGGCGGCGTTGTCCGGTTTCGCGGAGCCACCGTAGAGGACCGGAACCTTGGGAGCGCCCGCGACCCCGACGCCGTCTTCGAGACAGCCCCGCAGCGTGGCATGCGCCGCCGAGGCATCTTCCGGGGTGGCTGTTTCACCGGTCCCGATGGCCCAAACCGGCTCGTACGCCAAGAGAAATCGCGCGCCGCCGTGGGCGAGCGCGGGCAGCACGGCGCCGAGTTGGCGGGTGATCACCTCGTCCACCCGGCCGGCCCGCCGCTCCTCCAGTGTCTCACCCACGCACACGACCGGTATCAGGTCATGGCGAAGGGCAGCCTCGACCTTCCTCCGGACTTCTTCGTCGGTCTCGCCGAACACGTGACGGCGCTCCGAGTGGCCGATCAGAGCAAAGCTTGCACCGGCCTCACGCGCCATGGAGGTGGACGTCTCGCCGGTGAAAGCTCCCTCGTCTTCCCAGTGGACGTTCTGCACCCCGAGACGCACCCGGCCGAGTGGCTCCGCGGCGGCCACCGCCGCCTGAAGGGAGACGGCCGAAGGAAACAGGATGATCTCGTGCTCCTCCGCGACCGAGCCGAGGTCGAGATCGGAGAAGAACGCCCGCGTGGCGTGCGGTCCGTGGTGCATCTTCCAATTACCGGCGATGACCGCCATGTCGGGCCTCCTCTTGGGGATTCAGGCTTCGCTCAGCGAAACGACGCCAGGGAGCCTCACGCCCGCCAGCAACTCCAGCGACGCGCCCCCCCCGGTGGAGATGTGCGTGATGCGCTCAGCGACATCCGCCTTCTCCGCGGCCGCCCCGGAATCGCCCCCTCCGATCACGCCGAGGGCGCCCGCTTCACAGGCCTCGGCCAGCGTCCGCGCCAAGCTCATCGTGCCTTCCGCGAAGACATCGATCTCGAACACCCCCATGGGTCCGTTCCAGACCACGGTTCGAGCCCGGCGGACCTGCTCCGCGAAATGCTCGATCGTCTTCGGTCCGATGTCGCCGATCCGGTCGTCGGGCTGCACCGCGTCCCGGGCGACCACCCGGGTCGGGGCGCCTCGCTCGATCTCGTCGGCGACCACGCAATCGAGGGGGAGAACCAGACGCTCTCCGGCGTCACGCATGATGTCCTTCGCCATGTCGACCCGGTCTTCCTCCACGAGCGACCGTCCCGTGTCGAGACCCATCGCCCGCAGGAAGGTGTTCGCCATCGCGCCTCCGATGAGCAGACGGTCCACCTTGCGCAGCAACGCCGCGATGACCTCGATCTTCCCCGAGATCTTTGCGCCGCCGAGCACGGCCACGAACGGGCGCTCGGGCTCGAGAAGGGCATCCTCGAGGTATTCGAGCTCTCGCTCCAGCAGGAGGCCCGCGACGGCCTCCCCACCGCGGGCGATCATGGCATCGGCCAATCCGGACGTGGACGCGTGGGCTCGGTGCGCCGCACCGAACGCGTCGTTGACGAACAAATCGCCGAGCGCCGCCCAACTGGCGGCGAGGTCGGGATCGTTGGCTGTATCCCCGGCGAGAAAGCGCGTGTTCTCGAGCAACACGAGGTCCCCGTCCTCGAGCCGGGCGACGGCGGCCTCGACCTCGGCTCCGACGCCTTGCCCGATGAAGGGTATCGGCCGAGCGAGCAAGTCACTCAGGTGCTCGGCAACCGGCGCGAGCGAGAACTCCGGCCGAGGCCCCCCTTTGGGCCGACCGAGGTGCGACAGGACGACGACCCGTGCGCCCGCCTCGGACAGCAGGCGGAGCGTGAGGAGGGACGCGCGGATGCGCTGGTCGTCCGTGACCCGACCGTCCTCGAGGGGGACGTTGAGATCCGTCCGGACGAGCACCACCCGGCCGCGCAGCTGCGCCGGGTTGATATCGGAAAGGTTCTTTTTCATGCGTGCGGGATCGGGGCCGGAGACGCGGAGACCGGTCGTGCTTCGTCGAACGCGCTACGCGGTCGTCCGTTCGGGCAGCCGCTCGCCCACGTAACGGACCAGATCGACCACGCGGCACGAGTAACCCCACTCGTTGTCGTACCAGGAAAGCACCTTCACCATGCGGCCCTGCATGACACTCGTCGACATCGTATCGACGATGGAGCTGAGCGGGTTGCTCGTGTAGTCGATGGACACGAGCGGCTCGTCCGACACCCCCAACACGCCGTTCATGGACCCCGAGGCGACTTCGGCGAACACGGCGTTCACCTCCTCGGCGGTCGTTTCCCGTTCCACCTCCGCGACCAGATCGACCAGCGACACGTCCGGCGTCGGCACCCGGATTGCCATGCCATCGATTCGGCCCTTCACCTCTGGAAGCACCAGGCCTGTGGCCTTGGCCGCCCCGGTCGTCGTCGGGATCATCGACATGGCCGCGGCACGCGCCCGACGAAGGTCCTTGTGGGGCAGGTCGAGGATGTTCTGGTCATTCGTGTACGAGTGGATCGTCGTCATGAGCCCGTGACGAAAGCCGAAGCAGTCGCTCACGACCTTCACGACCGGAGCCAAGCAGTTCGTCGTGCAGCTCGCGTTGGAGATGATGTCGTGGCTGTCCGGGTCGTACTTGTCCTCGTTCACACCGAGCACGATGGTGATGTCCTCGTCCTTCGCCGGCGCGGAAATGATCACTTTGCGGGCCCCGGCTGCCAGGTGCTCCGCGGCCGCCTCACGCTTGGTGAAGAGGCCCGTCGATTCGACGACGATGTCGACGTCGAGGTCGGACCAGGGCAGCTGTGCGGGATCCCGCTCGCTCAGCACGCGGATCGTGTCGCCGTCCACGACGAGTCCCTCGTCCGAGACTTCGACCGTTCCCGGATACTTCCCGTGGACCGAGTCGTAGCGGAGAAGATGCGCAAGTGTGCCCGCATCCGTCAGGTCGTTGACCGCGACGAAATCGAGGTCGGTCAGACCCGACTGTTTCGCGCTCCGGAGGACGTTCCGCCCGATCCTTCCGAAGCCGTTGATCGCTACACGCACCGCCATGATTCCAGTCCTCTCGTTTGATGGATGGAGGTCTCGGACTTCCCGACAGAAAACATAACGCCTACGCCACTTCGCGTGTCCCGGACCCCTCGGCCCGGGCGAAGGCGAGCACGACGACGCCCCCGCAACCAGCGTCCGCGAGCGTGTCCGCTGCGGCCGAGACGGTCGCGCCCGTCGTCAGGACGTCATCCACGAGGAGCACGTCGCGCCCCCGCACTTCCCCCGCTCGGGCGGTCGGAGCGAACGCGCCCCGCACGTTCCTGCGGCGCTCGTCCCGGGTCAAGGTCGTCTGTGAGCCGGCTGCCGCGTGCCGGGCCAACGCGGGCACCAGAGGCAGCTCTCGGAGCTCGGCGACGCGACGCGCCAGAAGCTCGGCCTGGTTGTAGCCACGCGTGCGACGTCGATCGGGGGTCGTCGGGATCGGCACGATCACAGCGCCCCGCCCGGCGTCACCCGGGGGCGGGTCGAGCCGGGCCATCGCCCGGCCCATGAACGCCGCAAGCTCGCGCCACCCCTCGTACTTGAGACCATGGACGAGATCGTCCACCGGAGGCGCGAGCTCGTACGCGAAGCGGGCCGCCACGATCGCAGGGGACCAGTCCGCGCACTCACGACACTCGGCGTCGGGCATGCGCCCGGTGCCCCGGGGCCAGTGGCACCGGGGACAGCGAGGCCACGGTCCGGCACGCATCCGGGTCCGGCACGCGACGCAAACCAACTCCGGCTCGCGACCCTCTCGTCGCGGAATCCATCCGCCGCAGGAGACACAGCCAGCGGGCAGGAGAAGCTCCACCAGATCGCGCGCCCAGCGCGCCGGCACCACGGCGTCACACCTCCACTCGGGTCCCGAGCGCCTCGCGCATCACGTCGACCGGCGCCTCTTTCCCCCACCAACGCTCGAACGCGACCGCGCCCTGGTGGATCAGCATCTCCCGGCCATCCGTCGACTGGATGCCGAGCCGGCCCGCAGCCCGTAGGAATGCGGTCGGCTCGCGAGTGTACACGAGGTCCAACGCCGCCCGCACCCGTCCGAGGATCTCGAAATCGATCGGAGACGGATCCTCGGACTTGAGACCGAGGCGGGTCGCGTTGACGACCAGGCCGAAGTCGACGCCATGGAGGTCCTCGACGGCGTTCGCGACTCGCGCGCGCGCGCCCCCGATACGGCGGGCCACGGCGCGCGCTCTCTCGGCGGTGCGATTGAAGATCGTCACGTCTTCGGCGCCCTCTTCGATGAGACCGAGAAGAACGGCGCGCGCCGCACCTCCGGCCCCCAACAAGAGCACCCGCCGCCCCTTCACCGAGTCGGGCACGAAAGCACGCACCGCCCGCCGGAAGCCTTCCACGTCCGTGTTGTCCCCGTGGATGCGCCCCTCCGTGTCTCCCCAGAACGTGTTGCAGGCGCCCGTTCTCCGGACCGCCTCGCTCGCCTCGTCGAGCAAGCCGGCCGCACGCTCCTTGTGCGGAAGCGTGACGTTGCCGCCTCCACCGGCCCGGGCGATCCCCCGGAGAAGCCCCGCGAGGTCGTCCGGGGCACACGCGAGCGCAACATATACGCCGTCCACGTCCGCATGGTCGAACGCCGCGCTCTGCATGGCCGGTGAAGCCGAGTGCGCGATCGGATCTCCCAGCAGGGCGAGAAGCCGTGTCCCGGCCGTCGTGTTCACTGATCCGTCTCTGGTCGCAGCCGATCGAGCACCTTGTCGATCAGCTCCTCGAGCTGTTCATAGGTATCCGCGTATTCCTCGTCCGATCCACCGATCGGATCCGGTATCGAACCGGCATCGACACCGGTGTCCCGGCCCTCGGCGTAAGCCGTGAGCAGCCAAGCTCGTCCACCGCCACCCAGCTCGCTCACCCGCATCAGGTGACTGGGCGACATGGTCAGGATCAGGTCGGCCCACTCGACCTCCCGTCGCGTGAGAAGGGTCGCGCGATGCGCGTCGAGCGAAAGGCCACGGGCCGCGGCCACCCGCACCGCGCCGTCCGAGGCCGGAGAACCCGGAAATGCCCCCGCCCCCGCCGAGCGGATCTCGATGTCGTCCAGCCCAAGCGCCCGTGCCCGTGCCGCGGCGATCCCTTCGGCCATCGGGCTCCGGCACGTATTGCCCGTGCACACGAACAGGACTCTGGACGTCCTCCGACGCGCGCGCTCGGCACCGGAGTTCGCGGAGGGTGGACCGTCAGGCTTCGGATCGTTCATGGATCTCCGGGATGACACAGCGCAGACGTCCGACGGGAACGCTTCCCGCACGCAGGACGAGAGGAATGGAATGTGTGCAATCGACCACGGTAGATGCTTCCGAGGGCGGCAGCGTCCCGGCGTCCAGGACCAGGATCCGCCCGCCATCCAGACGCTCCGCCGCCTCGACGGCTTCCGTGCCCGACCGGGCGGGACGCTCTCCCCGCGCGTTGAGGCTGGTCGACGTCAACGGTCGTCCGTAGGCGCCGAGGAGCCGACCCACCAGTGGATGCGGGCTCACCCTGACCCCCACCCCACCCGTGTGCTCGCTCCGCACGCCCGCCGGGAAGATACGGTCCGTGTCTTCGAGGACCAGGGTGAGCGCTCCGGGCCAGAACGCTTCGGCGAGCGCACGAGCTTCGCCGGTCCAACGAAGCGAGGCGACGTCGTCCGGCTGCTCGACCAAAATCAGCAGCGGCCGTGCGTCGTCGCGGCCCTTGAGCCGTTGCACGAGGCGGACCGCCGCCGGGGTCACGGCACCTCCGAGTCCGTACACCGTTTCCGTCGGATAGGCGAGCGGGAGATCGGCATCGAGATGGGACAGAGCCCGGGACAGGTCCGCGTCGGGGTCGGCCCGCAGATCGACGCGCTCGGGCACCTTCATCGCCCCGCGGGAACGATGGACGCCAGCACGACCTCACCCAGGACCACGTCATCGGGGTGCGTGATCTTGAAGTTGCGCGGACCCGCATCCACCATCCGGATCCGGAGCCCCGTGGCCTCCACGAGGGCGGCATCGTCGGTCCCCGCGTCGTGCGCCTCCCGGTAGGCCTGGCGCAGCGCTCCCGCCGGAAAGACCTGGGGGGTCTGCGCGTGCCAGAGCGTGTCGCGCGGCGGTGTGTCGACGACCTCGCCCCCACCGTCCACGCGTTTGATCGTATCGACGGCCGGCGTGCCCGCCACCGCCCCGACCCCGAGAGCCGCGAGGTCGAAGCATCGGCGCACCACGTCGTCGGTGACGAAGGGGCGGGCCGCGTCGTGCACGGCGATCACGTCGACGTCCCCCGGGAGCGCCGCGAGCGCGTTGCGAACGGAATCGGTTCGTGTCGCCCCCCCCACCACCACGCGGATGCGGACGTCGAGGCCAGTCAGCCAACCCGGCGGGTCGGCCGCGTCCTCGGGAGCCAGCGCCACCGTGATCGCGACGAGCCGCGCGTCCCTCAGGAACGGTTGGAGGGCACGCTGCAGCACCGGCACCCCCGCCAACTCGAGAAACGGCTTCTTCACACCTCCCATACGTCGTCCGGAGCCCGCGGCCGGTACGGCGAGACCGACCCGCACGTGCCCTTCCCCGCCCGCGCTCAAGGTCCGTAGCCGCCGTCGTCGCCGGCTCCGTTCCCATGCTGTGAGCCCGGTGCGACCGAGTCGAACCGCGTGTAGGCCTTCTGGAAGAACAGGCGCACCACACCTGTCGGTCCATTCCGCTGCTTGCTCACGATCAACTCCGCCTGTCCGTCGAGCTCCTCCTTCTTCTCCGCCGGAGCATAGTACTCGGGCCGGTACAGGAACATGACGACATCGGCATCCTGCTCGATCGAACCGGACTCCCTGAGATCCGAGAGCATGGGCCGCTTGTCGGTCCGCTGCTCGGGACCTCGGCTCAACTGCGACAGCGCGATGAGCGGAACATCCAACTCACGCGCCAGGCCTTTGAGGCCGCGGGAGATCTGGCTGACCTCCTGCACCCGGCTCTCCGACTGGCCGGCGCTTCCCATGAGCTGCATGTAGTCGATGATGATCATGCCGAGGTCCTTCCCGTCGGAGCGGAGCTCGGACTGGAGGCGCCGTGCCTTCGCCCGGATCTCGAGCACGTTGCTCCCGGGCTGGTCGTCGATCCAGATCGGAGCGGTGTTCAGGTGCCCCGCCGAAGCCGCGAGGCGCTGATGCTCCTCCTGGGACAGACGCCCCTTCCGGAGTTTTTGCGCGTCGATGCGTCCCTCCGCACAGAGTAGCCGCTGCACGAGCTGCTCGGAGGACATCTCAAGGGAGAAGATGGCCACTGATACGTTGTGGGCAATCGCGGCGTTGGCCGCCACGTTCATGACCCAGGCCGTTTTTCCCATCGACGGGCGCGCGGCCACGATCACCAGGTCACCCTTCTGCATCCCCGTGGTCATGCGGTCGAGATCGGGGAACCCGCTCGGCACACCGGTGATCCCCGTGGCGGATTGCTGGAGCCGCTCGATGTGCTCGAACGCCGACCAGAGGATCTCCTTGATCCAGACGAAGCCTTCGCGCTTGTGGCTCTCCGAGACCTGGAAGATGCGCGCTTCGGCTTCGTCGAGGATCTCGTCGACGCTCTTCGCGCCCTGCTCGTAGACGTCCCGGATGATCGACGTGGATTGCTCCACGAGGCGACGGAGCAGCGCCTTGTCCCGCACGATACGCGCATGGTACTCGAGATTCGCGGCGGTCGGCACCGCGTCGACCAGGTTGCCCAGATAGTCGAAGCCGCCGGCCGACTCGAGCTCGTCGGACTTCTTCAGCTCTTCGGAGACGGTGATGACGTCGATGACGTCTCCGCGCTCGAACAGGCGGATCATCGCTCGGTAGAGCCGGCGGTTCGCCTCGCGGTAGAACATCGTTTCCGAGAGGACCTCGACGGCCTTGGTGACGGCGTCGCGGTCGATGAGCATGCCGCCGAGGATGGCGGTCTCGGCTTCCAGCGAGAACGGAGGGGTACGGTCGAAGACCGCCTGACTCAGGGACGATGGTGCTTCCAAACCGACACTCGGCGCTCGAGGGACTACGGACGGACCCGCAATCTACGGAACGTCGGCCCGATCGAGGTAGGCCCCGTCCATGACGTCGCGCAGAAGCTGGAGATCGTCCCAGAACGCGCGGGTCCAGTTGCTGTTGCGGAGCAGCGCCGCCGGGTGGTACGTCACGACCAGCGGCACCCCCTGGTAGCTGTGGACCTGCCCCCTGAGCTTGCCGAGCGCGGTCTTGTCCTGGCCGGTCAGGAGTTGGCCCGCGAAGGACCCGACGGCGAGGATGGCCCGCGGAGCGACGACCTCGATCTGCTTGAGCAGGAACGGTGAGCAGGTGGCGATCTCACGCGGCTCCGGGTTGCGATTCCCCGGCGGCCGGCACTTCACGACGTTGCAGATGTAGACCGACTCCTCGCGCGAGAGGTCGACGGTGGCCAGCAGGAGATCGAGGAACTTGCCCGCGGCCCCGACGAACGGGAACCCGGTCTCGTCTTCGTTCGCACCCGGCGCCTCCCCGACCACCATCAGGCGCGCGTCGGGCGGCCCGTCTGAGAACACGACCTGGGTCCGCCCTTCTGCGAGCCCGCACCGTGTGCATCCGAGCGCGATCTCGCGGAGCGCGCCGTGGTCGCCGGGAAGCACCGGGAGGTCCGGTGCGGGCGTGCCCTTCGGTGGACCGGAGCGTTCGGCCGAAGGTCCGGGTCGCGCGCTGGAAGCCGAGCGTGCTCCGCGCTCGGCCATCCCGCCGGGCGCGACGGGCGCGACGGGCGCCGCAGGCACGTGCCGGACACGCAGCAGCTCGAGCGCCTCGTCCCGGCCGTACCGGTCGAGGAACCATTCGACCTCACCCATCTCCATGCTCTGACGGATCAGCCGCGCCACCTGGCTTCGGAGGTCGTCGTTCACGAGGGGTCCCTCAGTCGCGCGGTCACGCGGTCCAGGATCTCCTCCGCCACCGCGTCCTTGGACGCGAGCGGGAGCTTCTCGGGCGGCGCGGCTGCGGTCACGATCGTGACACGGTTGGTTTCGACCTCGAAGCCCGCGCCCTCCTCGGTCGCGTCGTTCGCGACGAGTAGATCGAACCCCTTCGCGGCAAGCTTCTTCCGGGCGTTCTCGAGCAGGTCGGACGTCTCCAGCGCGAAGCCGACGGCAACGCTACCGGGCCGCCGGAGCGGCTGCGTCTCACGCGCGATGTCCGGGTTGGCGACCAACGTGACTTCGAGCTCCGGTCCGCGCTCGCTCCGTTTCATCTTGTCGCCGCGCACTTCGGCCGGCCGGTAGTCGGCGACCGCCGCGGCGAACACCGATACGTCCATCTCGGCGATGCGGTCGCGGACGGCTTCATGCATCTCGAGCGCGGATTCGACCGACACGAGCTCGACACCGACCGGAGGGGTGAGCGGTGAGGGGCCGGACACGAGGGTCACGTGCGCACCCCTCCGCCAGGCTGCGGCGGCGAGCGCGTAGCCCATCCGGCCGGACGAGCGGTTGCCGAGATAGCGGACCGGGTCGAGGGCTTCCCGGGTCGGGCCGGCCGTGATGAGCACCCGCAGGTCCGACCAGGCCGCGTCGCGGCCGAGCGCCCGGCCGACGTGCTCGGCGATCTCGGTCGGCTCGACCATGCGTCCGGGCCCTTCCTCCTCACCGACCGCCAGGGGACCCACGGCGGGACCCACGATGTGGTATCCCAGCGCTTCATCGAGGTGCGCGAGATTCGCCTGGACCTGGGGATGGGCGTACATGACATCGTTCATCGCGGGGCAGATCACGACGGGCGCGCGCGTCGCGAGCAACGTCGTCGTGATGAGATCGTTCGCGCGCCCGTGCGCCGCGCGCGAGAGAAAATCAGCGGTCGCGGGCGCGACGCACACGACCTCCGCCTCCCGGCCGAGCCGCACGTGAAGCGCGGCTCCTTCCGCCGAGAACATGTCGGTCAGCGCCCGACGTCCCGTCACCGCCTCGAACGACAGGGGCGTGACGAAGCGCTGCGCCGACGCCGTCAGGGCGACATCCACGACGCCCCCGAGCCGGGTCAGGTCGCGGGCGAGCTGGATCGACTTGTAGGACGCCGCCCCCCCGGTCACGCCCAGAACGATCCGTCGGCCCTCCCAGGGCCTGCGCGGGACGAGTACGACGGGCGGCAAGGCCGGTCCCTCCCCTACGTTATAAGCCCTCGCGCGGCCGGCGCCGGACCAACCTGAACTCGATCTGGCCGGAGGTCAGCGCTTCGAGCGCACGCGTCGTGAGCTTCTTCTCCTCGCCGAGCGGCATCGCCTCACGCGGAAGCGAGTTGAGCTCGCGTGCATACTTGGCGGCCACGAGCACGCCCAGATACTTGCTCTCGGTGCCCTTCGCGACTTCATCCGGTGTGAAAACCCTCATGTCGATCCTCCTGGATCTATGCGTCGAACCTCAGTCGTCGTCCTGTCCTGCCTGGCCGTACTGGTCCGCGAGCACCCGGGCCACGTCGGCCCGGAGCGCACGCGCATCCGCACGGCTTCCCGATGTCTCGTCCGCCGGGACACGTCCGTCCACGATCCCCTCGATCTCGGCGAGACAGCGATCGAGGTCGTCGTTCACGACCACGTAGTCGAAGTCCTCGGCCGCTCGCAACTCGTCGAGCGCCGACCGTAATCGCCGCGCGACTTCCTGCGGAGCCTCCGTGCCCCGGTCCCGCAACCGCCGCATGAGCGATTCGATCGACGGCGGCAATACGAAAATCAGCTTGGCGTCCGGCACCGCCGCCCGGACCTGTCGTGCACCTTGCACGTCGATGTCGAGCAAGACGTGCCGACCCTGCGCCGCGGCCTCGTCCAACACCGCCTTCGGCGTTCCGTACATACGCCCATGGACCGCGGCCCACTCCACGAGTTCCCCGCGCTCGATCATTCGGAGAAACGCATCGTGGGACAGGAAATGATAATCGATCCCGTTCCGCTCCGTACCCCGCGGCGCTCTCGTCGTCGCAGAAACGGAGAACGTGTAGCGTCCCCGCTCGTCGACCAAGCGGTGCGCGAGCGTGGTCTTTCCCGTTCCGCTGGGCGCCGCGAGCACGACCGGAGAGGCGCGCTCCGTCACTCGACGTTCTCGACCTGCTCTCGGATCCGCTCGATCTCTTCCTTCAACCCGACCGCCGCCTGCGCGATCGCGGCGTCGTTCGCCTTGGATCCGATCGTGTTTGCCTCGCGGTGCATCTCCTGGACGAGGAAGCCCAGGCGCTTGCCGACCGGCTCCGAGCCGTCGCCGCCGAGCGCCTCCCGGAAGAGCTCGATGTGCGACCGGAACCGCACGAGCTCTTCGTTGATGTCCCACCGCTCCGCGAGGTACGCGATCTCGCGCGCCAGCCGGTCCTCGTCGACCTCCACCTGGCCCGACAGCTCCACGACGGCCTCTCTGAGTCGATCCCGCTCGGCCACGAGCCGCTCCGGAGCCTGAGCCGCGATCCGGTCCAGGAGCGCCTCCATCGCCTCGAGCCGCTCGGCCAGATCGCGCTCGAGCCGCTCGCCCTCGGCTTCCCGCATGCCGCGTGCCGCCGAGGCCGCCTGCTCCGCGAGAGCCTCGATCCATTCCGGCTCGAACGTGGCCGCCCGGTCGGGCTCCGGACCCCGGAAGAGCTCGCCGAAGCGCGCGATCATCGCCAGATCCACGACACCCGGGACCGACAGCTCGTCACGGAGTGTCTCGAGCGCGTCCTTCAAACCCTGCGCGCGTGCCACGTCGACACGGACGTCCGGCGCGCCCCCCGGTCCGTTCCGCCCGATCGTCAGCGACGCGCTCATGTGCCCGCGGGACAGATGGCGCTTCAACCCATCGACGATCGCCCGCTCGAAGCGGTCGAAGCCGTTGGGGGTCTTCACGCTGGTATTGAAGTACCGATGGTTGACGGTGCGGACCTCGAGACGCACGAGCCCCTCTTCGGACTCGCGCTCGGCATCTCCGTACCCGGTCATGCTGCGGATCATCATTGCGCTCCATGCATAGCCTGAAAAGGTAACCGAGTCGAAGCCGTCACCGAAGTGGTGCGCTCAGTTCCACATCGTCCAGCGGATGCCGTACGAGGTGCGAAGCGGCGGGAGGATCCGGCCGGGAAACGCCTGCAGGTTGCGACGCACGAAGGCGTTCTCCCACGACACGAAGATCCGCACGGTCACGATCCGTATCTGGATGCGGCCGTCCCAACTCTGGAAGAAGGGCACCGTCGTGAGGTCCGTTCCGGCTCCGTCCGCATCCGGGGTCGCGAAGACCTGCATGGGGTCGTGGCCCCGGACGCCCAGATACGCCCGCAGCTCGAGCGTGCCGGTCTCCATGAACGTCTGGTGGTAGTCGAGGGCGCCGCGGTAGATGCGGCGAGGGAGATACGGAGCCGGGACGTCCCACTCCTGGTAGGAGCCCACGATGCGAAGTCCGTCCAACGGACCCGGGATGCTGCCGTGCGCCTCCCATCCCCGCCGCGTGCCGCCGGGCACCGGGGCCGTCCCGAGATCCGGAGCGAGTCCGAGCGGGAGGGCCGGATCTTGCTCCACGCCGAGCGCCGCCGCCGAAGCCATCGCACCGCGCCAGGAGAACGACGCACCGGCCCGGTACGTCGTTCGGTCCGTGACATAGAGGACCGGGTCGGACCGGTCCGACCACGTCGGGACGGTGGGGTCCGTCGGGTCGGTGGGTTCCACCGGCTCGGGCGGCGCCACGTCGAGCACCGGACCCAAGCGGGCTCCGTACCGTCCCGAGTCCATCGAGCCGAACAGGGTGATGCCGGCGACGGGCCCGGCCCATGCGCGCACCCCGTAGCTCTTCGGTCGCGCACCGACCCAGTCCTCGCGGCTGAAGCGAGCCGTAGCCCCCCCCACCCCGGCGCGCGTCCATCCGCCGGCCAGGTCGAGCCGGTTCTCCACGAGATCATCGCCCCGGAAGAGCCTGAAGGCCGCGTTCGACCAAAGTCCGCCATGCTCGGTCGCGAGACGCAAGCCGTGTTGGGTCGTCCGCCCACCCTCGGTCGCGTAGAAGAGCCGCTCGTCGTCGACGTCGTGCGAGGACCGGCCGGCAGACGCCTCGGCCACGACCCCTTCGCCGAGGCGGGCACGTGCTCGGAGCGTCACATCGGTGCGGGTCGACGGCGAAGCGTAGTCCGCCACTTCCGAGCGCGACGTCATCCGGCGGAAATCGAGCCCGATCCCCGCGGCGTCCCCGCGGTGGAGCTGATAGCGCAACCAACTGCCCGTCCGGCTCCCGGTCTCGCCCCTGGCCGCGCCCCGGCTGTCGGATCGCTCGAGCCCCACCGCCAGGCTGCCGCCGAAGGCGTTCGGGGCCAGGAACGTGCCCCGGAACAGGTTGTTGTCCAGGTCGCCCGTTCCGGCTTCCACGAGGGAGTACGGACGCCCGTCGTCGTGCTCGAGCGACCACATCTCTACGAGCAGCCGGCCTCCCTCCCGGTGCAGCCGGATGCGTCCGATGCCGCCGAGCCCGATCCGTTGCAGGTCGGTTACACCGCCTCCGAGTGGAAGCAACTCGAAGCCGTCGCGGAGCACCCGCACGCCTCCCGCGCCCAGGCCGAACGCGCTGAACGCCGAGGGCGTGCCGTAGTCTCCGGCCCGGAGCGGCACGACGCCCGGAACCTCATCGAAGAGCTCGACCAGGGTGTTGGCCCCGGAAGCCAGGATCTGCTCGTGGTCCCAGCTCCATACGCCCGTGGCCCATTTGGCCGGAATGGCGTCCTCGAGCGACGGAAGGTTGTGGAAGGTCGGCAACGTGTCGGCCGCGGCGAGCGAATCCGGTGGAGCGGCCGCGACGGAGTCGGGGGCGGGACGGGGCGGCGGCGGATCCTGCGCGACCGCGACCTCGGGAGCCAGAGCGAGCGCGAGGAGGAGAAGGAAGAGCCGTTTCCTCACCCGGTCCGACTCCGCACCCACTGCACGAGCAGGCGGGTCGGGAATCCATACCCGCCTTTGCGCTGGTACGGCAAGTCGCCCTCACCGTACGCCGTGCCCGCGATGTCGAGGTGGGCCCACGTCGCGTCCCCGACGAACTCCTTCAGGAACGCGGCAGCCGTGATCGTACCCCCCGGGCGCCCACCGACGTTCTTCAGATCGGCGGTCTCGCTGTCGAGTTGCTTGCGGTACTCGTCCCAGAGCGGGAGTTGCCAGCACCGTTCGCCCGATGCGGTGCCCGCGGCGACCAGCTCACCGACGAGCGCGTCGTCGTTGCCCAACACCGCTGCGGCATGGTGGCCCAGCGCGGTCACCACCGCACCCGTCAGCGTAGCGCAGTCGACCATGGCGGCCGGCTTCATGCGTGCGCCGTACGCCAGAGCATCCGCCAGGATCAGCCGTCCCTCGGCATCCGTGTTGATGACCTCCACGGTCTTCCCGGTGAGCGTCCGGATCACGTCGCCCGGCTTGACGGCGGTCCCCGACGGGAGGTTCTCCGAAGACGGGACGATGCCCACCACGTTGGCCCGTACGCCCAGCTCGGCAATCACCTGCATCGCGCCGATGACGGCCGCGCCGCCCGACATGTCGAACTTCATGTCCTCCATGCCACTCGGCGGCTTGAGCGAGATCCCCCCCGCATCGAACGTGAGTCCTTTCCCCACGAGGATGAGCGGCGGCTCGCCTTCGGCGCCTCCTTCGTGCCGCATGATGATGAAGCAGGCCTCCTCCTCCGAGCCACGGGACACGGCCAGGATGGCGTGCATTCCTTCCTGCGTCATGCGCGCTTCGTCGAACACCTCGACGGCCATCCCGACCGAGCCCGCCATCCGGATCGCCTGTTCGGCGAGGTGCGACGGCGTGGCGACGTTTCCGGGGCGAGACTGGAGCGTGCGCGCCAGATTCTCGCCCCGCGCGATCGCCGCTCCGGCGAGCGCGCCCCGCCCGAACGCGTCGTCGTCCGCCGATCCCACCAGGTCCACGGCGCGCACCGGAATGAAGGGTCGATCTTCGTCGGGAGCTTTGAGCTCGGTGAAGCGCCAAGCCGCGAGCGCGGCGCCCTCCGCCGCGGACTGGGCCGCCGTCTCCGCCGAAACCCTATCGAGACCGGCAAGCGAGAGGGTGGCGCGCTCGAGGCCGAGGCGCTCCGCTGCCCGTACGAGCCTGGCACCCATCCTCCGGACGGTTTCCGCGCTCAACTCTTCGGCTTTCCCGAGCCCGAGAAGGAGCACACGCTCGGGACCCTCGCCCGTCGCGTGGAGAAGCAGCTCGTCGTCCGAGCGACCCTTCATGTCGCCCCGGTCGAGCGCCCGTGAGATCAGGCCGTCCAGAGCCTCGTCGAGCTCGGCGAGCGGGCCTTCGGGGGCCAGAGTGTCCCGGAAGACACCGACGCCGAGCAGGGGGGTCGCATGTTCAGCGAGGGTGGCGTCCACGTAACGGAGCTGCATGGGTCCGTCCTTGCGGGGAAGGCGGCGGAGAGGTGAAGCGAGGGCGCACGAACCCGGGTCCGGGAGCCGCCGGAAGCTACCCGCGCGCGGGGGAAGGGATCAAGGTCGGCAAAGGCATCCCCGGGGGGTCTTCCGGAGCCCGGAGCATTCCCCAGCCCGGCTTCAACCTCCCGCGGAGTCGCACGCCGTGGGATCGCCCGACTCCAGGCCGACCCGGAGTCAACGTTGGCGGTCCGCGGCGGTCCCGTGGGTGAACGTCTCAGGTACCACCTCACCACCCGACCGACGCTGCAACCGGTCATCCCCGATCGCGGCCGCCGCGGCGAAGTCTCCAGGGCCGCCCAACCGGGCGAGATCGTCGAAGAAGGTGAGATCCAGGTAGATGGTCCGGTCGGGCGGGCAGTAGAACGGCCCCATCGCGAAGAGCCCGTGCCGCACGCCGAGGACGTACGCCCCGAGAAGACCACCATGCCAGGCGGCTCGTAGCGACCGCCGGAAGCCTCGAAAACCGCCGTCCAGACGTCTTCGGTGCTGGCGAGGACGACGGCGGTGAAATCGAACGCCTCGTCCTGGCCCGCCGCGGGTGGAGCGCCCCCGGACGCACCGCCGCCTTGCTGGAGCTGGGCGGGGTCGCCTCCGAGCACCAGGTACAGCACCACGAGCGCGATCCCTCCGATGCCGCCACCGATGGCCACCGGCCCGCCGGTCCGCCGGTCCGACACATTCGAGCTACGCCGACTCCCTTTCCAACGCATCGTCCTCTCCTTTCGCGTAGCCCCCGATCGGCATATCCCACCGTCCGACCTTATCGATATGCATCGTCCATGCCCACAATCCCAGGCATGCGACTACCCACCGGGTT
>JBBDSN010000181.1:0-19626 GCA_040904885.1 Gemmatimonadota bacterium | reverse complement strand
GCGAGGGAGGCACCTAATGACGTCGATGTTCGCTCTGTGGGCGGGGGCGCTCCTGTCTCTCGGAGGACCCGTCACCGAGGTGACGATCACTCCGATGGCTACAGGTACGAGCGTGCTCATTGCCGTCGACGGGGACGTCGATTACCGCGAGTTCACCATGGAAGGCCCCCACCGTTTGGTGGTGGACCTCATGGGCTCACGGCACGCGCTGCCCCGCGAGAACTTCACTTCGGTCGAGCGCGGTGGTATCCGCGCCATCCGGTCCAGCCAATACTCCGACGACGTGGTTCGCATCGTGTTCGAGCTCGAGCAGGCGCTCGGGTATTCGGCACTGACCACGGACGGGGGTTTGCTGATCACGCTGGACAAGGTCGGCGGCGCATTCGAGCCCTGGTCGTCCGCCGGCGCGATCACCCCGGAGAGCGTCGCCGAGCTGGCCCTGCCGACGGCCTTGGCCGCGCAGGTGGCCACGCAAAGTCAGGAGCGCCGTATCACCGTGACGTGGACGGCCGCGCCGATCAACGATGTCCTGCAGGCCTTCGCGGCCTACTCGGGTAAGTCGATCGTGCCAGGCTCCAACGTGACGGGGTTCGTCACCGCGACCATCCATGACCGTCCGTGGGATCAGGCACTGAACTCGATCCTGTCGACCCAGGGCCTCAGGGCGGAGGAAGACGAGTACGGGATCATCCGGGTCGACAACATCAGCGACCTGAACGATCGCGAGCAGATCGAGCCGATCCTCACGCAGGCCCACCGGATCTCGTTCGCAACCGCCTCGGAGCTTCAGACCGCCATGCAGCCCCTGCTGTCGGCTCGTGGGCAGGTCACGGTCGGGCTCGGGACGAACACCTTGATCGTGTCCGACATCGAGCGTGTGCAGATCGCGGTCACCGAGCTCCTGCAGCAGCTCGACATCGAGACGCCGCAGGTATCGATCAGTGCCAAGATCATCTTCGTGGACCGGACGGCGCTGAACGAGCTGGGTGTCACCTACGAGCTGAAGGACCGCGAAGGTAACCAGTTCAACGAGCTTTCCTCGGGCTTCGCCGATGTCGACGGAGACGGAATCTCGGACCCGGTCGAGCAGGGGACGTCCGTGGTGTCGCTGGGGGGTAGCTCCATCGCCGCCTTGGGGAACGCCACCCAGAGGGTCGTGGCGCCGAGCGTCCAATTCTTGACGTCGCTCGTCATCGGTCGCCACACGCTCATCAACTTCGTGGACGCGCTCCAGTCGGTGAACATCAGTGACACACACGCGGAGCCGCAGATCACGACGTTGGACAACCAGGAGGCGGAGATCCACGTCGGTGAGCTGACGCCGATCCGGACGATCGACGCGGGTGGCGGTGCGGGTGGTGGCCAGTTCCCGACGGCGCAGGTCGAGCAGCAGGAGACGGGTATTATCCTGCGGGCTACACCGCACGTCACCAACGGGAACCAGATCCTGTTGGAGCTCGAGGCCGAGCGCTCCTCCGCAGAGCTGGCCGAGTCGGACGCCGGCTTCATCTTCCGCACGCAGCGGGCCCAGACCCGGGTGCTGGTTCGGGACGGTGAGACCGTCGTGATCGGCGGCCTGACCCAGAGCGAACGGAACGAAGTGCGCTCCGGGATCCCGTACCTGATGGACATTCCGTTCCTCGGCGCTCTCTTCCGGGTCGTCCGGCAGCGCGAGGTCCAGCGGGACCTCATCATTCTGGTGACGCCACACATCATCCGGAGCCGCTGAGCACCTGGGCGCGGAAGCGCCCACGGCTTTGTGGACGACCTGACCGGCCCGCCGCGCAGGCCGGGCGGGCCGGTTTGTTTCGTGTCAGGGCTCATTGCCTCGGGGCCGGACGGCACGGTTATAATGCCTTTGACACCACCATACCCACCCACACCGAAATGAAGACATTCACCTTCCATACGGCCGGCGAATCCCATGGCCGCGGACTTGTCTCGCTCATCGAGGGCGTGCCCGCCGGGCTACCGCTGGAGACCGCCCGCGACGTAGATCCCGAGTTGGCCCGCCGCCAGGGCGGATATGGGCGTGGGCGCCGGATGCAGATCGAGTCGGACAAAGCCGACCTCCTGTCCGGCGTCCGGCTCGGCGAGACCTTGGGCTCCCCGATCGCGATGGCCATCTGGAACCGCGACTGGGAGAACTGGACGACGGCCATGGCCCACGAGGCGCCGCCGGAGGACGTGAATCCCAAGGCGCTTCGGCCGCACTACCTGCCTCGGCCGGGACACGCGGATCTCGCCGGTGCGCTCAAGTACGACCGTAGGGATGTTCGAGACGTGCTGGAGCGGGCAAGCGCACGCGAAACGGCTGCTCGAGTCGCGGCCGGCGCGGTCGCGAAGCGCCTCCTGGGCACGTTCGGCATCGAGATCGGGAGCCACATTCTTTCGATCGGAGGGATACGCGCAGAGGTTCACGAGGTCCCGGAAGATCTGAACGGCGTCGTGGACGCCAGCCCCGTTCGCACGCTCGATGCCGATGCGGCGGAGCGGATGATCGCCGAGATTGACGCGGCGAAGGAGCGGGGAGACACGCTCGGCGGCGTTTTCGAGGTGGTCGCGACCGGTGTGCCGGTCGGCCTCGGGAGTCACGTGTCCTGGGACCGGAAGCTTGACGGCCGGCTCGCCGGGGCCGTCATGTCGATCCAGGCGGTGAAGGGTGTCGAGGTCGGGATCGGCTTCGAGGGAGCGGACCGGCCCGGTTCTCGGGTCCACGACCCGATCGTGCGCGAGCCGGAACGGGCGCGGGCCGGCGGCTTCGGTCGTTCCTCGAACCGCGCCGGGGGGCTGGAGGGTGGCGTGACCACGGGACAGCCCCTCCTTGTGCGCGGTGCCATGAAGCCGATCGCGACGTTGCGGAGCCGCCTGCCGAGTGTGGATCTCCGGGATGGTTCGGAGGGGGATGCGGCCGTGGAGCGGAGCGACGTCTGCGCCGTGCCCGCCGCCGGAGTCGTGGGAGAGGCAATGGTGGCGCTGGTGCTCGCGGACGCGTTCCTGGAGAAGTTCGGCGGGGATTCCGTGGAGGAGATCCGGCGTAATCTGGAGAGCTACGTGCGACACCTCGAGGAGCGCGGCTTCGGTGAACGCTGACCCGGATCGGGAGGTGGACCCGAACGGCAGCCTGCGTCGGGTTCTGCTCGTCGGGTTCATGGGTTCGGGGAAGAGCAGCGTCGGAAAGGCGCTCGCGGAGGTGCTCGGATGGCGGTTCGTGGACTTCGATGATGCCGTGGCCGAAGAGGAAGGGTGTTCCGTTCCGGAGATCTTCCGTACGCTAGGTGAAGCGCACTTCCGGGAAGTCGAGGGTCGTGTCGGCCGCCGGCTTCTGGAAGAAGACCGGGTCGTGCTCGCCAGTGGCGGGGGTTGGGCCGCGACTCCGGGCCGACTCGATGAAGTGCCTCCGGGCACCGAGACCTTCTGGCTCCGGGTCTCGACGGACGAGGCGCTCCGAAGGGTCTCGTCGGAGCCTGGCCGTCGCCCGATGCTCGACGCTCGAGACGCGGAAAGAGAGGCGGCCCGGCTCCTCGCGAAGCGGGAGCCGCGCTATGCCCGAGCGGCGTCCGTGGTGGACACGAACGGCCGCTCCGTAGAAGATGTCACGGCCGGAGTCCTCGCGGTTCTGCGCCAAAAGTACCCTGCAGTCCCTCGCACGGAAGCTGAATGACCGACGCTGAGAAGAACCTCGTGATCGTGGAGTCGCCGGCCAAGGCGCGCACCATCGGAAAGTACCTGGGCAAGGGGTACGACGTGGCTGCGTCCGTCGGACACGTGCGGGATCTGCCCCCGAAAGAGCTCGGCGTCGACGTCGATCATGGTTTCGAGCCGAAGTACGTGACGATCCGGGGGAAGGGAAAGATCATCACGGAGCTCAAGAAAAAGGCGAAGAAAGCCGACCGGATCATCCTCGCGACCGACCCGGACCGGGAGGGCGAGGCCATCGCCTACCACGTGGCCGAGCAGCTCGGCTACGAGAAAGATCGGGACCGGTTCCAACGCGTCACGTTCCGCGAGATCACGAAAGGGGCGGTCCAGGAGGCTCTGAAGCATCCGGGACTGCTCGATCTGAAGAAGATCGAGGCGCAGCAAGCACGGCGTATTCTCGATCGACTCGTCGGCTACCAGGTGAGCCCGATGCTCTGGAAGCCCATCCGGCCGGGGTTGTCGGCCGGAAGGGTCCAGACCGTCGCCCTCCGGTTGATCTGTGAGCGTGAAGACGAGATCCGCGCGTTCGTCCAGGAAGAGTACTGGTCGATCACCGCGAGCTTGAAGAAGGACGACCTCGGCTTCAGCGCCCGTCTGCACCACATCGACGGCGAGGCATTTACGCTGGGAAACGAGGAAGCCGCCCAACGCGTCCTCGACGACGTGCAGCCGCTTCCGTTCGTGGTGACCGAAGTGAAGCGGAGCGAGCGCCGCAAGAACCCGTATGCGCCGTTCACCACGTCGACGCTCCAGCAGGAGGCCGCGAAGCGACTCCGGTTCTCGGCGAAGCGGACCATGAGCACGGCGCAGCGGCTCTACGAAGGGCAGGAGATCGGCGGGCGGGGACAGACGGGTCTCATTACGTACATGAGGACGGACTCGACACGCGTGTCGCCCGGCGCCGTCGGCCAGGCGCGGGACTGGATCGGAAAGGAGTTCGGAAGCGCGTTCGTTCCCAAATCTCCGAAGCTGTATGGTGGCGGCGGCGCGCCCGCGTCCCAGGATGCCCACGAGGCCATCCGTCCGACGGATGTTACGATCGAGCCGGCGGAGGCGGCCCGGTATCTCGAGCCGGACCAGGCGCGCCTCTACGAGTTGATCTGGCTCCGCTTCGTGGCGAGCCAGATGCCTCCGGCCGTTTACGACACCACGACCATCGATTTCGATCTGAAGGCCGCGTCCGGAACGAGCTACCTGTTCCGCTCCACGGGGTCGATCCTCAAGTTTCCGGGCTTCACCAAGCTCTACGAGGAAGCGACCGAAGCGGGCGACGCGCGCGCGTTCGACGACATGGACCCCCTCCCGGAGATCGAGGAGGGTGAGGCCAGCGACCTCCAGTCCCTCGATCCGAAGCAGCACTTCACGCAGCCGCCCCCGCGCTTTTCCGAAGCGAGCCTGGTCAAGGAGCTCGAGAAGCTCGGGATCGGCCGGCCGTCGACCTATGCCAACATCATCTCGGTCATCGTCGATCGGGGATACGTGGAGCTGGAGCAGCGTCGATTTCATCCTACGGATCTCGGCGAAGTGGTGGCGAAGCTGCTGGTCCGCATCTTCCCGAACCTGTTCGACGTGGAGTTCACGAGCCGCATGGAAAGCGCGCTCGACCGGGTGGAGGAGGGCGAGGTGGAGTGGCGCAACCTGCTCGCCGGCTTCTATCCGGATTTCCTCGCGCGGATCGAGGCCGGGCAGACCGAGTCCGACGAGATCATCAAGGAGATCCTCGCGGCCGAGGGAGAAGTGTGCGACAAGTGTGGCCGGCCGATGTTGGTGCGGTGGAACCGGTTCGGTCGCTTCCTGGGGTGCTCGGGGTATCCGGAGTGCCAGAGCACACGGTCGCTGGACGGCTTCAACCCCGAGGGTGAAGACCTCGGCGTCCATCCGGAGCTGGGGCACGACATCCGGCTCAAGTACGGGCCATACGGTCCGTACGTCGAAATGGATACGGGCGAGGAAGGGAAGAAGCCGAAGCGTTCGAGCCTCCCAAAAGGAGTCGAGCCGAAGGACGTGGATCTCCCCCAGGCGCTGAAGCTGCTCGAGCTCCCGCGCACGGTCGGAGACGACCCGAAAACGGGCGAGGAGATCGTGGCCGGGCTCGGCCGGTTCGGTCCGTTCGTGCGTCGCGGTAAGACGTTCGCGAGCCTGCCCAATCACGAGGCGCTCTGGACCGTCACCGTCGAACAGGCCGCGGAGTTGATCGAAGCCAAGGCGTCGGGACGCCGGGTGCCGCTCAAGGAGCTGGGCAAGCATCCGAAGAGTGGTGAAGAGCTCACGGTCCATGCAGGTCGTTACGGACCCTACGTCACCGACGGTACCGTGAACGCGACGCTTCCAAAGGGAACCGAGCCCGAAGACGTGGACCTCGAGACGGCGGTGCAGCTCATCGACGAGAAGGCCGCGCGAGGCGGTGGGAAGCGCAAGAAGCGCGCACCGGTGCGCAAGGCCGGCCGGAAACCCAGGAGGAAGAAGTCGTGAGCCCCACGGTGACCGTCGTCGGCGGGGGACTCGCCGGATGTGAAGCCGCCCTTCAGCTCGCGAGTCGCGGCCATACGGTACGCCTGGTCGAGATGCGCCCGGTGCGCTCCACGCCTGCCCACCAGACGGACCGGCTCGGCGAGCTCGTGTGCACCAACTCGTTCAAGAGCGAGGGGCCGGAGAACGCGCACGGTCAGCTGAAGCGTGAGATGCGTGCGCTCGGTTCCCTGCTGCTCGAGTCAGCGGACCAGACCAAGGTCGCGGCCGGCTCGGCCCTGGCGGTCGACCGTCACCTCTTCGCCGAGGCGATGACCCGAGCAATGACGTCGACGCCCGGCGTCGAGGTCGTCCGCGACGAGTGCATCGAGCTTCCCGAGGGACCCACCATCATCGCGACGGGTCCGCTCACCTCGGACGCTTTGTCGGAGCGCATCCAGGAAGCCCTGGGCGACGGCGGGCTCTCGTTCTTCGACGCGATCGCGCCCATCGTGCACCGCGACAGCCTGGACGACGATATCGTCTTCGCGGCCGGACGCTTCGACGAGGACGCCGACTACCTGAATTGCCCGATGAGCGAGGAGGAGTACGTCGCGTTCATCGAGGCGCTCCGGTCGGGCGAAGCCCATGCGGGTCACGACTGGGACGCGGTCCCGTACTTCGAGGGATGCCTCCCGATCGAGGTCATGGCGTCCCGCGGCGTGGATACGCTCCGCTTCGGACCCATGAAGCCCATCGGGCTCCAGGACCCGCGCACCGGGCGGCGTCCGCACGCGGTGGTCCAGCTCCGCCGGGAGGACCGCGCCGGCCAGATGTGGAATCTCGTCGGGTTCCAGACGCGCCTCCGCACGGGAGAGCAGAAGCGGATCTTCACCGGCATCCCGGGGCTCGCCGACGCGGATTTCCTGCGCTGGGGCTCGATCCACAGGAACAGCTACCTGAACTTCCCGGAGCGCCTCACACCGCACGGCTCACTCCAGGATCGGGGCGACCTCCTGTTCGCCGGGCAGCTCACCGGGGTGGAGGGATACACCGAGTCCGCGGCGAGCGGCGTCTTGGCGGGCATCAACCTCGCGCGCATGTTGCAGGGGGAGGCACCCGTGATGCCCCCTCCTACCACGATGCTTGGGGGGCTCTACCGCTACCTGCACGATGCCCGCCGGGGCCAGTTCCAGCCGATGAACTCGAACTGGGGCTTGGTCGATCCCCTCGACCGTCGCGTGAAGGACAAACGGGAGAAACGCGCGGCCTTGGCCCAACGGGCCCAGGACGACTTTCTGGCCTGGATGAAGGAGCACGGCATCGAGCCGAGGGCGCCCGGGTCTCGGAGCGGAACGACCGAGCCGCAGCCGACCGCGGCGGGCGCGTAGGCCACCGTGGACACCGCGTCGCGCCCGGACCTCGACCGCTTCCTGCGGCACCTCGAGGACGAGCGCGGCTTGTCGCGACACACCGTGGATGCGTACGCCCGGGATCTATCACAGCTCGCGTCGTTCCTGACCGACTATCTGGGCGGAGAAGGTTGGGCCTGGGGAGACCCTGAAGTCGATCGCCTCGCCATCCGGGGCTTTCTCGGTTGGTGTGAGCGCCGGGGCCTCAGTCGCCGCACGGCCGCCCGCAAGCTCTCTGCGGCCCGGACGTTCTTCCGGTTCCTCCATCTCGACGAGCGCGTCGCGACCGATCCCACGCGCGCGATCCGGACGCCGAAGTCCGAAAAACGGCTGCCCGGCCATCTGGCTCAGGCAGACGCCCGCGCTGTGCTCGAGGCGGCTGAGTTGCGTGCGGCGGAGAACACGCTCGGGGGCGCCCGGGACCTCGTGATCCTCGAGTTGCTCTACGGGAGCGGGCTCCGTCTCTCCGAGTTGCACGGTCTCGACGTGGGCGTGTTCGAGCGAGGGCGGAGACAGGTCCGCGTGATGGGGAAGGGCAGGAAGGAGCGGATCGTGCCGGTCACGGAGTCCGCGCTCCTGGCGGTGGACCGGTACCTGCCTCGCCGCGGCGAGGTGATCGAAGCCGGCTCCGAGGCGCTCCTCGTCAACGCCCGGGGAGGACGCCTCTCCCGCCGCTCGATCCAGACCGCGGTGCACGACGCGCTCGGCGCCGCGTCCGCCGCGCACGGATTGTCCACGCACTCGCTCCGTCACTCCTTCGCGACGCACCTGCTCGACGCCGGCGCGGATCTACTGGCGGTGAAGGAGCTTCTGGGGCACGCATCACTCTCGACCACCCAGATCTACACCCACACGTCGAAAGAACGGCTGCTGCGGGTCTACCGGGACGCGCATCCTCGCTCCGAGTAGCCTGCGTCGCGGCTTGACGTCTGCCATATCGGCAGCGCTCCGGTTAGATTCTCAACCTTCACCGACCTGGCCGACCTTCGGCCGGGCGGCACCCGTATTCGAGGAGTGAACCGCGACATGCCCCTGCCCAGAGTTCGAGCCACCACGGTCCTTGCCGTCCGCCGGAATGGACGGGTCGCGATGGGCGGGGACGGGCAGGTCACCATGGGCGACACGGTGGTGAAGGGATCCGCGAGGAAGGTCCGGATGCTGAAAGACGGACGGATCCTCGCCGGCTTCGCGGGCGCCGTAGCCGACGCGTTCACGCTCTTCGAGAAGCTCGAGGAGAAGCTTGAGCGGTACCCGGGCAACCTGAAGCGCGCAGTCGTGGAGTTGGCCAAGGATTGGCGCCTGGACAGGTACCTGAGGAAGCTCGACGCGCTGCTCGCCGTCGCGGACCAGGATCATCTCTTTCTGGTCAGCGGCACCGGCGACGTGATCGAGCCCGACGACGATGTCGTGGCGATCGGCTCTGGGGGCAGCTATGCGCTGGCCGCCGCCCGCGCGTTGAAGGACAACTCCGACCTCGTCGCTCCGGACATCGTACGGCGTGCGTTGGAGATCGCGGGAGACATCTGCATCTATACGAACAAGGACATCGTCGTGCTCGAGCTCGACGGTTCAGGGGGCGAAGCTGGATGAGCATCGATATCGTGGAGAAGGGAACGCCGGCCGGGGCGGTCACGGCACAGACCGGGGACGAGGAGGATACGTGGCTCGATGAGCTGACACCTCGTCAGATCGTGGCCGAGCTCGACAAGTACATCGTGGGGCAGGACGACGCGAAGAAGTCCGTGGCCATCGTCCTCCGGAACCGTTGGCGACGCCAGCGCGTCGAGGAGGAGCTGCGCCAGGAGATCCTCCCCAACAACCTCATCCTCATCGGACCGACCGGGGTCGGGAAGACGGAGATCGCCCGTAGGCTCGCGCGCCTGGCCGGAGCTCCCTTCCTCAAGGTCGAGGCCTCGAAATTCACCGAGGTCGGGTACGTGGGTCGCGACGTCGAGTCGATGATTCGCGACCTCGTCGACATCTCCATCAACCTCGTGCGGGCCGACCGCGAGTACGAAGTGCAGGACGTCGCGGAGGCGCGCGTCGTGGAGCGGCTCCTCGATCTGCTCCTTCCTGCCTCGAATCCCGATCCGGAGCCGAGCTCCGACGAGGACCGTCCTCACGTCTACGTGGCCGGACCCGAAGGCGTGCACGACCGCGGGCCGGAAGAGATCAAGGAGCGTCGTCGCCGCACGCGCGAGAAGCTCCGGAGGCTCCTCGAAGACGGCAAGCTCGAGGAGCGTGAGGTCGAGATCGAGGTCACGCAATCCACATCCATCGACAGCATGATGATCCCGATGGGGGGTGAGGGGCTCGACCACAACTTTACCGAGATGCTGCAGGATATGCTGCCGAAGCGGACCAAACGGCGCACGGTCAGCGTGGCCGAGGCACGGCGCATCCTGCTTCAGGACGAGCTCGACAAGCTGGTCGACATGGACGAGGTCGTGAACGAGGCGCTCTACCGCGTCGAAGAGATGGGCATCGTCTTCCTCGACGAGATCGACAAGATCGCGGGCGATCGCGGGGGTCAGGGACCGGACGTGAGCCGCGAGGGAGTGCAGCGGGATCTCCTCCCCATCGTCGAGGGGTCGACCGTGGCCACGAAGTACGGCCTCGTCCGCACCGACCATATCCTCTTCATCGCGGCGGGTGCCTTCCACGTCTCCAAGCCATCCGATCTGATTCCGGAGCTCCAGGGCCGCTTCCCGATCCGTGTCGAGCTGCAGAGCCTGACCGAGAAGGACTTCATCCGCATCCTCAAAGAGCCGAAGAATGCCTTGCTTCAGCAGTACAAGGCGCTCATCGAGACCGAGGGGGCGAGCATCGAGTTCACGGACGAGGGGGTCGACGAGATCGCCCGGATCGCCATGACGCTCAACGATCGCATGGAAAACATCGGGGCGCGGCGTCTCCAGACGGTCATGACGACGTTGCTCGAGGACGTGCTCTTCAACTTGCCGGACCGGGCTTCCGAGCCGGTGCTCGTCGACCGGGACTTCGTGCGGGAGCATCTGACGCGCGTTTCGGACGACGAAGACCTCAGCCGGTACATCCTATGACGCGACATCTTCTTGCCATCACGGACTTCAGTCGGGACGAGCTCGGGGCGTTGCTCGAGCGGGCACGGCGCCTGAAGCAGGGCGACGACGCCGCGCGGCTCTCCGGGAAGAGCCTGGCCATGATCTTCCGGAAGAGCTCCACCCGCACGCGGGTGTCGTTCGAGGTCGGGATGACCCAGCTGGGTGGGCACGCGCTCTTCCTCTCCGAGCGGGACAGCCAGATCGGCCGGGGCGAAGAGGTCAGTGACACGGCGCAGGTCTTGTCGCGGATGGTCGACGGGATCGTGATCCGGACGTTCGAGCATGCGGAGGTCGAGGAGCTGGCCCGGCACGCCACCGTTCCCGTCGTCAACGCGCTCACCGATTTGCTTCACCCCTGCCAGGTGCTTGCGGACCTGCAGACCATCGCCGAGTCGTTCGGACCCGTGCACGAGGACCGCGTCGTCGCGTGGATCGGGGACGGGAACAACATGGCGAACTCCTGGTTGAACGCCGCGCTCCGGTTGGGCTTCGAGTTACGGCTGGCGTGTCCCAAGGGATATGATCCGGATCCCGCCGTCTTCGACGGCGCGTCCGCTGCCGGGAACATCATGCTCACCCGAGACCCGGCCGAGGCGGTGTCGGGCGCGGACGTGGTCACCACCGACGTGTGGGCGTCCATGGGCCAGGAGGACGAAGCCGCGGCGCGCATGCAGGCGTTCGACGGCTTCATCGTGGACGACGCGCTGATGAAGCATGCCACGCCGGAGGCTATCTTCCTCCACTGTCTGCCTGCGCATCGGGGTGAGGAGGTCTCGGCGAGCGTCATCGACGGACCCCGCTCCCGCGTGTTCGACGAGGCGGAGAACCGACTGCACATTCAGAAGGCCATTCTACTGGAGTTGATGGGGTGAGTGATTCCTTGAAGCGTACGCCGCTCTACGACGAGCACGTTGAGCTCGGTGGCAAGATCGTCCCGTTCGCCGGGTTCGAGATGCCGGTCCATTACGCCGAGGGGATCACGGCCGAGCATCGCGCCGTACGGGAATCCGCCGGCCTGTTCGACGTGTCCCACATGGGCGAGTTCTTCGTGACCGGCCCTCAGGCCCTCGACCTCGTGCAGCGGATCTCGGTGAACGACGCCGCTCGCATGGAGATCGGCCAGGCGCAGTACTCGGCCATGTGCGATGAATCCGGTGGCGTCGTCGACGATCTGCTCGTGTACCGCTTCGCGGACCGCTACATGCTGGTCGTGAATGCCGCAAACCTCCACAAGGACCTGACATGGATCCGGTCCCACGCCGAAGGGCTCGACGTGAAGGTGCGGGACGCGTCCACCGAGATGGCCCTGCTGGCGCTCCAGGGACCGGTGGCCCGGGAGGTCCTGCGGCCGCTCGTCGATCTGGATCTGGACGGCATCCCCTATTACCGGTTCGCCGAGGGCGGGGTACGGGGCACGCCGGCTGTCGTGAGTGCCACGGGCTACACGGGCGAAGACGGCTTCGAGCTCTACGTTCCCGCGGAGACCGTGGTGACGCTCTGGACGCTCCTCCTCGAGGAGGGGGGCGAGCGAGTGGCACCGGCCGGACTCGGTGCGCGCGACTCGCTTCGCCTCGAGATGGGCTACCCGCTCTACGGCAACGACCTCGACGCCGAGCACACGGTTCTCGAGGCGGGTCTCGGCTGGCTGACGAAGCTCGACAAGGGCCCCTTCGTCGGCCGTGACGCGCTTCGAGCGCAAAAGGAGGCTGGTCTCGAACGCCGGCTGGTGGGACTCCGGGTCGAGGAGCGTGGCTTTCCGAGGCCGGGCTACCCGGTTCGCTCCGAGGGGACCGAAGTCGGACACGTCACGAGCGGCACCGTGAGCCCGTCGCTCGGGCATGGCGTCGCGATGGGGTACGTGCCGACGGCCTTGGCCGCGGAAGGGACCACGCTTCAGATCGACGCGCGCGGGCGCCTGCTCGACGCCACGGTGGTGCGGCCTCCGTTCTACCGGGAGGGGTCGATTCGGCGGTGAGAACGAGGGTGGGAGTGCTGACGGTCAGCGACGGCTGCGCCCGCGGGGAGCGCGAGGACGAGAGCGGCGCGCGGATCGTGTCGTGGTGTGCCGAGGTCGATGCCGAGGTCGTGGCACGCGAGGTCGTGGAAGACGCCACCGGCGCGATCGTGCCGATCCTCGTCGCGTGGGCGGACGAATTGACCGTCGACGTGATCGTGACGACCGGCGGCACGGGACTCACCCCCAGGGACGTCACGCCGGAGGCTACCAGAGCCGTGCTCCACCGCGACGCCACGGGCATCGCGGAAGCGTTGCGGCGGCGGGGTGCGGAGAAGACGCCGTTCGCGGCCCTGTCGCGCGGGCTGGCCGGAACGCGTGGGCGCACCCTCATCGTGAACCTTCCGGGCAGCCCCTCGGGGGTGTCCGACGGGCTCGAGGTGCTTGGGCCGCTCCTTCCTCACACCACGCGGATGCTCCGCGGTGGGGATACCAAGCACGAGGACGGGGCGCCCGCGGAGGAAGAGGTGTGAGCACGGACCGCGTGCTGGTCTCCACCCATGATCTCCCGCTAGCCGGCAAGCTCCGGGATGGGTTTCGGAAGGAGGGCTATGACGTGGACCTGGTGACAGTCACGGAAGACCTGGGAGGCGCGGGAGACATCGCCCTGCTCGTCCTGACCGGTGACGTGGAAGAAGGCGGAGGCACGCTGGCCGAGCAGGCGCGTGACGTCTTGAAGGTCCCGATCCTGGCCATCGCCGCGGGCAACGACCTGAAACCGGCGCTCAGGCCCCGCTTCACGGACGTCTTTCCCCGCTCCACACCCGTCGCCGACATCGTGCTCGTCGGACGCAACCTCGTCGAGCGGCAACGCCTTCGCAGGGTCACCGGGATCGTCGGGCAGACCGACGCCATGCACCAGGTCCTCGAACGGGTGGTGCAGATCGCCCCCGTGGGGTCGACCGTCCTCGTTACGGGCGAATCCGGCACGGGGAAGGAGTTGGTCGCACGGGGTCTCCATGCCCTGTCCCCTCGGCGCCACAATCCCTTCATCGCGGTCAACGTGGCCGCCCTTTCCGAGACCCTGCTCGAGTCCGAGCTCTTCGGGCACGAGAAGGGGGCGTTCACGGGTGCCATCGACTCACGGCGGGGTTTGTTCGAGCTTGCAACCGGAGGCACGATCTTCCTCGACGAGATCGGAGAGATGCCCCTCGCGACGCAGACGAAGCTCTTGCGCGTGCTCGAGCAGAAGGAGTTCCACCGGGTTGGAGGCGAGCGCACCGTCAAGGTCGACGTCCGTGTCGTCACCGCCACGAACCAGGACCTCCGGCAACTCGTGGCGATCGGCGAATTCAGGCGGGATCTGTTCTTCCGGCTGAACGTGCTGAGCATCGAGCTCCCTCCGTTGCGTGAGCGCCGCGACGACATTCCGCTCCTGGTTGAGACCTTCGTGCGGGAGGTCTCCGAAGCCCACGATCTCGATTTTCCGGGTATCTCGGCTGAGGCCATGGCAGTGCTGCGTGACTACTCCTGGCCGGGAAACGTGCGCGAGCTCCGCAACCTCGTGGAATCCATGGTCGTCCTGGCGCATGGGCGGATGATCCGGCCCGAAGACATTCCGGACGAGATTCGCGCGGGGCGTGGCATGTCGCTCCTCCCCACCCGGATCCCGCGCTCGGGGGAATCCGGAGATGGCGAGACGCGGAAGCTGAGGCCGGAGCTGGAATTCGTCTTTCGGACGCTCGTCGAGCTACGGGTTGATGTCGACGACCTGCGACGCGAGTTCGAGACGTACCGTCGGGAGCAACCGGTCCTCGGCGGAGTCGACAGCGCCATCCTCGGCCGATTGACCCGTCCTGGTTCCGGAGCGCGGTTCGAGGATGCCGTCGAGATCGGTCCCTACGCCCCTGGCGAGCCTTCCGAGGAGGAAGCCGGTGGGTCGCCCGTCGATACGGCGGACTATGGCCGTGAGCTCGAACCTGACCCGCGGACTGTCGTCTTCCGCCCGGGAATGACGATCGACGAGATGGAGCGCCGGGCTATCGAGGCGGCGCTGTCCGAAGTCGACGGGAATCGGAGGAAAGCCGCCGAGCTGCTCGGCATCGGCGAGCGAACCCTCTACCGGAAAATCTCGAAGTACGATCTGGAGGACTGAGCGTCCTCGACACCGTCCGGGACTCCCGCCCGGGCCCGAGCCCGTGCCCGTTCCGCCTGCACCCGAGGCAGGATGATGCTCCATTCGTTGCTCCGCTCGAAGCCGTACTGGAGCACCACGTCCGACTCCAGGTCCACGGCGCGATCGAACACGTAAACCGCCATTTCCGTGGCTCGTTGATCGACGCGGCGGACGCCCCAGCCGGGCGTCAACGGCTCGATGGATCGGGCGCGCACCCGCAGGCCCCGGGAGATGAACTGCACCTCTTCGGGCACGAAGCGCACGTCCGGTTGGTCGGAGAAGAACGAGACGAGGAAGAGGGAGGCTTCTTCCGCACCCACACGATGTGGGGCGGCCAGCGCGGAGAGGCGGCGGTACGTGTCGGGCGCCGTGGCGACCAGCACCGATTCGGCCAGTGGGGTCACCATGAGCTGCAGGTCCCCGCTACGAAGACTGAGGGACACCTCACGTTGGGAGAGCGTCCCGTAGCCCGGTGGGGGCAAAGGGTCTATCGCGGCGGGGGGACCGGCCGACGACAGGCTGCAGCCCGTGAGAACAGCGCCCACTGCCACCACCGGGGCGACCGCTCCTCGCCCACGGACGCAGCTCCCGGGTCGCCGGCTCATGCGCCCTCCCTCTCCCCTGGTTCGGCTGGCTCCTGTTGCTCCGGTCTGCCGGGGTCCGCGACGGGTGCGTTGGCATCGTTCCCCTCGATCAGGGCCTCGAGCGCGTCGAGCAACTCCTCCCGCCCCTCTCCGGTCTTCGACGAGAACGGAAGCAGCTGCGCTTCGTCGACCTCGAGCTCCTTCATGGCCCGCTTGAACGCGGTGGCGCGCTCGCCGCGCTTCAGCTTGTCGATCTTGTTGAGCACGATGAGGGATGGAACGCCGAGCTCGGCCAGGTACGAGACCATCTGCCGGTCGTGGCCGGTCGGGCGGTGGCGCGCGTCGACCAGGTGCACTACGCCCCGCAGCTCCCGGGACTTCGAGAGGTACCCCTCGATCAGGCGAGCCCACGCGTCGCGTACCGATTCGGGCACCCGGGCGAAGCCGTACCCCGGAAGGTCGACGAGAAAGAACGTGTCGTTGACCCGGTAGAAGTTCAGGGCCTGCGTCTTCCCCGGCGTGGCGGACACGCGCGCGATCTTCGACCTCGTGCGACGGAGCAGCACGTTGATGAGGGAGGATTTCCCGACGTTGGACCGGCCCGAGAATGCCACCTGTGGGAGGTTACCCGGTGGAGGTGCCCCTCGCGCCACCACCGTCCCGGCGTATTCCACCGTGCGGATCTTCATCCGTGGGGCGGGGCCGCATCGATGCCCGTAGGGGTCGCGGAGGCAGGGGCGGTCCGCCGGGGAGGAGGCGCGAGCACCGCGCCCAGGACTTCGTCCATGGTGCGCACGAGCTCGAACCGTACATCGTCCGTGACCTCGGCGGGCAGGAGCTCCAGATCGGTCGCGTTCGCGGCGGGCAGGACTACCGTGCGCACTCCATTTCGGAGCGCGGCCACCGCCTTTTCCTTGATGCCGCCCACGGCCAGCACGCGACCGCGAAGGGTGATCTCGCCGGTCATCGCGACATCGGAGCGGGTCGGGCGGTCCGTCAGCGCCGAGATCAGCGCCGTGGCGATGGTGATGCCGGCGGAAGGTCCGTCCTTCGGCGTGGCGCCCTCCGGAAGGTGGATGTGCACGTCGAGACGCTCGTGGAAGTCCGGAGCGAGTCCGAGCAGTGCGGAGCGCGAGCGTGCGTAGGTGACCGCCGCTTGGGCAGACTCCTTCATCACGTCGCCCAGGGTCCCCGTGAGGCGCAGCTGGCCGTTGCCCGGAACGATGGCCACCTCGACATCGAGGATCTCACCGCCGGTGGCCGTCCACGCGAGTCCGTTCGCGATCCCCACCCGGTCGCCGTCCCGGTCCCGGTCCGGCGGGTGGTAGGGCGGGGGGCCGAGCAGCGCGCGCAGGTCTTCCCTGCGGACCTCGGTCCGCGCCGGGGCGTCGTCAGCGACCGCCCGCGCGAGCTTGCGCGCGACGCGCGAGAAGCGCCGTTCGAGTTCACGGACTCCGGCTTCGCGGGTGTAGCGTTCGATCACCTCGCCGACCGCTTCGGGTGCCAGCATGACATCGTTCTCTCCGAGCCCGTGGCGCTCGAGCTGTCGAGGCCACAGGTAGCGCGTCGCGATCTGGCGCTTCTCCGTGAGGAGATACCCGGGGAGCCGGATGATCTCCATACGGTCCCGGAGGGGCTCCGGAATGTCCTGCAATGTATTCGCGGTGGCTACGAAGAGGACGTCTGAAAGATCGAACTCGACCTCGAGGTAGTGGTCGGTGAAGGTGCGGTTCTGCTCGGGGTCCAGGACTTCGAGGAGCGCCGCACCGGGATCCCCATGGAAGTCGCGGGCCAGCTTGTCCACTTCGTCCAGCAAGAAAACGGGGTTTCGGGTGCCGCTCCTCCGCATCCCCTGGATGATCCGTCCGGGAAGCGCTCCCACGTAGGTGCGTCGATGCCCCCGGATCTCCGCTTCGTCACGGATGCCGCCGAGACTGACGCGCACGAACTCGCGTCCCAGCGCGTTCGCGATGCTGCGCCCGAGCGAGGTCTTCCCCACGCCGGGCGGACCCGCCAGGCACAGGATCGGTCCGCGCATCTTCCGCACCATCGACAGCACGGCGACGTGGTCGAGGATACGGTCCTTCACCTCGTCCAGACCGAAGTGTTCGGTGTCGAGGACTTCGGTCGCATGCTGGACGTCGAGGTTGTCGACCGACCGGGCGGCCCACGGCAGGGCGACAATCCAGTCGAGATGGTTTCTGATGACCGCGGATTCCGGCGCCACCGGGTTGAGCGTGCGCAGTCGCGCCAGCTCCTTGTCCGCGCGCTCCCGGACGGCGTCCGGGAGCTCCGTCGCGCGGATCCGGTCGGCCAGCTCCTGCCATTCGTCGGCGTCTTCCCTGACGTCTCGCCGGACGTGCTTCAGCCCGATGACTTCGTCGCCGCCGAGCTGCATGTGGATCTGGCGGTCGAGCTTTCTCTCGATACGGAGAATCTCGAGCTCACGGGAGAGCATCTCACGGAGGAGCTCGAGGGCATGCGGGAGCTCCTCCGCCTCGAGAATCTCTTGCTTTTCGAGTGACGGGACGATGACGTGACCGGAGACGAGATGCGCGAAACGGACGCAGTCTCCCTCCGCTGTCACGGTGTCCGAAAGCTCTTCCGGAATGCGGTCGTGGATCCGCGCGTACTCCCGGTAGAGGTGTGTGACCGAGCGCACGAGGCGTGCGATGTCGGGGTCTTCCGCCTGCTCCGGTGTCTCGGCTTCACGTTCCACGAGGAGTTCGACGGTGGCTCGCAGCGCCTCCGACGAAGTGGAGACACGGCGCACACGCACACGCCCGAGACCCTCGAGCACGACCCGGCAGGTGCGGTCCGGTAGGGTCGACATCTGGACGACACGGGCCACGGTACCGATGCGGAAGAGGTCTCCAGACCCAGGATCGTCGACCGTCGGATCCTTTTGCGCGAGCAGTACGACGCGGCCGTCGTGGTGGTCACTGGCTTCCTCGAGGGCTGCCAGGGATCGATGGCGTCCGACGAGGATCGGAAGCACGACGTAGGGGAAGAAGACGAGGTCACGGAGCGCGACGACCGGCAGTCGATCCGGAATGTCGATCCGGTCGTCCACCCTGATCAGGTCGGCCATGCGACGCCCTCGGTCACGCCTCCTTCTTGCGCTCTTCGGGATCGAGCACGAGCAGTGGCGGTACTCCGTGGTCGATCGACTCCGGTGTCACCACCACCTCGCGCACGTCTGATCGGGAGGGGAGTTCGAACATGATGTCTCGCATCACACCTTCGATGATCGAGCGGAGGCCACGGGCCCCCGTGCCCCGGTCGAGCGTTTTCTTGGCGATCGCCAGGATCGCCGCCGGGTCGAAGGTCAGGCCGATGCCTTCGAGCTCGAACATCTTCTGGTACTGCTTGACCAGCGCGTTCTTGGGCTCCTGCAGGATGCGCACGAGCGCTTCCTCGTCGAGGTCCTCGAGGTGCACCGTGACCGGAAGCCTGCCCACCAGTTCCGGAATCAGTCCGTAGCGCTGGAGATCTTCGGGCTCAACGACTTCGAGCAACGTGGCCGCGTCGGTTCCGGTGCGCTCGTCGCCGAAGCCGATCCGCCGCCGGCCGACCCGGCTCTCGATGATCTTCTCGAGCCCGTCGAATGCGCCACCACAGATGAACAGGATGTTCCGCGTGTTGATCTGGATGTACTCCTGCTGCGGATGCTTACGCCCGCCCTGCGGCGGCACGCTCGCGACCGTCCCTTCCAGGATCTTCAGGAGCGCCTGCTGCACGCCTTCGCCCGACACGTCCCGCGTGATGGACGGGTTTTCCGACTTGCGCGCGATCTTGTCCATCTCGTCGATGTAGACGATGCCGCGCTCGCAATCCGCCACGTTGAAGTCGGCGGCCTGCAGGAGGCGCACCAGGATGTTCTCGACATCCTCACCGACGTATCCGGCCTCGGTGAGTGTCGTCGCGTCCGCGATCGTGAACGGAACGTTCAGCGTGCGCGCCAACGTCTGGGCGAGAAGCGTCTTTCCGACCCCGGTCGATCCGATGAGCAGGATGTTGGCCTTGTCGATCTCCACTTCATCGAGCACGCCGTGGTGATTGACGCGCTTGTAGTGGTTGTAGACCGAGACCGAAAGCGCGCGCTTGGCGGCTTCCTGCCCGATCACGTACTCGTCGAGAATCACCTTGATCTCTTCGGGCGTAGGGCTCGGGACGACCTGTTCCTGCGCTTCCCGCTCTTCTTCCTCCGCAAGGATCTCGTTGCAGAGCGAGATGCACTCGTTGCAGATGTAGACGTTGGGTCCGG
>JBBDSN010000180.1:0-3296 GCA_040904885.1 Gemmatimonadota bacterium | reverse complement strand
ATCCAGTCGACGGCTAGTCGAGGGGATACACGATGAAGGCGTCGCGCACCGTGTACTCGGCGGCCTCGCCCATCGTCGACAACGCATGTTGGAGCTCCAACAGGTGATCCCAGGTCATTTCCAGTGGGCGTTCACCAAGATGGCTGACCTGACGTTGTTCATAGTCCACGCCGGGCTGGTCCGTCATCTCGATATGGGCCCCGAGCACCCAGGACACCGAGGCCTCGGCAAGCGTCTCGACCAACCTGTCCACGCTCGCGCGGTACGCCGCGAAATCACGCACGTAAAGCCGACCAGGGTAGAGGGAGTCCCCCGAGAGAAGGACTCCCGTTCGCTCGTCGAAAACGGCGATGCTCGAGGGTTCGTGTCCCGGGATCGGGATCACCAGCAATGGTCGCCGGCCGAGCTCCAGAGAGGTGGACGCGTGGGGCCAACGCTCCAACCGGTAAAAACGCGCGACGTCCCCCACAGCATGACCGACGATCTCCGTATTCGGCCGTGACCGGAATTCGAAATCGCCGGCGACGTGATCGCCATGCGCGTGCGAATGCGCGACGATGAGGGGAAATGCTTCACCGATCAGCTCGTCGACCACCTGACGTATCCAGGGCTCGGTCGTCGCCCCCGTGTCGAGAAGCAGGGCCCTTTCGTCGCCGGCCAGCAGGTATAGAAACGGCGCCTCGAAGTGCGTGGTCAGCGACTGCCGGATGATCCACGTACCGGCCGCGAGCTCGTGAACCTGAAAGCTCGGCTCTTCGCTGTCGGTGCCGTCGATCCAGCGCTCCGGAAATTCGACCGGACGATCTCTGTCCGGCGCATCGTTGCACGACGCCGGAACGACCGCAGCCAGCACCATGGAACCGCCAAGGATGCAACGGCGAACAGCACGGCGTGTGTGAGCCCTCGCCCTGGGACTCACCCTCCCGGCGGCCGCCTCGGCACCATCACCGGCTGGATGCGCATGTGCTTCACGACCCGGCGCTGCGACACCTCGCCTCCGTAGATGTTGCCTTCGCTGTCCACGGCCACGCCCTCGGGTCCGCTGAAGCTCATGACGCCGAGGTTCGGGTTGTTCCAGGTTTCGGGGATGAAGTGGAAGACCCAGCCGGTCCTCGCGTCACCGACGCGGATCCCCCGCTCCCAACCGGCGTTCCGCTGGCCGGTGTAATCGTTGCGCGCGGGACCCGACTCCGAGTCGGCGACGTAGATCAGGTCGTTCTCGTCGATGAAGAGGCCGCTCGGTCGACCGAACTGCGTCCACGCCGCGATGAAGCTCCCCTCCTGGTCGAAGATCTGGATCCGGTTGTTGTAGCGGTCTCCCACGAACAGCCGCCCCTGCGAATCCATGGCCAGGGCGTGAGGCTCGAGGAACTCGCCCGGCGCGTACCCCGACTCCCCGAACGTCGCGACATGTGTGCCGTCGGCGGCGAACTTCATGATGCGGTTCGGCCCGGCGGGTCCGTGGCCGTCGGCTACGAAGATGCTCCCGTCGGGTGCGACGAGCACGTCGTTCGGCCGGGTGAGATGCGTCGGCGGATCACCCGGCTCCCCGGGCACGCCGAGCGTCATGAGCAACTCGCCCGTGGAGCTGAACTTCCGTACCGCATGGCCAAGCCCCACGTCCTCGGCGCCCGACGCCGACCCGTCGGTGATCCACACGTTGCCGTTCGACTCGACGAACATCCCGTGCGGCCAGGCCAGCAAGCCGGACCCGAAGCTCCGGAGCACGTTCCCGTCCGTGTCGAGGAGCAGCACCGGATCGACGTCCGATCCGACACAGGTATTCTGCCCGCACCGCTCCGCGACCCAGAGGTCTCCTTCGGGAGACGGGTACATGGCGCTGACCGATCCCCACGACCTCCCGTCGGGCAGGTCTCCCCACGTATAATCGGGTCGGTACGGGTTGGTGACGGCCTGGGCGTCGAGCACCCCCGTGAGGGTGACCGTCAGAGCCAAGCCGAGAAGTGCCGGAACGGACCGCATCGGGGGAAGCCTCCTGCAGGGTGGATCGAGCTCGGACGTTCGGAGTCAGGCGTTAGCTTGGCCCGTCTCCGAGAGGATGGCAACCGCCTGAGGGGTTCCGGGGCGGGCGGGCGTTGGGTAGTCTGCATCGAGAGCAGCCCCCTCGAGAACGGAGTCACCCTCGTGACACTGACCGCTGTGAACCCCGCGACCGGAGAGACCATCCGCGACTACGAAGAGAATTCGTGGTCGGAGGCCGAAGCCGCGATCCGGGCGGCACATGAGGCGCACGAGGCTTGGCGCCACACGGATTTCGAGCAGCGAGCCCGGCTCATGTATCGGGCCGCCGAGCTCCTTCGGGACCGGGTGGAGCACTACGCGGGACTGATGGCCCGTGAGATGGGAAAGCCGCTCGCGGAAGGCCGCTCGGAGGTGGAGAAGTGCGCATGGGTGTGCGACTATTATGCGAAGGAGGCAGAAGAGCAACTGGCCCCGATCCCCGTCGGCACGCCCGACACCGACGCCGAGACGTACATCGCGTACGAGCCGCTCGGGACCATCCTGGCGATCATGCCGTGGAATTTTCCGTTTTGGCAGGTGTTCCGGTTCGCAGCGCCCAACCTCATGGCCGGCAATGCCGGACTGCTCAAGCACGCCGCCAACGTACCGGGATGCGCGCTGGCGATCGAGGAGATATTCCGCGATGCCGGCTTTCCACAGGGCCTCTTTCGGTCGCTCCTGATCGGGCACGATGTCTCGGACAAGGTGATCGAGCACCCGCTCGTTCGGGCCGTGACGTTGACCGGGAGCGTGCGGGCCGGAAAGACCATCGCGGCCAAGGCAGGCTCGCTCATCAAGAAGACCGTGCTGGAGCTCGGAGGGAGCGACGCCTATCTCGTGCTCGAGGACGCCGACCTCGACGCCACCGTGGAAACGTGTGTGAAGAGCCGACTCGTGAATTCGGGCCAGAGCTGCATCGCGGCGAAACGATTCGTCGTCGTGAAGTCGCTGAAGGAGGCGTTCGAGCGTCGGATGGTCGAGCGGATGAAAGCCGCCCGTATGGGCGATCCGATGGACGAGAGCGTGGACCTGGGTCCCCAGGCCCGGGAAGACCTGCGCGACGAGCTTCACCGGCAGGTCATCGACAGTATCGAGGCCGGGGCCCGCTGCCTTCTCGGAGGCGAGGTGCCCGACGGCCCCGGATCGTTCTACCCGCCGACGGTGCTCACCGACGTGAAACCAGGCATGCCGGCCTACGGCGAAGAGCTCTTCGGTCCGGTCGCGTCGATCATCGAAGTGGAGGACGAAGCGGACGGCATCCGGGTCGCCAACGA
>JBBDSN010000179.1:0-3327 GCA_040904885.1 Gemmatimonadota bacterium | reverse complement strand
CGCGCCGCCATGGCGATGCCGTAGCTCAGGCAGTCCCCGTAGTTCAGGACCGCGGGATCGCCGACCCCCTTACCAATTCCGGGCCGTCAGCACAGCTGATGCCTCCACGAGGGTCGGGGCTCCGACGAGCCGTGTCGGATCCTTGGCCACGGCCCGTACCATGGCCGAGGCCTCCGGTTCATCGAAGAGGATGGCGAGGAGCGCCGACCCACCACCCCGCACGCCTCGGCCGCCCGTCGCGTGTGCACGTACGCGTGGTGCATGTCGAGGCTCGTGATCTCGTATCCGTGCCCCCGGGCCATCCACGTGAGGGCACGGTGCGAGGGGAGGGGGTGGACGGTGACTCCTGCGGAGCCGATGATAGCGCGACCCGCGTCCGCAGGCACGACCCCTGTCCCTCTCGAATATCCGCCAGATCCCATGACCGACCACGACGTCTCCCTACGTGAGCGCCTCCGCGCCCTTCCCGAGCCCGCCTGGAATGAATGGCTGGCCGACGCGGACTATGGCGTCGATGCCAGCGACGAAGCCGGCCTCATCGCTCTCGCCACCGACCCGGAGCTGCTCGACGCCAGCGAGGATGATCCGGATCGTTGGGTTCCGGTGCACGCATGGCGCGCGCTCGGGGTGATGGGCTCGGAGCGGGCGGTGGAGCCGCTCCTGAGCACCCTCGATGAGGGGTCGGGTGACGACTGGGCCCTGATGGATCTGCCGACGGTGTTCGCGCGGATCGGGCCGGGCGCGCTGCCCGCGCTCCGCGCGCTCGGGGTGAATCCCCGACGGGAAGAGTTCGCCCGGATGTGCGTAGCGGAGGGGCTCGAGCGGATCGGCGCGATGCATCCGACTCATCGAGCCGCCTGTGTGGAGGCGCTCTCCGCCATGCTGGAGGGGTTCGAGCGGGAGAGCCCCTATCTCAACGCGGTCGTCATCGGCCGCCTCGTGGACTTGGCCGCGACCGAGGCCGCGCCCCTGATGGAGGCCGCGTTCGGAGCGGAGCGCGTCGATCTCATGCACATGGGCGACTGGGAGGACGCGCAGATCGAGTTGGGGCTGCTCGAGGAGCGCGTGACTCCGAAGCCGCGCCTCCGTCCGGAGTGGGATAGGGAGAGGCTGCTGCACGGTCCTCCGCTCCCGGGCTGGCGGACCCTGGACACGGAGGGGGCGGAGGCGCTCCGGCGGGTATTCGAGGCGGAGGGCGCGTCCGGTCCCGTGCGCTCGCTCCGCACGCTCGAGGGCTTCCTGTTCACCATCGCGTGCGCGCCCGAGGTGGTGCAGCCCTCACAGTGGATCGAGTTCCTGCTCGACGACGTCGTGGTGGGGGCGTCCGAGGCTGAGGCGAACGCGCTCCTCCGGCCGCTCATCCTGCTCTACAACGAGATCCAGAAGGGGGTCAACCAGAAGCGCTTCGGGCCGTCCGAGGGGCTCTTCCTTGACGATATCATGGCCAACCTGGAGGCCGGTGCCGAGGCTTCCGAGTGGTGCCAGGGGTTCCTGCTCGGCCACGCCTGGCTCGAGGATCTCTGGGAGATCGAGGACGAGGACGAGGACGACAAGCGGCTCGGCATGCTCGTGTTCACCCTGTCGTTCTTCGCGTCGCGGGAGCTCGCCGAAAAGTACGCCCGGACGTTGGGCGAGGCCGAGCGGTCCGTCGAGGAGCTCGCGGAGACGGTCCGGGCGATGTGGCCCGGTGCCCTCGTCGATTACGCGTCGATGGGGCGAGACCTCCTACGCCGGAGGATGGCCGAGCGGCGCCCACAGCCCGTGCGAGCCACCACCGAGCAGCGCACTGGCCGGAACGACCCGTGCCCTTGCGGCAGCGGCCGGAAGTTCAAGAAGTGCTGCGGCCGGGCGGGTGCGTAGCGGGGCGCCCAACGTGGCTACACACCTACTCCACGGTGAAGCGGAGCGCCCATAATCCGTTGACCTTGTCGGATGCGAAGATGAGCCCCTCGTGCAGCTGGGGAGCCCAGATGCTCGCTGCCCCGCGCGGGCCACGCGGCCGGATGGATGCGTAGAGTCGCCCTTGCCCGGCGAGGTCGCCCTCGAGATCCCCGCTCACGTCGATGGCGTGTAAGCCCTTCCAATACCAGGCGGCGTAGAGAATGCCGCGATCCTCGTCCAACCAGAAATTGTGGGGCGGGCTACCCTCCACGGCATACTCGGCCACGGTCACCGGGGCCGTGAGGTCGGACACGTCCACCACGCTCATCCGGCCGGCTGGCTCCTCATAGCTCTCCTGGCCCACGAAGACGTATCCGCGCTCGGGCCAGTACCAGGCATTGTGCATGGCCCCATCCGCGATCTCGATGCGGGAGACTTCCACGGGATTTGCGGGTGAGCCCCCGCGCATGCCGTTGCCCACGTCGACGATCACGAGCCCAGCGTCCCAATGCGACACGAAGGCCAACCCGTCCCGAACCAGAACGTCGTGCGGGTGCGACGAGCCGGCGTGGAAGAGCGCCACCTCCTGCGGCTCCCGGGGATCACTTACGTCGAGAATGTGGAGCCCGCCGTCTTCCTCCACGGCGTAGACGAAGCCGCCATCGATCCAGACGTTGTGGATGCCGCCACCGAGGCAGGAAGGAGTCGTGGGCGTCGAGCAGTCCCCCACGTACCGGGTGATCACCGTGGGGTGCAGCGGATCGGTCATGTCGAGCAGCGTGATGCCGTTGAGCCCATCGGCGGCCCCCTCGTGCGTCAGCACAGCCAACCCGCCGTCCTCGGAGATCTTCACGTCGTTCACCCGGGTGGCGTCGACCAGCACGGAGTCCGTCAGGACGATGTTCGATGGATCGCCGATGTCCCACGCGTACAGGCGGTTGCCGCATACGGAACCCTCGCAGTTGCGCGTGCCGGTGTACGCGACGCTCCCGTGCGCCCAGAGGTCCGACGTGGATCGGTCGGAAACGAGGCCCATCCCCACGACCGTGAACTCGGCCTCACCGGCCGGTCCCGTCGCGACGGGGTCGATGGGCGGGTCGGTCACCCCGGGATCGCACCCGGCGAGGGTGAGCGCGGCAGCCACGCAGACCACCGTACCGATTAGGAACCCGGGACCTCGAGATGCGCTCGCCCCACCCCTGCGGCGCACGCTCGGGAGGGATGTCGTCGTGAAACGGAGACCGAACGCTGGCCGGGCTCTCTGCATGTACCACCTCACGGACCGGGTCAGGGTGTCCCTTCAGTAGCTGCAGTTGTGCGCAAAGACCGGGCCATGCTCAGGGCCAGGACCTCAGTACTCCGGAGTGGTGGCTCCTCAGAGCAGGATGATCGCCACGCTCATCGCGAGCATCAGCACGGCCGGCATCGCCTTCATCGGGGGGTCGG
>JBBDSN010000178.1:0-3370 GCA_040904885.1 Gemmatimonadota bacterium | reverse complement strand
CCCCCACCACCGATTCAGAGCACCTGCTCCATTTCCTCGTCCTCCAAAGCATCCGGCTCCACCCATCCATCCCGGTCGAACCACTCCAGGAATCCTTCGGCCGCCGCGTCCGAATAAAGGACGGCTCGCCCACCGCGGGCGTCGACCCAGGCGGCGTCCTCCACATTGAAGGCGCGAACGAGCACCGGCACCCGGCCCGCGGTCATTTCCAGCAACGGGCCGTTGTCTTCGATGCGCCTGACCGTCGACACGACCACCCGGGCCCGATCCGCCCCAGCGCGCCTCAGCAGTTCGACGTCTGCGGCGTCCCCTCGGATCGCCTCGACACCCGCATCCCGCACCCGCTGTACGATCTGGGGATCGTCGTCGACCGCCACAACGGGATACGGACCGATCAGGAGCGTCTCGAGAAGAGGCATGCCGCTCACGCCGCACCCGAGCATGAGCACGTGGTCGCTCGGAGGGTCCGCTGGCTGGGGAGTTCCCCTGCGAGCCGGGTGGAATCGCATGAGGCCCAGCGACAGACGGTCGTTCGCGAGGAACGGCGTCAACGTCATCGTCATCAGGGTGACGAGAGCGATGACGGTGAACGTGCCCGGGAGGATCTGCTCTGCCACGACGCCCTGGAGCCCGACCACGAGCGAGAACTCACTCGTCTGCGACAGCAGGAGCCCCGAGAAGATCGCGGGTCGCGCGGAGAAACCCGCCCACTCCGCGATGATCGCGACCAGGGGGGGAGTGACCACCAGGACGACGATGGCGAGTGCGGCGGCCTGGAGCAGCTCGGTACCCGATGGCACACCGAGGCTCGCCCCCAGCGCGGTAAAGAACGTGGCCGTGAAGAAATCCGCGAGCGAGCTCAGCTGACCTCGCACGACGCCGTTCACCGGGAACGACGAGAGCGCGAGGCCCGCCAAGAACGCGCCGGCCACGAGGGGCACCCCCATGCGGTCCGAGACGAACAAGAACAGGAAGAGGAGGGCGAGCACCGCGAGCAGCAGCAGTTCCTCGTCCAGCGAGATCCGGCGCAGCAGCTCGGGTAGGACCCACCGGAGGAGTACGTATGAGATCGCCACCAGGAGCAGCGTGGCACCCACGCCCGTGGACACCGACACGAAGCCCTCCGGCAGGCGCGTCACAACCGGAATCAACAGAATGATCGCAAGGTCCTGCAAAAGCAGAACGCCCATGACCAGGCGCCCGAAGCCCTCGAACAATTGCCGCCGCTGTTGAAGGATGCGCACGACCACGAGTGTCGAGCTCGCGGTGAGCGCCAGAGCGAGATAGATGGACGCATGCGTGTCGAACCCCAATGCCCGCCCGGCCATGTACCCGAGCCCGCCGAGCACCAGGAACTGGGTCAAACCCACGGCAACCGCGGCGCTCTTCTGTCGACGCACCCTCTGCGGGTTCAATTCGATCCCGGCGACGAACACCAAGAACGTGATCCCGAGCACGAGGTTGTCTTGGAGGAAAGCTTCTTCGACATGCGCCACGAACGATAGACCGAAGCCGGACACGATCAGGAACGGAATCGCGGGCAGGCCCAACGCACGGGAGATCCCGAACCCCGTGGCGGCGGCCAGCAGCAAGAGCGCGATCTCGGTCATCCGTAGATCCCCTCGGCGCGGAGCGCCTCACTGAGACGGCGCGTGCCAGCCGTCTTGGAGTCCATGAGATGCGTCGCCCCGATGACCTTCAGGTCCGACACCACCGCGACGTCGAATGCGTGGATGCTGCAGGGCACGCCCAGGGTCCGGCACCGGTACGCCAGCAGGTTGTTCGCACCTTCGATCTGCAGCGCGGACACGAGTAGCCGTGCCTTGCGGATTCCAGCCGACTCCAACACGGAGAGGTCGTCCGTGTTGCCCACGAGCGTCGGACCCTCGACGTCGAAGAGCTTGAATGGATCGATATCGATGGCCAGCGTCGCCACACCACGATCCCGTACACCGGCCACGATGCGCTTACCGAGCGAGTTCATGCCGACCACGATCACGTGGTCGCGGAGTCCGAAAGCAGGGCCGTGACCGCTACCGGCCTCGTCCTTGTCCCTGGGTCCTTCGTGAGGAGCCCGGAAGATCCGTAGGATGCCCGAGGCGCGTAGACGCACGTAGACGCGTCGCGAATTCAGGATGAGCGCGGCCGACAGGCCCATCGTGCCCAGACCGATGAGCCCGATCAGCGACAGCAGCTCCTGTCCGATCAACCCCGCGGAGAGCCCGAGACCGGCGAGGATGAAGGAGAACTCCGACGTCTGAGCCAGGGTCAGCCCCGCCAGCGCGGCCGTCCGCTCACCGAACCCGAGCCGGGGGATGGCCGCGAGCAGGATCGCGGGCTTGGCGACCATGACGAAGGCGATCAGCGCCAGCGCCGCGGGCCACCGGGAGAGCGCACCGGCAGGATCCATGTGGATGCCGAGCGTGACGAAAAAGACCGCGATGAAGAAGTTCACCAAGGGGCTGACCCGGCGCCTCAGATCGTCGTTGAACGGTAGCTGTGCCAGCCCCACGCCCGCGAGAAAGGCGCCGAGTTCGACCGAAAGCCCCATGGCCTGGGCCCCCATGATCAGCAAGAAGCACCACGACAGGCTCCACACCAGTGTCGCTTCAGGGGACGTGCCGATCCATCGGAAGGCGCGAGGCAGCAGCGCATGCGAAGCTCCGATGGCGATCGCCACGAGGACGCCCATGCCACCGAAGGACAGGACGAGGTCGGTCGCCATTCCCACGAGATCGGTCTCTGCCTCCCGCCCGAGTCCCGCCACGAACGTCAGCACGACCACGACGAGGAGGTCCTGCACCAGGAGGATGCCGAGCGTCACGCGCCCGTAGGTCTCCTGCAGGTCCCCCCTTTGTTCCAGAAGCTTCACGACCACGACGGTGGAGCTGAAGGAGAGCGCGACACCGAGAAAAGCCGCGTCCTGGAGGGAGAAGCCGAGTCCGAGAGCGATCCCGGCCCCCATGATGGCGGACGCGGTCACCTGAACGGTGCCACCGACGGCTGCGACCTTCCCGAGGTCACGGATCGCGGCGAACGACAGCTCGAGGCCCACGAGGAAGAGCAGCAGGGCGATGCCCATCTCGGATGCGAGCTCGACACCCTCGCTGACCTCCACGAGTCCCGTCACCGGTCCGAGAAGGAGGCCGGCCAGGATGTAGGCGACGATCGAGGGAATCTGCAGCGACCGCGCCAACAGGGAGAACACCGACGCGGTGACCAGAATCACTCCGAGGTCCGTCAGGATCGAGGCGTCGGACACAGATGGCCTGTTTGAGGGGTTTCGCAGGCACCGCGCCGGGAATCACGTCCGGATCGGCGATCTCAGGAGGGAAATTCGTCGAGGAGTCCGCGGTGCACCACCCCGCCC
>JBBDSN010000177.1:0-3582 GCA_040904885.1 Gemmatimonadota bacterium | reverse complement strand
GTCCGCGCCGACCACCGACACCTCGGCCGAGAGCCTACGACGCTCGGTAGGACGACCCGTTCCGGTCACGACGATCTCGTCCATCTCGAGCGCGGACGCTCCGAGGCGGAAGTCGAGCGTGGCGGTCTGTCCGGCCGCGACGGTGACCGTCGCCTGCTCGGGCGTGTAGCCGATGAGCAGCGCGCGGACCGTCTGCTGACCCACGGGCACGTTCAGAATGAGGAACCGGCCTTGCTGGTTCGTCAATCCACCCAGTCCCGCCCCGTCCACCGTCACCTGTGCGGATGGGAGAGGTTGGCCGGTGCTTGCATCTACGATCTGGCCCTGGACGGTTCCGGTCTGCGCAGCTGCGACCGAAGGAACCACCAGGAGAGCCAGAAGCGCGAGTGACCCATAGAGGGCCGTTCGTACTTTGGACATGGGATATCTCATACCTCGTCTCCAGTGAAGGTATCGGAGCCTGACGTTCTGGTGCGGGCGCCGCCCGGCCGGAACGCATGCAGCGATGTGACATATGCGCGCGCCCAACTTCCGCTTGAAGTCGTATGAAGTAAGGCTCGATCCTGTGCGCGGACGGGAAGTGAAGGGATAAACATGCGAACACCGTGCATAAGATCAACAGCACCCCACGCGGTCGGCCACCCCGATGCCCCTCACATCCCGACTAACCCAGTAGATTGGGCGCGCTTCGCTCATTTCGCAAGCTCGAATTGACACCACGACCCGGTCATGGGTAGGGTGGACTCCGCTTCTTCCCGCCGCCCGACCACGGGCCGGTCGCCCGCCAAGGTGACAAACCGAAAGACCGAGAGAGGCAGTATCATGAATGGAAGGATCATCGTACCCGGCCCCGACAACGAGCCGGTGCTGTCCTACGCGCCGGGAACGCCGGAGCGGCACAAACTCGAGGCCGAGCTGTCCCGACACCGGGGCCTCGACCCCCTCGACATCCCACTCATCATCGGAGGCGAAGAGGTGCGCACGGGCGACACGGAACGCGCCGCCTCCCCCCACGACCACCAGCGAACGCTCGCACTCTGGCATCGCGCAGGCCCCACCGAGGTGGCCCGGGCGATCGAAGCCAGCCAGGCGGCATGGCACGATTGGTCGACGATGCCCTGGGAGGACCGGGCCAGCATCTTCCTCCGCGCGGCCGACCTTCTCGCCGGCCCTTGGCGGCAGCGGATCAACGCAGCGACCGTCCTCGGTCAGAGTAAGACGTCACATCAGGCGGAGATCGACGCGGCATGCGAGCTCATCGACTTCCTGCGGTTCAACGTGCGGTACGCCGAGGAGATCTACGCCGTGCAGCCGAGCTCTTCGACGGGCGTGTGGAACCGCACGGAATATCGGCCTCTGGAAGGCTTCGTCTACGCGGTGACGCCGTTCAATTTCACGGCGATCGCGGGTAACCTCCCGGCGGCCCCGGCCTTGATGGGCAACGTCGTCCTTTGGAAGCCCTCGACCGCGGCCATGTACAGCAACTACCTCGTCATGAAGCTGTTCGAAGAAGCGGGCCTCCCCCCAGGCGTCATCAACTTCGTTCCGGGAGATCCGGCCGGGGTGACCGACGCCCTTATCGGGCACCCAGACTTCACCGGATTGCACTATACAGGCTCCACGACCGTATTCCAGCACCTGTGGAAGCGCATCGGTGACGGGCTCGAAGGATACAGAAGCTACCCGCGAGTCGTCGGCGAGACCGGTGGGAAGGACTTCATCGTGGCCCACCCTTCGGCCGATCCCGAAGCGGTGACCACGGCGATTCTCCGCGGCGCGTTCGAGTACCAGGGCCAGAAGTGCAGCGCGGCGTCCCGCGTCTACCTGCCGGAAGGCCTCTGGTCGGAGATCCGCGAGCCCCTCCTTCGCGAGACAGACCAGATCGCGATGGGGGATCCGGCCGACTTCAGGAACTTCATGGGGGCGGTCATCCACGAAGCGTCGTTCAGGAAGATCACCGGCTACATCGACCGGGCAGCCGGATCGCCCGACGCGGAAGTACTCGCCGGCGGCACCTACGACGACTCGAAGGGCTGGTTCGTCCGCCCGACCATCCTCCAGGCGCTGAAGCCGGACTACGAGTCGATGTGCGAGGAGATCTTCGGCCCGGTCGTGACCGTGCACGTCTATCCCGACGCGAAGTGGGAAGAGACGCTCCGGGTCGTCGACCAGACTTCTCCCTACGGCCTGACAGGGGCGGTTTTCTCGCAGGATCGCTACGAGGCGCGACGCGCCATGGACGTGCTGAGGCACGCGGCCGGCAACTTCTACATCAACGACAAGCCTACGGGCGCCGTGGTCGGCCAGCAGCCGTTCGGCGGCAGCCGTGCGAGTGGGACGAACGACAAGGCCGGCTCTGTTCTCAACCTGCTCCGGTGGGTGTCGGCGCGGAGCATCAAGGAGACGTTCGTGCCCGATACCCACTACCGCTACCCGTTCATGTCGGAGGGCTGAGCCGTGAATCTCAAGGTCTTGAGCCGTGAGGATGTCCAGGCCGTCGTGAGCATGCCGGCCGCCATCGACGCGGTCGCGAGCGCGTATCAGGAGCTGTCCGCAGGACGTGCCCAGTCTCCAGTTCGGCTGGCGCTCAACGCCCCCGGAGGCGTCGCGCTCTTCATGCCGGCGTACCTCATGGACTCAGCGGCGATGGGCGCCAAGATCGTCTCCATGTTTCCGGACAACGCAAAGCGCGACCTGCCATCCATCCACGGGGTCGTGCTGTTGGTGGATCCCGAAACGGGCGTACCGATGGCGCTCATGGACGGAACCTACCTCACCGCGCTCCGAACAGGCGCGGGCTCGGGCGTGGCCACGCGCTTGCTCGCCCGCGAGGACGCCCGCGTGCTTGCGGTTTTCGGTGCCGGTGCCCAGGCGCGCACGCAAATCGAGGCCGTACGCGCCGTGCGCCCCATCCGGGAGGTCCGGGTGGTCTCTCGCAGTGGAACCTCCGCGAAGGCGCTCGCCTCCGAGCTCGAGGGCGTGGAGGCACGCGCGATGCACGACCCGTCCGAGGCGGTTCGGGGCGCGGACGTCATCTGTTGCGCCACAACCAGCTCAGTCGCCGTCTTCCCGGGCTCCGCCGTGGGCCCCGGCGTGCACGTGAACGGCGTCGGATCATTCAAGCCCGAGATGCAGGAGGTCGACGAGACCCTGCTCCTCCAGGCACGGGTTTTCGTCGACGCCCGGGACGCCGCACTCGAAGAAGCCGGCGATCTCATCATCCCCATCCGTGCGGGCATCTTCGACGAGGATCACATCGCAGCCGAGATCGGCGAGGTCCTGGCCGGCACAGCCCAGGGCCGCACCTCCCCCGAGGAGATCACCTACTTCAAGTCGGTCGGCAACGCCGTCCAGGACATGGCCGTCGCCCTCCTCGCACTACGGGAAGCCGAGGCCCGAGGGCTTGGTTCGGACGTAACGCTCTGAGGCGCCCCCCTTTCGCCCCCCGCCTCTGTCTCGGTCGGGCTGGTGGGTCGCGGGAACGGGGGTCCCAGAGGGATTGAATGCGAAGCATTCGTAGCGAAGCGCCCCCTTTCGCCCCCCGCCTCTGTCTCGGTCGGGCTGGTGGGTCGCGGGAACGGG
>JBBDSN010000176.1:0-21673 GCA_040904885.1 Gemmatimonadota bacterium | reverse complement strand
TCCAGTGTGCACCGAGCAACCATCGGAGCCTCAACAGCGAGGTGATCCGTTGCCTCGAGCATTCCACGGGAGGGGTTCCTGTCGATGTGGATGCATTGCTCGCCCGTGTAAGGGCTGTGCGGGAGCGAGCCGCGTTGCCCGATGCGACTCCTGAGGAACTTCGCCCTGCGAGGGAAGAGGGGCGCGCGTGATCGTCGTCGACGTGAACGTGATCGCGTACCTGTTGATCCACGGTCCTCAGACGGTCGAGGCGGAGGCCATGGTGCGGGCACGCGAATATCTGGTCGAGGGCGAGCGGGTCATGGAGCTCGTGAGCCCTCACCCCCCGCCCGCTCGCGCCCCGGCATCCGTGCTCCGCGGATCGGGCGCGCCCACGCGCTCGCCGGTGCTCGGGTCGATGCCGACCGAGTTCGCCGATCCCTGCCGGCCGCCCATCTGGACGGTGTGGCCCATCTCCTCGAGCCGGCGCACGGCCTCGGGAGTAGCGCCCCCCTCCTCGATGCGGATGCGGTCCGGGAGCCACTGGTGGTGGATACGCGGCGCGTCGACCGCTTCCTGAATCCCCATTTTGAAATCGACGAGGTTCAGGATGAGCTGCAGCGTGGTGTTGATGATGGTCCGGCCGCCGGGTGAGCCGATGACCGCCACCAGATCGCCATCCTTGGCGACGATGCTCGGCGTCATGGACGACAGCATGCGCTGGCCCGGGCGGGCCAGGTTCGGATCAGTACCGATCAGCCCGCCCGCGGTGGTCATCCCGGGCGCCGCGTTGAAGTCGCCCATCTCGTTGTTGAGCAGGAAGCCCGCTCCGGGCACGACGATCTCCGACCCGTAGCCTTGCTCGAGCGTGTAGGTGACGGAGACCGCCATGCCGTCCGCGTCCACGACCGAGTAGTGGGTGGTCTCGGGACTCTCGTATCCGGTGTCCACGTCGGCGGGATGCGAGACAGAAGCGCGATCGCCATGGATATCGCGCCGGAGCCACGCCGCGTGTTCCTTGCTGGTGAGCTGCTGGACCGGGACGTCGACGGCATCGGCATCGGCGAGGTACACGGCCCGGTCGCGATAGGCCCGCCGCATCGTCTCGGCCAGGTGATGGATGTAGTCCGCGCTGTTGTGGCCCATCGCCCTGAGGTCGTACGCCTCGAGGATGTTGAGCATGGTCACGACCGCAACACCCCCTGAGCTCGGGGGTGGCATGGAGATCACGTCGTACCCCCGGTACGTACCGGTGACGGGGGCACGCTCGCGCGCATCGTAGAGCCCGAGGTCCTCCTCCGTGATGATGCCGCCGCCCTGCCGCATCTCGGCGACGAGCAGACGCGCGGTCTCGCCCGCATAGAACCCGTTCCGGCGCTCGTCACGGATGCGCGAGAGCGTGGCGGCGAGGTCGGGTTGCCGCATGGTTTCGCCGGCCGCGTATGGGGTGCCGGCCTTCGAGAAGGCCGCGACGGTCGCCGGATAGGGTGTTCGGCTCACGAAGCTCGCGAGGGATCTGGCAAGCGTTTCGCTCAGCTCGAACCCGTCCCGGGCCAGCCCGACTGCCGGGTCGACGAGCTCCTCCCAGTCGGCGCTTCCGTAGAGCCTGTGCGCCTTGTCGAACCCCGCCACCGTCCCGGGCACCCCCACGGCCAAGTGGCTGTCGTGATGCACGTCCGAGGCGTACTCGCCGTTCTCGTCGAGCCACATCTCGGGATGGGCCGCGAGGGGCGCTTTCTCACGGAAGTCGATCGCGGTGGTCCGGCCGTTGGGGAAGCGGATCACCATGAAGCCGCCGCCCCCGATATTGCCAGCACTCGGGTGCGTGACCGCGAGCGCGAACCCGGTCGCGATGGCAGCATCGACCGCGTTGCCTCCGGCGTCGAGGACGTCGGCCCCGACCTCGCTCGCGATCCATTGCTGCGACGAGACGACGCCGTCGGTTGACCGGACGGTCTCTTGTGACTGCGCTGCGGCCGACTGGATGGAGGTCGGGCCGGCCAGGACGGCAAGCGCGACGAGGAGCGTGCGGAGCGGGCGCAGGGTGTGGTGCATGGGGGCCTCGTGACGTACGGAGACGGTCGCTTCGGAGGAGCGATGGAGAACATCCGGCACGAAGCGCGCCGGCGCCAGTCCGACCGGATCATCGTCGCCACGATACATACTTGACACAGGCCCACTCGACCCGGATGTTATGGAAAACAGACCGATCGGTCTAGTCGAGGATCACGTGTCGCATCCAACGAAGCTGCAACTGCTCGAAGCGGGCTTGGCCTTGCTGCTGGAGCACGGCTACAACGACCTGGGCATCCAGACGCTCTTGCGAGAGACTGGCGTCCCCCGGGGATCGTTCTACCACCATTTCGAGAGCAAGGAAGACTTCGCGCTCCAGGTCGTGGACCTCTATATGGAGAGGGTTCACGAAGCGCTCCGTGCCTGCGTCCAGGACGAGTCGCGCCCCCCGCTCGACCGTGTGCGTGGGTTCTTCGAGCTGACCGAGGGCCAGTACCGGCAGGACGGTTACCTGGGATGCATGCTGGGCGGACTCGGCCAGGAGCTTTCGGGCGTGAACGACGCGTTTCGGGCGAAGATCGACGGGTGCCTGACGGAGATCGGGGACATCCTGTCCGGCTGTCTCGAGGAGGCCTGCCGGCAGGGCGATCTCCCACCCGACTCGGATTGCGAGGAAATGGCTGCGTTGCTGGTCGACTGCTGGGAGGGTGCTGCGCTGCGCAGCCGGCTGAGGCGTAGCCCGGCCCCGTTGGAGGCGATGCTGGATTTCTACTTCGGCCGGATCGGCGGCGCGGTGCCGTCGTGAGCACGGCTCATGCCCGGCGGCCCGTTTTTTTTGGATCCATGAATAGACCGACCGGTCTATTCGGGGCGCGCCGCCCGGCGGATGCGTCCCGTTTCAACGCTCCGGCGCACGAGGCCCGGAGCCTATCGTTTCATACCAAGGAGGATCGAACCATGGAGACATCGTCACTCTACGAACGCCTGGGAGGTGCCGGCGGCATCGACACGCTGGTCGACGACATCGTCGCGGCGCACATGGAGAACCCGATCATCTCGGCGCGCTTCCGCCCCTACGCGGAGGACCCGGAGCGATTGGCCGAGCTGAAGGATCATCTCCGCAACTTCCTCGCTGCGGGGAGCGGCGGCCCGGAACACTACTCGGGCCGGAGCATGCCGGACGCGCACCGGGGGATGAACATCAACGTCGCCGAATACATGGCGGCCGTGGACGACATCATGGAGATCCTGGAAAGGCACGAGATCGAGGAGTCCGCCCGCAAGGACGTGCTCGCGATCACGTACGCGCTGAAGCCCGAGATCGTGCACGTGTGAGCGATGGCCGGGGGCGGAGCCCGGCTCACCCTGGCGCACCGCCCCCGCCACCCTAGTTTGAGTCCTCCCGGCCGGGGATCGTCACCCGCAGCAGGAGGAGCCTCCCATGCTTACGCGCACGTCCTTCATCGCCGTCGTCTCTTTTGTCTTTACGGGTCTCGTCGCGGCTCCGCCGCCGGTGGCCGCGCAGACAGACGACATCCACACCGTCTCGCTCGAGATGTACCTCGACCTCGAGAGCGTCTCGAACCCCCAGATCTCACCCGACGGCACGCAGGTCGTCTACACGCGCGGCTGGGTCGACAAGATGAACGACCGGCGCGAGTCGTCGATCTGGATCATGAACGCGGACGGGACGAAGAACCGTTTCCTGGTCGAGGGCTCGGGCCCGGTCTGGTCGCCGGACGGGACGCGGATCGCGTACACGGCGGACGGAGCTCCCCAGGGCACGCAAATCTTCGTGCGCTGGACGGACGCGGAGGGTGCCACGAGTCAAATCACGCGGCTCGAGGACGGGCCGGGCGGTATCCGCTGGTCTCCGGACGGGGAGCAGATCTCATTCACGATGAACGTCGATACGGAGCCGGCGTTCACGGTGAGCCCCCCGGGGCGTCCGGATGGGGCCGAGTGGGTCGAGTCGCCGCGCGTGGTGACTCGCGCCGATTACCGCCAGGACCGTGCGGGGTTCGTCGACGGCGCCTGGCGGCATGTGTTCGTGGTACCCGCGGAGGGCGGGACCGCCCGTCAGCTCACCGACGGCGACTGGAACCATTCGACGGGCGAGTGGACATCCGACGGGCGGGAACTGGTCTTCTCTTCGCTCCGTACCGAGGACGCCGAGCTCTCTTGGCGCGAGTCCGAGGTGTACGCGGTGGACGTCGCAAGCGGCGACATCCGCCAACTGACCACGCGGCGGGGCCAGGACTCGAGTCCACTTCCCTCGCCCGCCGGTGATCTGATTGCCTACCGGGGATCGGACTTCCACGAAGACACCTACCGCAACTCCGGCGTCTACGTGATGGGCCGCGAGGGCCAGAACCCGCGCTTGATCTCCGGGGACTTCGACCGTCAGATCAACGACATGCAATGGGCGCACGACGGGAGCGGGTTGTATCTGACCGTGAGCCGGGAAGGGGTGCGCAACCTCTACTTCGTCTCGGCCGACGGCGGCGTGCGCGAGCTTTCGAGCGGCAATCACATGCTGGCGCTGTCTTCGTTCACCGAGGATGGCAGGGCCGTGGGCACGTACACGAGCCCCCACGTGCCGACCGACATCGTGTCGTTTCGGCTCGACGACCCGAGCTCCCGGACGCAGCTGACGCGTGTGAACGACGACGTGCTCGGTGGGCTCACCTTCGGCGAGGTCGAGGAGATCTGGTACGAGTCCGTCGACGGCTTCCAGATCCAGGGCTGGATCATCACGCCTCCGGACTTCGATCCGAGCGAGCGGTATCCGCTCATGCTCGCCATCCACGGTGGGCCGCACGGCATGTACAACGTCGGGTTCAACTTCGGATGGCAGGAGCACGCGGCGAACGGCTACGTGATCCTCTACACCAACCCGCGCGGGAGCTCCGGCTATGGGAGCGCGTTCGGGAACGCCATCAAGAACGCCTATCCCGGCAAGGACTTCGACGACCTGATGGCCGGCGTCGACGAGGTCCTCTCACGCGGCTACGTGGACGAGCAGAACATGTTCGTCTACGGATGCTCGGGTGGGGGCGTGCTCACGTCCTGGGCCGTGGGCCACACCGACCGGTTCGCCGCGGCGTCGGCCAATTGTCCGGTCACGAACTGGCTCTCGTTCGTGGGGACCACGGACGGGATCGGCTGGTACCGGAACTTCGAGACCTTCCCGTGGGACGACCCGAGCGAGTACCTGCGCAGGTCGCCCCTCATGTACGTGGGCAACGTGACGACCCCGACCATGCTCATGACCGGCGTGAACGACCTCCGCACCCCGATGCCGCAGACCGAAGAGTATTACGCGGCGCTGAAGGTGATGGGCGTGGAGACGGCCATGATCCGCTTCAACAACGAGTGGCACGGCACCACGAGTACGCCATCAAACTTCCTCCGAACGCAGCTCTTCCTGAGAAAATGGTTCGAGATGCACGCCAGGCCGCGGAGCATGACGGACGACGGCTGAGGGCCGGACCAAGCGATATGTCGCGAACGTCGGCAGCATGAGTCGAGCGCGGAGCGGGCGCATCAGGTAGCTTCGGCATCATCAGAACGGACCGACACCCATCGGGAGTAGTCAGTGAGCAAACGAACGGAGCGAACGACGCTGGCGGCTTGGATGCTCGTGATCTACGGGGCAGTCGTCATGTTCGCGGCCATCGTGGAGGTGCGGGATCGAGCCGAGTTTCCGACCGCACCGTCCTGGACCATCCTCCACCTCGTCGTGCTGCTCGCGCTTTCTCTGAGCTTGCTGCGCGGGCTCGCGTGGGCATGGTGGGGGGCGATCGTGCTCGTCGGTGTGGAGCTCCTCCTCCTTCTGCCCCTCGCGATCGCGGTCGTCGGTGGGGCGGCCGCGGGGGCGGCGGAACTCATGTCGCTCCTGGACATTGCCCTGGTGACGGCTGAAGTCCTGCTCCTTGCCGTCGCGCTCTGGCTCCTGATTCAGGTCCGGCGCGCGCCCGGCTGATGCGCGGCGCGTCCTTGGACGGAGGGCCGACCCCTCGGGGTGCCGGTTCCGGTTTTGCACCTTATGTGAGCGCCCGCAACGAAATATGACAGAGGACGTGAGGATGACCACGGTATCGGACATCATGCAACACGAGTTGATCACCGTCGAAGCGAGTATGACCCTCAGGGAGGCGGTCGAGGTGCTCCGAAACGGCGGCGTCAGCGGCGCTCCGGTGCTGCGGGGCAGCCGACTGGTAGGGGTTCTGTCCGGGACGGATCTCCTCGAGTTCGAGGCGACCTCTCCAGGCGTCCCGCCCGAGCGATCGGAACGGCGGGACTGGGATGAAGCCGGGGGACGGCCCGACGAGGACGAGGAGGAGAACCCGTCGGCGTTCTTCTTCGGCCGCTGGGAGGACTCCGGAGGGGATGTCTGGGACCGTGTTACCGGACCGGATACCCCGGAATGGGATGTTTTTGAGCAGCACACCGTCGATGAGATCATGTCGCGGGATCTCGTGACGGTCTCCGCCAAGACACCCCTGGCGGAAGCGGCCCGTCGCATGCTCGATCGCCGCGTTCACCGGGTGCTCGTCGTCGAGGGTGACGAGCTCGTGGGCCTGATGAGCGCCTTCGACTTCGTGAAGCTGGCGGCGGATCGGTCCTGAGGGGCCTCCCCTTCCAGCCCCTCGAATTCGGAAAATCCGTCGCGGCTCGGGGGTCGTCCTGTCCTCAAACGCTGCCGGGGCCACGATGACGCTTCAGCTCGCCGGTCGCCTCGCCCCGTCCTTCTGCTCGAGGTAGTCGAGCCCCGTCTCGATCCACGCCGGCGCGGGCTCGCCCTTCAGGTAATGCGCGAACCACTCCAGGATGCGGCTCTGGTAGTCGCGCTGGTTCGGCTCCTCGGCGAGGCCGTGGTTCTCCCCTTCGTACGCGAGGAAGACCATGTCTTTTCGGAGGCGCCGCGCCGCGTTGTAGAATTCGACCCCCTGGTTGAACTCGACCGCTCCGTCGTCGGTGCCGAACATCATCAGGAGTGGTGTCTCCATGTTCTGGATGTGATGCACGGGCGAGTTGTTGAAGTAGCTGTCCCAGTCCTCCCACCACGGCACCTGCATGCGGCCCTGGCTGATCTCGAAGATGCGCGCGTCGGTGCCGCCGCTGTTCCAGTAGAACGACAGGTACATGCTCATGAGGTTGGTGAGCGGTGCGCCCGCGACGGCCGCGGCGAACCGGTCGTCCTGCGTGACGAAGAACGTCGTCTGGTAGCCGCCCCACGAGTGTCCGATGAGGCCCATGCGCTCTTCGTCGATGAGCCCGGTTGCGAGCACGGCATCGAGCGCGGGCCGGAGGGTCTCGACGTTGGACTGGCCCGGCCGGCGGTCGCGGTACACGATGTCCGGCCGGAACACGAAGTATCCTTCGTGGCTCCAGATCTGCTGGTTGTAGTACCGCGTGGGATCGGGGACCTGGTACTGATGCATCCCCTGGGATAGCAGCTCGTAGTGGTAGACGACGAGGGGATAGGTGCGTCCCGGCTCGTAATCCGCCGGATAGGTCAGCACGCCCTGGAGCCTTCGGCCCCATTCGTTCTCGTAGTCGACGAGCTCGGTGCGGCCCCACGCGTAGTCGGCCTGGAACGGGTTCGTGCGGGTGACCTGGCGCGGGTCGCGCAGGTCGGGGCCGGCGACGAAGAGATCGGGTGAGTCGTCGAACCCCTCTTGGCGGAACACGAGCACGTCGGCGTCTTTCGCCTCGAGCAAGCCGCCTCCGAACCCGCCGAACGACTTGTCGGCCCAGATGAGCCTGGTCGGCTCGGCGCCGCGTTGGGCCCGGGCGTACCCGGCCTCCTTGGTCCACTCGCTGTAGGCGTGATAGTAGAGCGGAGCGTCCGCGTCGAAGGCGTCGGCTTCCGGGTCGAGGTCCACGAGGCGGTAACGCACGTCACCCTCGGCGCCGGATGTCAGCGCCCGGCCGCCGGAACCGTCGAGCTGGACCTCCCAGACGTCCCACCGGTCGTTGAGCAGGATCGCCGCGTCGTCTTCCAGCCAGCCCGCGATACCGAACGACGGCATCTGCTCGCGGGTGGGGGTGAGGTCGAGGTTCACGAACTGGGCGCCGATGCCCTCTGTCAGGTTGTGCGTCCGACCCTGTTCGAGGGCGTATGCGAACCAGTGCTCTCCCTCGAACCACACCACGTACCGGCCGCCCGGGCTGCCCGACGCGTTCCCGGGGACGCGGTTCTCGATGAGCGTCTTCGCCCCGCTGCCGACGTCGATGGCGTACAGGTCGAGGAACTGCTGACGGAACATCGCGTCCTCTTCGTACGGCGTCTCGTCCATGCCGATGACGTGACGCCCGCCTGGCACCAGCGAGGTGCGCTCCGCGTGATCGTCGCCGAGCTGCACGAAGGCGTCCCGGTCGAGGTGCCAGGCCGAGATGTGGTTCTGCTCGCGGAGCTGCTGCTCGCGGACCCGCTGCTGTGGGATGGGGTCGAGATCGCGCGCATGCCAGATCTCGACGCCGGGCGTTTCGTCGTCCTGGTCGTTGTCATCACAGTCCTCGGTCGGGGTACTTCCATCTCCCGCGTCCTCAGTGGTTTCTTCGCACGGCTCCGGAGCCGGCCGGCGCTCCTGGAGGCCGAGGAACACGACGGTCCCGTCGTCGGACCACGACGGAGCCCGGTGTTCGACGATGCGCATGTGGGTGGCGAGCTGGGGATGGCTGCCACCGTCCAGCGTGAAGCTCCGCGGCGACGACTGGTCCAGGTCCTGCCAGACCAACGCGACGTGCGTGGTGTCTTCGAACGCCTCGTCCTCGACGGTCCGGAGCACGGCCAGATCCGCCGTGTCTTCCCGCCAACGCATCTGACGGTAGGTCGCCTCGGCCTGGTCGAGGAGCCTCAGCGATCCGGAGTCGGGGTCGTAGAGCGAGACGCCGTTCCCGACGCGGTCGGCCGCGTCGAGCGTTATGGCCAGGAGGTGCCCCTCGTCCGCCCACCGGGCGTCGGAAACGTTTCCGAAGACCATCCGCTCGCCCGTCGCGAGCTCCTCGACGATGAGGTCCACGCCTTCGTGATCCTGGTCCTCGGGCTTGTAGCGGCGGAGCGCGGCGAACCGTCCGTCGGCGGATAGGCGGAACGACTGGACCGCCTCTCGCACGGAGACGGTGCCCGTGCCCAGATCGAAGATGCCGACGTCGTCCCGGACGGGGCGTTCGGCCCGGCGCGCTTCATCGCGCTCCTCCTCCGACCGGCCGATCGTGTAGAGCAGCCAACGGCTGTCACGGCTGAACGTCTGGCCGGAGCCGTAGGCGACCACGACAACCGAGTCGGCGTCGGTGCGGTGGACGCGCAACTCATCCTCGTCGTTCACCCGTCCTATGGATACCGCCAGCCAACTGCCGTCGGGTGAGACCTCCGTTCGCCCGAGCTGCTCCCACTTTCCGTAGTCGTCCGGCCCGAGCGTGGGGCGGTCCTGGGCGGAGAGGCCCGGCGCGAGGCTGGGCGCCGTGGCGACGAGGCCCAGGATGGCCGTGAGGCAGGACGCTCGGAAGCGGGCGGCGATCGCAGTCATGTCGTGTCTCCTGGAGGGCTGGGGTCCGCGGCCAGAAGGGCAGCATGGGGGTGGCTGGGCGGGTGGGCAAGCACGGGGCGGCCGGCCGCCGCCGCGGGCCGACGGCTCCCAGGGCGGCCCGCAGGTGGATTCATTCATGGAGGGGAGGGGAGGGGACGGGATGGGAACGTTGATCCAGGATCTGAGATTCGCGCTGCGCTCGCTGCGCAGGAGCCCGGGCTTCGCGGCGGTCGCCGTGCTCACGCTGGGAGTCGGGATGGGGGTCGCCACATCGATCTACAGCGTGGCGGACGGGGTCCTTTTTGAGCCGCTGCCGTACGGGGGGCCCGACCAGGTCGCCACGATCTGGGCCAGCTGGGAGAATTTTCCGGACCGCACGTGGCTCTCGGTGCCCGAGTATCAGCTGCTGCACCAGGAGACCCGGGCGTTCCAGGATATGGCGCTCTACCAGCTCACCCTCCTGGGCATCATGCCTCCTGGCTTCATCGCCCATCGCCGAGATCCGGAGCCTGGACGAGGTCATGGCCGGATCGAGGGCGCGGCATCGCTTCGCGACCGTGCTGCTCGGGGCGTTCGCCTCGATCGCGCTCACGCTGGCCATCGTGGGCATCTACGGCGTCATCTCCTATGCCGTGAGTCGGCGCAGGTCGGAGATCGGGATCCGGATGGCGCTCGGCGCGGAGAGCCGCGAGGTCGTCGGGATGGTCGTGCGGCAGGGGATGCTCTACGGGGTGGCGGCCCAGGATCCGCCATGCGGCCACGCGCCGGGGTTAGTGTCCGCCACCCGATACCGTGAACTTCTGGATGCGCCGCCCGGTCGACGCCTCCCCCACGTAGAGGTTGCCCCGCGAGTCGACATCCATGCCGTGCGGGCGGAGGAACTGCCCCACCTGCCGCCCGCCCCGGCCGACCTCGCCGACCACCTCGAGGCCGTCTCTCCGGAGCACCCATACCTTGTGGTTCGTGCCGTCGGCCAGGTAGAGCCACCGCTGGTCGGGGTCGGGGGAGAGCGCGATGACGAACGCGGATCCGGAAGCGCGCGTCTCCGGCGCGATGATGCGCTCCTCGACGAACGACCCGTCTTGCCTGAACACCTGGATGCGGTTGCCGCGCCGGTCCGCCACGTAGATGAGCCCGTCGCGTGAGCCCGTGAGGCCATGCACGGTGGAGAACGCCCGCGGCGGATCGGCGGCGGGATCGCGGTCGCCGAAGTCGTAGTCGTCGATGGGGGGCTCACCGTACGCACCCCAATGGCGCAGGTACTCGCCCGTCTCGCCGTCGTAGACCACCACGCGCCGGTTCCGGTATCCGTCGGCCACGAAGACTTCGTTCGTGTCCGGATCGACCCAGATGCCGGCGGGACCGCCGAGCAGATCCGGATCGTCGCTCCCGCCCGTGACGTCGTACTCGCCGAGCGTCATCACCAACGTGCCGTCGCGTGTGAACTTCATGACGCGGTGGTGCGCGTACGTCCCGATCCAGACGAAGTCGTTGTGGTCTACGAAGATGCCGTGCGGGTTGCGCGGCCAACGCGCCGGGTCGCCCTCGCCCGGGCCGCCGGACACCGGCCACTCGCCCCAGGCCTGGACCAGCGCCCCGGCAGCGTCGAGTTCCAGCACCATCGGCGCCGGCACGCAGCACGTGCCGAGCGGCGGATCCTGCACGGCCGAGGTCTCCTCGGGCGTCAGCGTCTCGGGCAGGTGCGTCACCCACACGTGGTCTTCGGCATCGACGAACACGCCGGTCACCGCGCCGAGGATCCAGTCGTTCGGCAGCTCCTGCGGCCAGGACGGGTCGACCTGGAAGGTGGGTGAGGCGCCGTCGGCTGCTGCCGGTTCCTCGTCCGGTATGGCGCACGCGGCCGAGGCCATGAGGACGGTGGCGACGAGCTTGAGTACCAGCACGGAGTGCAAGGACCGAGTGGAAACGAAGAAGGTGTTCATGCGACGCGCGACTCCTTTCAGGCTGTGGTTCGAGCAACCTGCGGCCTTGGGGCCCGGTGTGCCAGATCCGCCGCAGGCTCTGTCCCTCAGCACGGCGGAACCCTTTCCTCCGTCGGGGGCTTCCTATACGACCGGCCCCACAAACCCCAGATCGAGACCACCATGGCGATGATGGGCGACTCTTCCGTCGTGAAGGACCTGGTGCTCGTGGGCGGCGGACATAGCCATGTAGCGGTCCTCAAGCGCTTCGGGATGGACCGGATGCCCGGAGTCCGCCTCACTCTCGTCACCCGGGATGTCCACACGCCCTATTCCGGCATGCTGCCGGGCTACATCGCGGGGCACTACGCCTACGACCGGGCCCACATCGATCTCCGGCCCCTGGCGCGCTTTGCCGGTGCGCGCCTGTACCACGACGAGGTGACGAGCATCGACCTCGAGGGCCGGCGTCTCCACTGCCGGAATCGGCCGCCTGTGGGCTTTGACGTCCTGTCGCTGAACGTGGGCGCCATCCCTCGGACCGAGGGCGTGCCCGGGGCGCGGGAGCACGCGCTCGGCATCAAGCCCGTAGACGGTTTCCTACGGGGATGGGAGGCGGTGGTAGAGGAAGTGGTGCGCCGGGTGGAAGAGGGGGCGATGTCGGATCGGCTCTACCGGATCGCCGTCGTGGGTGCCGGCGCCGGTGGTGTGGAGCTCATCCTCTCCATCCGCCACCGGCTTCGTATGCTCTTGGAAAAGCGGGGCGCCGAGATGGACCTCGTGCAGTTCCACCTGTTCTCGGCCACGCAGGAAATCCTCCCCGACCACAACCGTCGGGTGCGCAAGAAATTCACGCGCATCCTGGGTGAGCGTGGCGTGAGCGTGCACACGGGCGAGCCGGTCTCTCGGGTAGAGCACGGGTCGGTCCACACCGCATCGGGCCGGAGCCTGGAGGTAGATCGGACCCTGTGGGTCACCGACGCGGCGGCTCCGGCCTGGATTGGCGAGACCGATCTCGACGTCACGGACGCCGGCTTCGTGCAGATCGACGAGGGACTTCGGTCCACCTCCCACCCCTTCGTGTTCGCCGCGGGGGACGTGGCTACGGTGCCTGCACATCCACGCCCGAAGACCGGCGTCGTGGCCGTCCGGCAGGGAAAGCCGCTCTCGGACAACCTCCGACGAGCGCTCGAGGGCCGCGAGCCCCGACCCTTCCGGCCACAAAAGCGGTTTCTGAGTCTCATCAGCACCGGAGAGCGCTACGCGGTCGCGTCCCGCTCGTTCTGGGCTCTGGAAGGGCGCTGGGTATGGCGGCTCAAGGACTGGATCGATCGCCGCTGGATGGATCGCTGGCATGATCTGCCAGAGATGGAGGAGGACGCCGCGCCCCGGGTGGACGAGCGGGTGGCCGGTCCCCGGGCCATGGAGGAGATTTCGGCGTTCGCGATGCGGTGCGGTGGCTGCGGCTCCAAGGTGGGCGCCACGGTGCTGGAGCGGGTGCTCGGGCGCCTGGATCCCTGGATGCGGGACGACGTTCTGATCGGTCTGGACGCACCGGACGACTGCGCCGTCGCCCGCGTGCCGGACGGTATGGTGACGGTCCAGACCGTCGACTTCTTCCGAGCGCTGGTAGACGACCCATACCTGTTCGGGCGGATCGCGTCGAACCATGCGTTGGGAGACATCTGGGCCATGGGGGCCGAGCCGCAGACCGCCTTGGCGCTGGCCACCGTGCCGTTCTCCATCGAAGAGAAGATGGAAGAGTTGCTCTTCCAGCTCATGTCCGGCGCGACGGACGTCCTTCGTGAGACGGAGACAGCACTGGCGGGCGGCCACACCACGGAGGGTCCGGAGTTGGCGTTCGGGCTGCAGGTGAGCGGCATCGGGCGTCCGGAGGACCTGCTCCGAAAGGGCGGCATGCGGGCCGGCGACGCCCTGGTGCTGACCAAGCCGGTGGGCACGGGCACCCTGTTCGCGGCCGATATGCGCGGAGAAGCGAAGGGGCGCTGGATCTCCGACGCGCTCCACTGGATGGGACGCACCAGCGGTGACGCGGCACGCATTCTTCGGGACCATGGAGCCACTGCGTGCACCGACGTGACAGGCTTCGGGCTTCTGGGGCATCTGGTGGAGATGACCCGCGCCTCGAAGGTGGACGCGGTGCTGGCACTGGACGCCGTTCCCCTGCTGGACGGTGCGGCCGAGTGCATCCAGGCCGGGATCTTCAGCTCGCTCCAGCCCCAGAACATCCGACTCCGCCGCGCGATCCGGAACCGGGAGGAAGCTTCGCGGGACGCGCGTTACCCGCTGATCTTCGACCCGCAGACGGCCGGAGGGCTGCTGGCTTCTGTTCCCGCCGGGCGGGTGGGCGCGTGCATGGAGGCACTCCACGCGGCCGGCTGGAGCCGCGCGGCCGTGGTCGGGCGGGTGGAGCCCATGGGCGACGGTCTCGAGTCCATCCTCGTGGTGGATCGTCTGGATGAATAGCACCCGGATGCGGGCCCCGAGCTCAGTCGCCGGTCCAGGACGGGAGGGAGGCCAGGAGGCGCCTCCATGCCTCGCGCTCCCGCTCTGGCCGAAAGAGCGGAAGTACCTGCCGGCAGCCCTCCTGGAGCGCCCGGTAGAATACCGCGTCCTCCTCGGCGCGGAGGAGGCACCGGGCCAGGGCCGAGGCGTCGCCGACCGGGACGTATCCCGGGTACGAGGCTCCGAGCAGTCCCACCGACCCGGGAATCCTGCTGCTCACCACCGGTGTGCCCGCCACCACCGCCTCGGAGAGCACGTTCGCGCCGCCTTCGAGCCGCGAGGTGAGCGACAGAAGCCGGGACGTAGCCAGCAGACGCTGGACCTGGCCGCGGGGTCGCTCTCCGAGCCAGCGATAGCGCGGATTCTCGAGGACTTCCCGACGAGCCAGGGCTTCCCACTCGTCCGTGAGGGCCGCGCCGACGTGGAGGATCTGGATGAGGGAGCGCTCCGGAAGCAGGCGGGCTGCCTGCGCCGTGAGAAGCGGATCCTTAACGTCGCGAAGGTGCGCCACGACGGCGACAGGGAATGTATTGGGCGCGTCAGAACCTTCCGGGATCGCCTCGTCACCGTCGGCTGGATTCACCGATTGGTGGATCACCACGAGTCGCGGACGGAAGCGGGCCGGTACGGCGTCGCGGGCCCGGTCATGCAGCGCCACCAGCCGGTCCGCGGCTTCGAGGCACCGGATTGCCGCCTCTTCCCGTTCCAGATCTCGATAGAGGTCGGTACCGGTCAGCGCCACGACGACCGGACGGTGCGGATGCCGTTTCCGGAACCGAAGGACCGGACCGGAGCACTTGTAAGCGTGGAGCGCGACGAGGACGTCCGCATCGGCCTCGGCCGACACCACGTTCTGGCCGGGGCCGGGGCCGGTCCGCGCCAGCGTCACCTCGTGACCCAGCTCCCGCAGGATGCCGACCCAGCGCCGGGACGTCGTGAGATTGCCGGTGTGGACCGAGCCTTCGGACGGCGTAACCAGGAGAATGCGCATGGGCGCGAGGGGCAGGCGGACTGGAAGGCGAGTGAGCAACGTAAGATGATCCGACGCGACGAAGACCGACAAGGAGGCAGTCAGTGACGACTCGACTCGATCCCGTGCGGAGCATGGAAGACGCCCGTCGGCGAACCCTGGAGTTGGTGGAGGACCTGTCCCGGGACCAGCTCCTGGGACCGAAGTTGGACGTCGTGAACCCTCTCCTCTGGGAGATCGGCCACCTGGCCTGGTTCCACGAGCGGTTCATTCTGCGGGACCTGGCGGGGCGGAGGCCCGCCCGACCCGATGCCGACGCTCTCTACGATTCGATGGCCGTGGCCCACGGCACGCGGTGGGACCTGCCCCTGCCGTCCTACGCGGAGACGCTCGCGTACATGGAAGAGGTCCTGGCTCGGCTGCGCCGTAACCTCGAAGGACGACAGGCCACGCCGGACGAGGCGTACCGGTATCTCTACACCACCTTCCACGAGGACATGCACGGGGAGGCGTTCACCTACACCCGCCAGACGCTGGGCTGGCCCGCACCGGACCTGGCGAGCGCCCGGAAAGAAAGCTACCTCCCCGAGGTTCGGGAGGCGGGACCGTTGCCGGGTGACGTGGAGGTGCCGGGCGGGCGGTTCCTCCTGGGTGCCGACCGGAGCGAGCCGTTCGTCTTCGACAACGAGAAATGGGCTCACGCCGTGGAGCTCGAGCCCTTCCAGATCTCACGCGCTCCGGTCACGAACCGGGAGATGGCCCGGTTCGTGGAGGACGGCGGCTACGAGCGACGGGAGCTCTGGGGCGATGCGGGCTGGGCCTGGCGGACCGAGACCGGTGCCGAGCTTCCCCTCTACTGGCGCAGAGCCGGGGACGGATGGCAGGTGCGGAGGTTCGACCGCTGGATACCCTTACCTGTCGACCGCCCCGCCATCCACGTGTGCTGGCACGAAGCCAGAGCATGGTGCCGGTGGGCGGGGCGGCGTCTCCCTGCCGAGGCCGAGTGGGAGGCCGCGGCGGCCGGAGAGCCCGCGGGCGACGGTCGCCGTCTCTCGGAACGGAAGCGGCGCTATCCCTGGGGGGACGAGCCCCCGACGCCCGAGCGCGCCAATCTGGACGGCCGCGCGTTGGGCTGCCTCGACGTGGCGGCGCTGCCCGCCGGGGATTCCGCGTTCGGATGCCGGCAGATGATCGGCAACGTCTGGGAGTGGACCGAGTCTACGTTCGAGCCCTACCCCGGCTTCGAGCCCGACATGTACCAAGCCTACTCCGAGCCGTGGTTCGGCACCCGCAAGGTGCTCAGGGGGGGAGCGTGGGCCACGCGGTCCCGCATGATCCGAAATACCTGGAGGAACTATTTTACCCCGGACCGGCGGGACGTCTTCGCCGGCTTCCGGACGTGTGCCCTGGACCCTGGCCCGGAGTCGGTATGAAACGCCCGTCGAGCCCTTTCTTCACAGGTCTCTTCCTCGTGACGCTGCATTTGACGGCTGCCTGCGGCGCCGATGGCGACGAGGTACGCGCCCCGCTGGCGGTGGGCGCGATTCCGGATCAGGATCCGGAGGTGCTCCAGCGCACGTACGGGCGGTTGGTGGAGTATCTGGAGGCGGAGTTGGATGTGGATGTGGTCTACCGCCCCGTCACGGACTACTCGGCCGCCGTCTCGGCCTTCCGGGTGGGAGATCTGGACCTGGTCTGGTTCGGCGGGCTTACGGGCGTCCAGGCGCGGCTCCAGGTGCCGGGAGCCGAAGCCCTCGTCCAGCGCGCCCAGGACCAGGAGTTCCGCAGCGTGTTCATCGCGCGCCGGGACCGGGGGTTGGCACCCTTCGAGGATCTGGAGGGGCTGGAAGCGCTCCGGGGCCGGACCTTCACGTTCGGAAGCGAGTCGTCCACGTCCGGGCGCCTGATGCCCCAGCACTTCCTGGCCGAAGCGGGTGTCATACCGGACGACTTCCGGGGTGAGCCGGGCTTCTCGGGCTCCCACGACGCCACGATCCAGCTCGTGGAGGCTGGCAGCTACGAGGCCGGTGCATTGAACGAGCAGGTTTGGGACGCGCGGGTGCGGTCCGGGGCGGTCGACACGACGCGGGTGGTCGCCTTGTGGCGTACGCCCCCCTATCACGACTACCACTGGGTCGTCCGCCCCGCACTGAACGAGCGGTACGGCTCCGGCTTCACCGAGCGGATACGCGAGGCGTTCCTCATGTTGGACGATTCAGACCCCATGGGCCGGGAGGTCCTGGAACTCTTCGGAGCGGAGCGGTTCGTTCCCACACGCGACGAGAACTACGCTCAGATCGAGGCCGTGGGTCGTGAGCTCGGCAGAATCCGCTGATTCCGGCCGCCCTCCGGTCTTCGAGCTCCGGCGGGTAGGCAAGCGGTTCGGTGGAGCTCGCGTCCTGCACGACATCTCCCTTACCATCCGGCAGGGGGAGCGGGTCGCGCTCGTGGGTCCGAACGGCGCGGGAAAGACGACGCTGCTCGAGCTCCTGGCCGGCGCCCGCCTGCCTAGCGAGGGCGAGCTCCTGATCTTCGGCCATGAAGCCGCCAGCCTCCCCCCGCGGAAGCTCCGTCGGCTCCAACGCAGGATCGGCACGGTGCGCCAGGGTCTCGACCTCGTGGACAGCCTCCGCGTGATCCATAACGTGAACGCCGGGAACCTCGGCAGATGGTCCCTCGCCCGGGCCGTTTTGTCCCTCTTCCAGCCCCGGGAGGTGGATTACGCATCCCGCGCTCTGAGCCGCGTCGGCGTGGAGGAGAAGCTTTTCGAACGGACCGAGCGACTCTCCGGGGGCCAGCAGCAGCGCGTCGCGCTGGCGCGGATGCTGGTCCAGGACCCGGACGTCGTTCTCGCCGACGAGCCCATCGCGAGCCTGGACCCCGACTCGAGCCGACGGATCATGGAACTGCTGGTCTCCTTGAGCACCGAAGAGGGGAAGACCACCGTCGTCTGTCTCCATGACGTGGGCTATGCTTTCTCGCATTGCGCGCGCCTGATCGGGCTCCGGGACGGAAGGGTCGTCCTGGATGGGCCGGCGAACGAGATCCCCCGCTCCGACGTGGACGCGCTCTACCGGTCGGGGCGTTGACGGAGTCCAGCCACCGGCGGCGGGGTCTTTGGGTCGGCTTGACCGCCGGGGCCTTCCTCTGGGCTCTGGCCTGGTCGGGAATCTTTTCGGGCGAGAAGGTCAACCGTGACGGCTGGATTCTGGTCGTTCGCTTTCTCGAGGCGCTCACCTCCCTCGAGATTTCTCCGGCCTTCCTACGCGTCACCGCCCGGGCCACGATCGACACGCTGGCCTTCGCCGCCCTCGGGACCACGCTGACTCTGGCGATCGGCGTCGTGGGGGGTGTGTTGGGATCCCGCGTGTGGTGGGACACGGTGGCGCCGTCCGAGCATGGGTCGCGCAGGAGCGCGGGCTCGCGCCTCCTTCCGTGGCTCGCCGTCCGGGGGCTCCTCGTGCTTCCCCGATCTGTCCACGAGATCGTCTGGGGCGTGCTCCTGGTGGCCGTGCTGGGACTCGATCCGTTGGTGGCGATCCTGGCCATCGGCATCCCCTTCGGAGCCATCACCGCCAAGGTGTTCAGCGAGCTCCTTGACGAGGCGCCCCGACGCTCGCTGAACGCGCTCCGCTCCGCCGGAGCTCCACCCCTCACGGCGCTGCTCTACAGCGTGGTCCCGACGGCCTTTCCCGACCTGCTCTCCTATGCGTTCTACCGCTTCGAATGCGCCATCCGCTCGGCGGCGGTGCTGGGAGTCATCGGTGCCGGCGGGCTGGGCTACCAGCTCTTCCTGAGCCTGCAGTCTCTTCGTTACGAGCAGGTGTGGACGTTGCTGCTGGCGCTCATTCTACTGACCGGCCTGAGCGACCTTTGGAGCGGCCTCGTGCGGCGGGCCCTGGGCGCCCCGGCACGCCTCGATATCGGGAGAAGCATGTCCGCGCCGGCGAGCGATGGAGGGCGGACCTCCTCGGTGGTGTGGACCTCGCTGGCCGGCGCCGTATTGCTGGTCGTGTTCTCCGGCGTCTACCTCGCACCGGAGGTGGGGCGGTTGTGGAGCTCGCGTACGCTGTCGTTGGCTGGCACGCTCCTGGGTGAGGCCCTTCCGCCCTCCCTCGCGGGACTCTCGCTCGGGGTCTGGGCATCGACCGCCGCCGATACCCTGGCCATGTCCATACTCGCGTTGTTCCTCGCCGCGGCGGGAGGCATTCTGCTCTCGTTCGGCGCCGCCCGGAATGTCCTGGGACCACGAGGCATGGGCGGGGAGGGCGGCCGGCCGGTCGTGGCGCGCCTGCTCGCCGGTGGGATCTACGCGATCAGCCGTGGGCTCCTGCTCCTGCTCCGGGGCGTCCCGGCGCCGATCTGGGCGCTTCTCTTCCTCTTCGTCTTCTTCCCCGGGATCCTTCCCGGCGCCCTGGCGCTCGGCGTGTACACCATGGGCGTGCTGGGGCGCCTCATGGCCGAGTCGGTCGAGAACCTCGATCCGGCGCCCGTGCGGGCGCTCCGAACCCAGGGTGCCTCACCGGCGGCGGCGTTCGTGTACGGGGTGCTCCCGGCCGTCCTGCCCCGCTTCACGGCCTACTCCCTCTATCGCTGGGAAGTGGCCATCCGGGCCACGGCAATGGTGGGATTGGTGGGTGCTGGTGGGCTGGGGCGGATGCTCACGGAGCAGATGTCGAGCTTCCATTACGCTGCGGTGAGCACGACGCTCTTGGTCTACGTGCTCCTCACATGGGGCGTGGACCTGATATCGTCCGCGGTGCGGCGGGACCTGCGGTAGGCGGTTGTCTCGAGTCCGCTGGTGTGACGGGGGGTGGCGGCGCCGCTTGCCCAGCCCCCCGCGGCACCTTCAGATTCCCGCTTTCCCCCAGTCATGAAGACCCTCTTCAAGGACGCCCCGGAATGGCAAGAGATCCAATGCGCGCAAGCGCTTCGGCATACTTCGCGCTCTTCTGCTCCGGGGCCGGGCGTGCGACCGCGCCTGCCCACCCCTCGGGACAAATCTGATGGCGTGGGTGGAGCCGGTCGCTCAGGTGCTCGAGTCGATTGGGGTGCTGGTCATCGTCGTGGGTGCGCTGGTCTCGACCTGGATCTTCGGGGCCGACCTCCTCCGGACGAGCGATTTCAAACCCGTGTATCACGCATACCGGGCCAACCTCGGCCGGGGCATCCTCCTCGGCCTGGAATTTCTCGTCGCCGGCGACATCATCGCTACGATCCTGGTTCAGCCGACCCTTCAAAGCATCAGTGCTCTCGGACTCATCGTCCTGATCCGGACTTTCCTCAGCTTCTCGCTCGAGACCGAGATCGAGGGCCACTTCCCCTGGCTCCGGGCTCGTGACAGCAAGGCCTGATTCGGGGTTCACCGAGCGGATGATGGGTCTGGATACCGACGGCGTCGGGAACGCGGAAAGACGCGGCTCCGGGGCTCGATCCCACCACGGGTGCCGCGAAGACGAGCTTCACCCCTCCCGCTCAGGCGTGATCGACGATGGCGTCCACACCTTCCGAGTTGGCGCAGTGGGCGCAACAGAAGAACCGCCCGTCGGCTTCCACACCGTGGCCCACGATCTTGCAGCCACAACGCTCGCATACGGGAGCGAGCTTGTGGATCGCACATTCGAAGCTGTCGAACACATGCTTGTTGCCGGCGGCGATCACCTCGAAGGCTGCGTAGTAGTCGTTGCCGCATACCTCACAAACAGTCATGGAGTCCTCCTTGGGAGCTGGATTTTGCGTGAGAGTCGGACTGCGACCCTCTGCCTTCATCCTTCATAGTGGGCCCCGCGGCGCGCGAGGCAAATCAGGCCTTCCCCTCCGCCTGGAACTCCCGGAGGAATCCTTCGAAGAGCCGCAGGTGTCGTTCCTCGTCCCGGAGGATCGCGATGACCATGTCCTGCGTCGTCCAGTCCACGCCGTCGCACCGCTCGATGATCGTGTTGTAATGCTGGATCGCCCCCGACTCGGCTTCGATCACACCCTTGATCACGTGGACGATGTCCGTCTGCTCGTTCGGCGGCTGCAGGTACTTCTGCTCGGCCTTGAAGTCCAGGGAGCCGGGCACCACACCCCAGAGCTCCTTGATACGCGCGGCGAACTGTTGGGCGTGCTCGAGCTCTTCCTGGATATCACCCCGGAGCGCTTCGATGATCTCCTGGGCGCGCACGCCGTCCGGATTGATGGAGTTGGCCGTGTAACTCATGACCGTCTCGATCTCCATCCAATACGCTTTCTTCAGGAGTTCGATGATCTCGTCGCGCACCTCGCGGTTCTGTTCTGAAAGAATTCCGCGGTCCAAGGATGGTCTGGTCATATGTCGCTCTCCTCTAAGATATTGTCATCATGAGCCACCCCTTCCGTGCTCGCGGCCTCTGTGGCGTGGCGCGGCCTCTTCCACGATGGGCGGGTGGAACTCGGGAGCAATCCTAAATGAAGCAGCTTTCGTACCATCGTCGTCCGCGTCGGGTCGGTCCTTCCTTCCGAGCTGGATGTGCGAGACAAGAGGGTCTCCTTTCTTTCATATCTTCGGGTTCTGCAACGTACAGGGTGCCGTCGGAGCTGGGTCATCGATGACCTTTGTGAGCTCGCCGGTGCGGATTTGGCCCTGACCCGTCATCGCTTTGATCTTGAGTAGGGCGGGGGCGACGAGCTCTCGGTGCGGAGTCACTGGTCCTTCCATGTATTTCCTGAACGGAGCCTGCTTCATGAGTCGGTCGAACGATGAC
>JBBDSN010000175.1:0-21694 GCA_040904885.1 Gemmatimonadota bacterium | reverse complement strand
TTCCCAAGCTGAGGGTCGCCGGTTCGAGCCCGGTCTCCCGCTCTGGATCAGAAATACGGGTGGAGGACGCCAGCGGACCACGGTTCGCTGGCGTTTTTTTCTCGTCGGGGTTCGAGGCGTGCGTGGGTGCCGGCGACTCGCGTGGAGACGCGATCTAAACAAACCCGTGACCTTCGGTGTCTGTATTGGTGAGACGGAACACCGGCCGGTGGCAGGTGCGAGCTTCTTGCGACGACGCTCGGAAAGCACCTACACTTCGGACGCTCCGCGAACCCTAGAAGAAGTCGAGCTAGATGAAGACAATCGCCGCCACTTCAGTCGTACTGGGGGCATCCCTCGTGCTGTGGGGAACCACGGCCCCGATGGACCACACCCCGGACGTCTCGAAGATTGCCGAAGCCGCCCCCGCAGACGTGCGCGCTTCGGACCTGTCGTCCGACGATCTCAACGAGGTCGTGCAGTCGACATGCGTCCGTTGCCACAGCGAGCGCCGTATGACCGGGAACCTGTCGCTCGAAGACTTCGACGTCGAAAACGCCGACCTGCAGGCGCAGACCGCCGAGCGCATGATCCGGAAGTTGCGTGCCGGCATGATGCCGCCTCCCGGTGCGAGGGCTCCTGCCGGAGACACCCTGACGGGACTGGTCGAGACGCTGGAGAGCGTCGTCGATGAAGCAGCCGAGCGGAATCCGACTCCGGGTACCCGGACCTTCCAGCGGCTGAACCAGCCGGAGTATGAGCGGGCGATCGAGTCTCTACTCGGTCTGCAGGTCGACGCCAGTCAGTGGCTCCCGGCTGATCAGATCAGCGCGGGCTTCGACAACATCGCCGACGTTCAGGCCCTGTCGCCGATGCTGCTCGAGTCCTACCTGAACGCCGCGGCGGACATCAGCCGGATGGCGTTGGGCGACCGGTCCGCCGGTCAGGTGGAGCGCACCTACAAGAACTCCGAGTACATGTCGCAGCATCCCTGGGACCGGGTCGAGGGCGCCCCGTACGGCACACGGGGTGGCATGGTGTTCGAGCATAGCTTCCCCGCCGACGGTGAGTACTACTTCCAGGTGACGTTCGCCTCCGGCGACAACGCACCCTTCGAGGATCTGGACATCTCGATCGACGGTGAGCGCGTCGCCCTCCTCGCCTTCACGAGCATCGGTCGTGGCGCCGACGGTCGTGGTGCCATCCCGCAGCGGACGGAGCCGGTCTTCGTCCCTGCCGGCCAGCACAAGGTGTCGGCGGCATTCGTCCGTTCGACCGAGGGTCCGTATGAGGACCTCATGCGTCCGCACGATTGGTCGATGGCCGGTGGCGGCGCTGGAGGGGGCGGGATCACGACGTTGCCTCACCTCCGAGATGTCGTGATCACGGGTCCGTTGAAGGTCACCGGAGTCTCGGAATCGGAGTCGCGCGCCCGGATCTTTACGTGCCGGCCGATCAACGAATCCGAAGAGGAGCCGTGCGCCCGCGAGATCATCGAACGGCTCGCGTCGCAGGCCTACCGTCGTCCGGTGACGGATGACGAGATCGACGGCCTGATGTGGTTCTATGAGGAAGGCACCGAAAAGGGTGGATTCGAACGCGGCGTCCGTGACGCCCTCGAAGCCATTCTTGCGAGCCCGTTCTTCACGCTCCGTCTCGAGCGTACGCCCGATGATGTCGAGCCGGGTGAGATCTACGGGATCAACGATATGGACCTGGCGTCGCGCCTGTCCTTCTTCCTCTGGGGCACACCCCCGGACGAGGAGCTCCGTGCCGCGGCACGCGACGGGAAGCTGTCGGACGCGGACGAATTGGAGCGACATGCGCGCAGGATGCTCGAAGACCCGCGCGCCGACGCGCTCTCCTCGAGGTTCATGGCGCAGTGGCTGCGCCTGCAGGACCTCTACAAGGTGCGGCCCGACCCGAACTTCTACCCGAACTTCGACGAGAACCTCGCGGACGACATGCACCGTGAGACGCAGATGCTGTTCAACCATCTCGTCGATGAGAACAAGGACGTCCTCGAGCTCTACACGGCGGACTACACGTTCGCGAACGCTCGCCTGGCCGCGCACTACGGGATTCGTGGCGTGGGCGGAGACGACTTCCGGATGGTGCAGTATCCGGAGGGTGTGGCCAGAAGCGGTATTCTCGGTCACGGCAGCATTTTGGTGCTGACTTCCCTCGCGAATCGCACGTCCCCCGTTCTGCGCGGCAAGTGGGTGATGGAGGTGTTGCTCGGCACGCCGCCGCCGCCGCCGCCGCCCAACGTGCCCACGCTTGACGAGTCTTCGGACGTGTCCAACGAGGGTCGCGTGCTGACCACCCGTGAGCGGATGGAGCAGCACCGGGCGAACCCGACGTGCAACTCTTGCCACAGCCTGATCGACCCGATCGGGTTGGCATTGGACAACTACGACGTGACCGGCAAGTGGAGGCTCCGCGAGAACGGTACCGAGCTCGATACCCGCGGTGACTTCTACGACGGCACACCGGTCGACTCGCCGACGGAGCTCGTGTCTGCCATCATGAAGCGTCCGTTGCCCTTGGTGCGGACGTTCACGGAGAACCTGATGGCCTACGCCATCGGGCGGAGAATGGAGTACTACGACAATCCGACCATTCGGAAGGTCGTGAGGGAAGCCGAGGAGGATGGGGCTTATCCTGTCGCCTCCCTCATCTTGGGAGTGGTCACAAGTGATGCCTTCCGTCTGAAGCAGGCATCAGAAGTCACCGCGGAAGCGGGTAGATAAGCGTCCCTAGCGCACTCAGGTCAGGAGATACAAACGATGGAATTCATCACTGGAAAGCACCTCGACCGTAGGACCTTCCTTCACGGCATGGGGGCTTCGGTGGCATTGCCGTTCCTCGACGCGATGGTGCCGGCGGGACGTCTGCGCGGTGAGAAGGCCGTAGCGGCCGCCGCCGCGGAAAACCGCGTTCCGTTCGTGGCAATCGAAGAGGTGCACGGCCTCGCCGGGTGCAACGTCTGGGCGGAGAAGCAGTTCCTCTGGGCTCCGGAGACCACGGGCCGGGACTTCGAGATCATTCCCGACAGCGCGTTGGCCTCCCTACAGCCGTACCAGGATTACCTGACCCTTGTCAGCAACACCGACGTGCGCATGGCCGAGGCGTTCGCGCCTGCCGAGATCGGCGGTGATCACTTCCGCTCGAGCGCCGTCTTCCTCACGCAGTCGCACCCGAAGCAGACCCAGGGTTCCGACGTCTTCGTGGGCACGTCGCTCGACCAGATCTACGCCAGGCGGTTCGGGCAGGACACGCCGCTTCCGTCCATGCAGTTCTGCATCGAGCAGCTCGATGCCGCGGGCGGTTGCACGTACAACTACTCTTGCTCCTACACGGACGCCATCAGCTGGGCGTCCCCGAACGAGCCGCTCCCGATGATTCGCGATCCGCGCGTCGCCTTCGACATGCTCTTCGGTGCAGGGACGTCTCCCGAAGACCGGGCCGCACGTCGCCAGACGCGCCAGAGCATTCTCGACTGGATCGCGGGCGAAGTCGCTTCCGTGCGTCAGCAGCTCGGATCGGAAGATCGCCTGCGGATGGACAAGTACCTGACGGATGTGCGGGAGATCGAGCGCAGGATCCAGATGGTCGAGGCCAAGAACGCCTCCGGGGACGAGCGGGACATGCCGGAGGCCCCCGCGGGCGTTCCGGATTCCTTCCGCGAGCACATGGAGATCATGTTCGACCTCCAGGTCCTCGCCCTCCAGTCCGACATGACGCGCGTGATCTCGTTCAAGACCGGGCGTGACGCGGACAACCGGGCATTCCCCGACAGCGGCACGGACCGCCCGTTCCACCCGGCGTCGCACCATGGCGGCCGGGAAGAGGCGATCCTCGAGTTCAACAAGCTCAACCAGTACAGGGTGGGCATGCTGCCGTACTTCCTCGACAAGCTCAAGGCTACGGAAGACGCCGGCAGCAACCTGCTGGACAAGTCGGTCATCATGTGGGGCTCGCCGATGTCCGATGCGAACATCCACAACCACCGTCGTTGCCCCTTGTTCTTCCTCGGGAAGGGTGGAGGCGCGCTCGACGGGAACCTCCATATCCGCGCAGGGGACGGGACGCCGATGGCCAACGCGATGCTCAGCCTGATGCATCGTCTGGGCATGGACGACATGCACAGCTTCGGTGACAGCACGGGTGAGCTCCCGCTGAGCATGCCCCGCAGCATGACGCAGCTCTGATTCGGCGGAAGTAGCAGTCACAACACGATCGGTCAACGGAGGTAGAATGAAAGTCGGTCTACGGCTCAGCACACTCGGCGCGATGTGCCTCATGGTACTCGCCGCCGCCGGCCCGCCCGAGTCTCCCGTCGCGGATGCCGCGATGCGTGGGGATGTCGAGTCGGTCGTCACGCTCCTTCGCCGCGGTGCCGATGTGAACGCCGCACAGGGCGACGGGATGACCGCCTTACACTGGGCTGCCGAACGTGGTGACGTCGCCATGGCGGAAGTCCTGCACGCGGCCGGGGCCCAACTCGAACCGTCCACGCGTATCGGCGGGTATGTGCCGCTTCACGTGGCCGCTCGCGAAGGCAACGAAGAGATGGTCCGTTGGCTGCTCGAAGCCGGTGTCGAGGTCGACCGCAAGACGACCGAGACGCAGGCGAACGCGCTGCACATGGCTTCGACGGCTGGAGATGTGGCCGTCGTGAGCACGCTTCTGGACTTCGGAGCCGACCCGAACTCGGTTGAAGGACACTGGCAGCAAACGCCGCTGGTGTTCGCCGCAGCGGAGAACCGGGCCGACGTCATCCGTCTGCTCATCTCGAGGGGCGCCGACCCGAACGTCACGACCTCCGTGCGGGATTTGGTCGAGTGGAGCAAACTCATGCGCGCGGCGGACCAGCGTCGTGACGAAGTGCTCGCCGCGTTCACGAACGACGGTGCCCGGGATCCGAAGCCCAGTGAATTGCAGGCGGCGGTGCGTGCCGGGAGGGAGGTGTTCACGACCGGTCTACCAGAAGAGGAAGAGGAAGAGGGAGAGGAAGACGACCGTCGTCGTCGTGGCCCGCCGTCCATTACCGCCAAGGGCGGCCTCTCGCCGCTCCTGCACGCGACGCGTCAGGGGCACACCGAGGCGATCGACGCCCTCCTCGAAGGGGGCGCCGATCCGAACCTGGTGAGCCCTGCCGACGGGACGAGCCCGCTTCTGATGTCCGTGATCAACGGCCAGTTCGATATCTCGATGAGGCTTCTCGAGCACGGTGCGGACCCGAATGTCGCGTCCAACCTCAATGGCGTGGCGCCGCTCTGGGCCGCGATCAACGCCGAATGGCAGCCGCGTACCCGGTACCCCCAACCCCAGCAGCGTGAGCTCCAGTCCGTCAGCTATCTCGACGTCATGAGCGTGTTGCTGGATGCCGGTGCGGATCCGAATCACCGGATCACGATGCACCCGTGGTATATGGTGTATACCGGTTGCGGGAACAGGAACTGTGGACTGATCGATACGAACGGCTCGACCGCGTTCCTGAGAGCGTCCTACGCGACCGACGTGGCCGCCATGCGGCTACTGGTGGAGCACGGAGCCGATCCGAACATCTCGACCAAGGCGCCCGCGCCCCGTGACCGGAGAACGCCGGACGAGTTCCTGCGCCAGCAGAACGTCCAGGAGCTCCAGAGCGATGACTTCGCGTCGCTGACCGATTCGGCGAAGTTCGTGCTGCTGCGGTCCGTCCGCGATGATTTCCCGGACGAGATCCGGTACCGTTTCGACGACGAGATCTTCGCCATGAGCGCCGCCGATGTTCTGCGTGAGCAGATTCTGGACGCCGTTGACGAGGCGAACGAGGTGCTCGCGAATCAGCTCGATCCGTCCGGGCTTCCTCCAGTCGACGAAGGTGGGCCCGCGGTGCATCCGATCCACGCGGCGACCGGGGTCGGCTACGGCGAAGGCTTCGCCGGTAACGCGCACCGGACAGCTCCGGGTGGCTGGATGCCCGCGTTGACGTATCTCGTGGAAGAGCTCGGCGTGGACGTCAACGTGCGTGACCACAACGGGTACAACGCGGTGCACCACGCCGCCGCCCGAGGAGATAATGACATGGTCCTGTACCTCGTGGAGCACGGCGCCGACATCATGGCCGTGAGCCGACGGGGCCAGACGACGGTCGATATGGCCAATGGCCCGGTGCAGCGGGTATCTCCGTTCCCGGCCACGGTCGCCCTCCTCGAGAGTCTCGGCGCGATCAACAACCACAACTGCCTGACCTGTTAGCCAGATCGCGCTGAGGGATGCCGGCTCTTCGGAACCGGTGAGGCTGGCGTCTCGGAGCTAGGGCCGAGACGTCATCCAAGAAGAAGCTCCGGGCATCGAGAGATACCCGGAGCTTCTTCTCGTCAGCGCACCACCAGGCTGAACGCTTCGGCGAAGTCCTCGGCCGTCACGGACTTCGTGACCGGATCGATGAAGCGCAACCAGTTGGCCGCGTTCAAGTCGAGGAGGAATTCCACGACCGACCCGTCTCGGACTTCCAGGTCGATCAGGCGCACGACCTCGAGCCCTGGACCCTCGAGCTCGATCTCGATGGGGCCCTGGATCGTATCGCCGTCGATGACCACCCCTGCCGAAACGTCGACTTCGATCTCGCTGAACGCGATGCGGAAGGACAGGTAGCGGCCCGCCGGAATGATGGCTTCGACCGCATCGACTTCCACATCACCTTCGAGGTCGAGCTCAGCCTCCACGTCATTGCCGTCCGTGAGATCGACCTCCGTCCCGTCCGCGCGTCCCAGGAAGAGCCGGAACTCCAGGTCGAGCGCGCCCTCGGGATCCACCTCATCGTCCTCCTCATGGTCGGATCGGGCAGGCCCGTCGATCACGCTCGCACCGAGGGTGGGTGCGGAAGCGGCCACGGGATCGGGCGCGTCGCCAGACACGGCGACTCGTGCCTCTCCGAATCCGCCCGCCGTGAGGTTGCCGCAGCCGGAGGCCACGAACGCGGCGAGGAGCAGGGTCGCGCCCCCTCTGGCGAGCCCCTGGAATCCGAGCGAAATGCATGGGTACTTCATCGGGATCAGTCCTGGGTATCGGAGGAATCAGAATCTTGGTGGTGTGGGATGGGGACGTCGAAACAGTCCACCCACCTTCGCCTCATGCCGGGGACACCGAGTCGGCGGTAGAGTGCGATGCTGCGTTGCTCGAGCTCGGCGCCGGCATCGGGCCGTCCAGCGGCCCGCTCGGCCTCGGCATAGGCCTGAAGCGTCTGCGCCCGCTCGAGATCATGGCCGGTGTCCCCGCCGGTCAGTGCCAGCGAGCGTTCAAAGAGCACGAATGCGTCGGGATTGCCGTGTGTGGCGGCCACGCGGCCGAGCATGCGATACACCTCGGGAAGCTTCGTCCCCGCGTTACCCGTGATCGCGGTCCGCTCCGCTTCGCGGGTCTGTTCCGCGGCGTCCAGCACCCGACCGAGCGCCAGCAGGCATTCCGCCAGATTGAGGCCGATGGTGACGGAGGCGAACGGGGTACGGGTGGCGTCCAGCGCCTCCAAGAACCGGGCTTCGGCCTCGCCGGGATCATTGCCGGCCATGAAGAGCTGGCCTTCGGCGTTCTTCAAGAACGGAAGGCTCGTCGTGTCCTCGAGGCCCAGGGAGGTCTCCCGAGCCCGATCCAGCCACTCGCGGCTGGACTCCACGTCACCCCGCGAGCGGAGTACGATGTGGACGTTGAGGAGTGCGTGCCAATGGGCTGGCGTCGTCGGGGACATGCCGTCGAGTACGTCGAGCGCCTGCCGGTACGACCGCTCGGCCTCGTCCCAACGGCCTCTCTGTTCGTGCACGTTCCCTGATCCGATGGTCGCCTCGGCCAGGCCATCCGCGTCGCCGGACGCGCGAGCTATCCCCGCCGCGCGTTCGTACAGCGCGAGCGACTCGTCGAGCCACCCGAGCGCTCGTGTCGCGCGAGCTTTCCGTCGCAGGGCCAGGCCTGCCAGATCTGTGTCTTGAGCGGCTTCGACCCGACGATACGCGGCGTCCGCGAAGCCCGACGCGGAGGCATGGCGGCCAACGCCTTCCTCGAGCGCGGCAGCGTGGAGCAGGGCCGTGGCTGCGGCGACCGAGTTCCCCTCTCCCGCCGATGTCACGGCGCGGGCAACGTGCTCGTAGACGTCCCGCATGTGGCTCTGGAACGCAGCGAGCGCGGTCGAGGCATGAAAGGACAATGCTGCGCCATCGACGAGCCTGGCTCCGGCCGTCGCCAACTCCCCGGAGCCCGACCACGTATCGTCGGGATCCGGCGTGGAGGCATGAATCGCCGCGTCGAGAAGCGGACGAAGCTCCTCGAGATCGGGGAGCATGGCCCTCAGTTCGTCGTAGGTCAGGCGTGGGGTCATCGTCGTGTTCGAGTGGCGGCAGGAACGGTGCCGCCGGCTTCCGGGTGCGTCCGTAGATCAACCATCTCATGCATATTCCGTGCGCAGTCGTAGTCACCCACAAGAGTGCATGTAAAGGTCTGAGGGGTGGTTACATGAGAGGTGTACGTGAGAAAAAGCATTAGATGACGTGCAGTGCACGAGTGTGCGGCATGCTCCATTTCGGTGCACACCGATTCATGCCTCGCGGTCGGATTCGGCGTCGGCGGAGTCGAGCCCGTACTGTTGGAGCTTCCGCGTGAGCGTGTTCCTGTGGATGCTCAGGATGTCCGCAGCGCGCCCGATGTGCGCGTCCGTCGATGCGAGGACGCGTGCGATGTGGGCGGCCTCGACATCGGCGAGTGAGAAGGATGCGGGATAGCCTCCGGCATGGTTCCGGGAAGGCCGCGAGGACGCGCGAGGGGCTGCTTCGCCCAGCCGCAGGTGGCCCGCGCGGATGACCGGACCCCCCGCGAGCAGCACGGCGCGCTCCATCACGTTGCGTAGCTCACGCACGTTGCCCGGCCAGGAATGCTCGGCGAGGCGTTCGAGGGCGCGCTCGGTCACAGCCCGCACGGGCCGGTCATGGCGCTTGGCGAACGTCGCTCCGAAGTGGAGCGCCAACGGACGTACGTCCGGGCCACGCTCGCGCAACGCCGGAAGGGAGATGTCGACCACGGCGAGCCGATAGAAGAGGTCTTCCCGGAACCGCCCGTCCTCGATCCGGGCGGCGAGATCGCGATGCGTGGCCGCGATGACGCGCACGTCGATCGCTCTTGGTGCCGTGCCCCCCACGGGCTCGACTTGCCGCTCCTCGAGGGCTCGCAGGAGCTTGGACTGGAGCAACAGGCTCATGTCCCCGATCTCGTCGAGCAACAGGGACCCTCCGTTCGCTCGTTCGAAGCGCCCGATCCGGGACCCGACCGCTCCGGTGAAGGCCCCCTTTTCGTGTCCGAAGAGCTCGGACTCGAGCAGCTGCTCCGGGATGGCCGCGCAGTTCACCGCGACGAAGGCTCCGTCGCGGCGAGCGCTGGCTGCGTGGAGCGCGCGGGCCACGACCTCCTTTCCGGTGCCCGACTCACCCGTGAGGAGCACCGTGCTGTCGGAGCGGGCCACCCGGGCGATCCGTTCGAACACTCCGGCCATGGCCGGCCCTTCGCCAATGAGCGTCGGGTCTGCCTGGTCGGACCGTGCAGGGGGTGGGCCGTCCGTGAAGGGAATTTCCGGGCCCTCGTCGAGCAGCAGTGAAACGCGTGTAAGCAGATCCCGCGGGTCGATGGGTTCCCTGAGGAGTCCCATGGCGCCGACGCGTTCGGCCAGGAGCGCGCGCTCGAGCGATGCCCCGCGGGCCGAGAGCAGTAGCCCGCCGCATCCCGGGGCACGTGCGATGCGCTGCACGACGGGTTCGTCGACGAGTTCCGAAGAGAGCGACACCAGCGTCGCCAGCCAGTTGCCGGTTCCGAGCTGCTTCAGGCACTCGGACAGGTTCTCGGTGAGGACCGTCGCAATCCCGATCTCTTCGATGTCCCGGAGGGCCGCTCGATCGAACGACTGGGGGACGAGCGCCAACAGGCGACCCGAGGTGACCGCATTCTGGCTCTTGGCGTCCGGCGAGGGCATGGGAGGGGGCCGCAGCCCTCAGCCCTCCAGGGCCTCTCCGACCCAGCCGCCATGGCCGGTCGGAACCCGGACATACAGGTATCCGCCGTAGCGCCCCAGCACCGGGACTTCGGAGCCCGCCGGAAGAGTGATCATGATGGGCGCATTCCCTTCCGGCCGTACGCGCACGGGTCGGTTGCTGAGGACGATCTCAGCCGCGACCGGGCCGTCCACCGGCTCCGTAAGGCGCGCCGCCACGTATCCCTGACTCCCGTCCGGGAGCCGTACCCGGAAGTAGTCGCCGGACCCCGCCAGGACCCGCACGGGCGTGTGCTGCTCGAGCTCCACGAGGACGTCGCTGCGAAGGCTCGGAGCCGCGCGAAGGCGGATCCCGTCCGACTGGATCCGCACCCAGGAACCGAGGCGGCCCACATCTGCCGTAAGCTCCGTTGGCACGCCCGGTGGCGGATCGATGAACGGGAACGGATCGACGGGCCCTTCGCCCCTCCGGTAGAGGCCGAAATGGAGGTGGGGTGGGGTGGTGCGTGCGTTGCCGGTGTTCCCGACGAAGCCGAGCGTGTCCCCTGGCGAGACCTCCTGGCCGGTAGACACCGCCTGGCTGTCGAGATGCGCGTAGTAGAGATTCGCGTTCCGAACCGGATCCCGGAGCCACACGACCTTGCCCCCGAGGTTCGTGACCTGGACCCGGTTGACCCTGCCCGCGGCGGCTGCGATGACGGGGGTGCCGCGTGGGGCGAAGATGTCGACGCCGTGGTGCTGGCGCCGACCCGCGTCGCGGGCGACCCCGAAGCGGCTCTGGATCGCGCGCACGCCGTGGCCCTCGACCGGGAACGCCAGCTGTGCCTCGAGGCGCAGCGTCACCGTGTACTGCCCGCCCCGGAGCAACTCCGGCTGCAGGCGAAGGATGAAGTCACCGCCACGCCACGGCTCGTGGACGAACACGCCCGGAACCGAATCGGTCGAGATCAGAGGCCGAGCGGGGTCTTCATCGTCGGCCGCGACCCGGAAGAGGTCGACGAAAACGCGCGTTCCTTCCTGGGTTTCGAGCGTCACTTCGGCGGTGAGTCGACGGCCGCGGGGGATCGAGACCCGGTACCCCATCGCGCCGGGCTCTTCGGGCGCGATGTACCCCTGCTCCTGGAATGGGAGCGATATGGTCAGCGGCTCTTCGACGGCTCGTTCACCCGCGCGCTCCCACGCGCGGCCGAGCGCCGTACTCCCGAGACCGGCCTGCTCGAGGGATGCCAGATAGGCCTCGTGGGGTGTGAGGTCCCGGAAGTGGTCCTGGACCTGCTCCACCTGCTCGCAACCGACCACGCCGAGCATTCCGGCGCTGATCAGGATCGCCCGGGCCACACTGGCGTATGCGTTCGTGGTTCTCAAGGATTCCACTCGATGGGTTCGAGGTTGTCGGCGTGTGCCCCATTCAAGGCGATTTCGGCGGAAATGTTCCCATCCAAAGCTGACGCACGCCGCAGGACACGGTCAATGGAGGCGATGTAAGGGACGTGGTCGCGAATTGAAGCCCGCCAGGGGCCCCGTTAACTTTCTTGGTCTGTCCATCCCCCGCAGTCCCAGGTCCTCCATTGGTTCGCATTGCCGAGATCGAGTCCGGTAGCATTGCCGAGGAATTGAACCTCGAGATCGGCACCCGCGTGGTCCGTATCAACGGCGCGCGGGTGCGTGACGGCATCGATCTCACCTACCTCCTCGCGGACACGGAGCTCGAGTTGGAGACCGTGAACCCCGGCGGGGACACCGTCATCTACGAGATCGAGCGTGACCCCGGGACCCCGGTGGGCATCCAACCGGCGCCCGACACCATTCGTGAATGTGCGAACAAGTGCGTCTTCTGCTTCATCGATGGTAACCCGCAAGGGGCGCGGAACACCCTTTGGCTACGCGACGACGACTTCCGTCTCTCGTTCACCTACGGGAGCTACGTCACGCTGACCAACCTGGGGCCGAAGGGTCTCAAACGATTGGTGGACCAACGTTTGTCGCCATTGTACGTGAGCGTCCACGCGACGGATCCCGAGGTGCGGCGCCGGCTTCTGGCGAACGACCGGGCCGGGATGATCATGGAGCAGCTTGCGGAGCTCCTCGACGGCGGGCTCGAGGTCCACACGCAGGTCGTGCTGTGCCCGGAGTGGAACGACGACCATCACCTGGACCGCACCATCGAGGACCTCTGGGCGCTGGGGCCGGCGGTGCGCTCACTCTCCGTCGTACCCGTCGGTCTGACCAAGTACAATCTCGGCCGGCCCGTGCGGCTGCTGACGCCCGACGAGGCCGGGCGCGCGATCGACAAGGTGGACCGGGCACGTACCCGGGCTCTCGGTGAGCGTGGGGAAGGCTGGTGCTTCGCGGCCGACGAGATGTACCTGATCGCCGGCCGGGACGTGCCGGACGCGCTGTACTACGACGACGGAGCGTTGCACGAGAATGGGGTGGGGGCGGTCCGCCGGTTCGTAAACCTGTTCGACGACGAGGCCGATCGGCTGCCTCGATTCGAAGGTCGACGGCTGCGGCTCGTGACCGGTCGCTCGATGGCGCCGTTCATCGAGGCGCGGGCAGCGAGGCTCGCCGAGGTCACGGGTTCCGACGTCGAAGTGATCACGGTAGCCAACCAGTACTTCGGTGAGACCGTCACCATCGCGGGGCTGCTCGGCGGCCGGGACATCCTGGCCGCGCTGGAGCACCCGAGGGCGGACGACCTCGTCGTCCTTCCCGCCGAGGCGCTGAACGCGGACGACACGTTCATTGATGATTTTCCCATGCAGGCGTTTCGGGATGGACTCCCGGGGGTGGAGATCCGGACCGGACACGATCTCATCGACGCTCTGGCGGGCGCGTGAGCGCTCGCCTCCCGGTGGTGGCCGTCGTGGGACGACCCAACGTGGGCAAGTCGACCTTCTTCAACCGGGTCCTCGGACGCCGTCAGGCGATCGTCCACGATCAGCCCGGGGTCACGCGGGACCGGAATTTCGCGCGGGCCGACTGGGCGGGGCACCACTTCTTCGTCGTCGATACGGGCGGGGTGATCGAGGGGAGCGACGACGAGATGGACCGCGCCATCCGGGGTCAGGCGCACGCCGCCATCTCCGAGGCCGACGCGATCCTCTTCCTCGTCGATGGGAAGGAGGGTGTGCATACGCTCGACGAGCGGCTGGCCGCGGTGCTTCGCAAGGCCGACAAGCCCGTGCTGCTCGTGGTGAACAAGGTCGACAACCTGCCCGACGACATGTCCTATCTGGATTTCTGGTCTCTGGGCATGGGCGACCCGATTCCCGTAAGTGCCATATCCGGAAAGGGATCGGGCGACCTCCTCGACCGACTTCTCGAAGCGCTTCCGGGTGCGCCCGACGATGCGGCGGCTCCGGGCGAGATCCGTGTAGCGGTTGTGGGCAAGCCGAACGTGGGCAAGTCGAGCTTCGTGAACCGGCTGCTCGACCAGGACCGGGTCGTGGTCTCGGAGGTGGCGGGCACGACTCGCGACCCCGTCGACACGCCGCTCCAGTATCACGGAACGTCGCTGATCCTGGTGGACACGGCCGGCCTCCGGCGTCAATCGAAGGTGAGCGACAGCGTGGAGTACTACAGCGCGCTCCGGACGGAACGGGTCGTCATCGCGTCCGATGTCTGCGTCGTCCTGGTGGACGCCAGCGAGGAGGAGATGCACGCACAGGACATCCGCATCGTGCAGACGGCCTGGGACGCCGGGAAGGCGGTCATTCTCTTGGCGAACAAGTGGGACCTCGTGGAGAAGGACACCATGACGTCCGCCGAATGGATGGCGAAAGTGCGTGCCCGGGTGCCGTTCCTGACGTGGGTGCCGATCGTCTTCATGTCGGCCCTGACCGGTCAGCGTGTACGGAAGTGTCTAGACCTGATCCTCGAGGTGCAGGAGGAGCGTTTCAGGCGCGTCGAGACGCACGAAGTGAACGAGGTGCTCGAAAAGCTCGTGTACCGCCAGCCGCCGCCCCACCATCGCGGGCGCCGGGTGAAGATCAAGTACGCGACGCAGGCGGACGTGGGACCGCCGACCTTCGCGATCTTCGCGAACTTTCCCAAAGGGATTCCCGAGCACTACGTTCGCTATCTACACAACGGGTTCCGAGAGGCGTGGGGGTTCATGGGCACACCGATCCGGTTGAGGCTGCGCAGCAGTAGGGACCCGGCGTGATCTGGGCGTTCCTCGCGCTGTCGTACGTGGTCGGCGCCACCCCGACCAGCTATTGGGTGGGCAGGGCCTTCCACGGCGTCGATCTTCGCCGTGAGGGTTCCGGAAACCTCGGGGCGACGAACGTCTACCGCGTGCTCGGGTGGAAGGCGGCCGTGCCGGTCGTGGCGGTCGACATCGCCAAGGGCTGGTTGCCCGTGGGGGTATTCGCCGGGCTGGCGGGGGCTTCCGTGTCATGGACACTCGCGTTCGGCGCCGCGGCCATCGCCGGCCACGTGTTCAGCTTCTGGGTGGGCTTCAGGGGAGGGAAGGGGGTCGCGACCAGCGCCGGCGTGTTCGTGGGCCTCGCGCCGTGGGCCGCGCTCGGGGCGTTCGTCGTCTGGTGCGCGCTGACACTCCCCAGCGGCTATGTCTCCCTCGGTTCGATCGGTGCGGCCATTACGCTCCCGGTGCTGATCGCGCTCACGCCGCACCGCGGTGGCTCGGCGGTCATGCTCTTCTCGCTCGCGCTGGCGACCTTCGTGGTCTGGGCGCACCGGGCGAACGTGGGCAGGCTGCTCCGCGGCGAGGAGAACAGGTTCGGAGGACGACGGCGCGCTTCGCCAGACCTCGACGCTGGTGGGGGTGGTACGGACAGGGGGGGCTCATGACCGGCGGCATGGCTCGCGTAGCCGTCATCGGGGCGGGTGCGTGGGGCACCGCGCTCGGCGTTCTGCTCTCCCGTAAGGGACACGCGGTCACCCTGTGGTCCCACGATCCGGAGATTGCCGAAGCGATGAACACGGAGGGGCGGAACCCCTATCTGCCCGACGTGGACGTTCCCGAGGCGCTGCGAGCGGTGGCCGACCTGGGCGAAGCGGTGTCGGGCGCGGACCTGGTGCTTTCCGTTTCGCCGTCGCAGTTCGTCCGGGGCGTCATGACCGAGGCCGCGTCGCATATGCCCGCGGACGCCGTCCTCGTCAGCGCGTCGAAGGGGATCGAGTTGGGGTCGCTCCTCCGCATGGACGAGGTGCTCGCGGAGGTCTTGCCGGCCGGGATCATGGATCGGTTCGCCGTCCTGTCCGGGCCCAGCTTCGCCCACGAGGTGGCCGCGGAAGCGCCGACGGCGGTCGTTGTGGCCGGTCGCTTGGCGGACGTTGCCGAGACCGTCCAGTCCGTGTTCCAGACCCCGGCGTTCCGGGTCTACACGACGACGGACGTGGTCGGCGTCGAGCTCGGAGGCGCCGTGAAGAACGTCATCGCGCTTGCCGCCGGAGTCGCGGCGGGACTCGGGTTCGGCCATAATACCGGTGCCGCGCTGATGACCCGGGGGCTCGCCGAGATCACGCGCCTGGGCGTGGCCATGGGAGCCCGTCGTGAGACGTTCTACGGCCTCGCCGGCATGGGAGACCTCGTGCTCACGTGTACGGGCTCGTCGAGCCGGAACCGCACCGTCGGGGTTCGGCTGGGCCGGGGGGAGCGGCTCGAGGACATCCTCGCGGACATGCACGCGGTCGCGGAAGGGGTGCGGACCTCCGAGGCCGTGTTCGAGCTCTCTCAGAGACATGGCGTGGAGATGCCCATCACGGAGGAGGTGCACGCGATCCTGTACCGAAAACGCAGTCCGTCCGACGCGCTCGCCGCCCTCATGCAGAGGGACCCGAAGCCGGAGATATGGTCGTGACCCACGAACCCATCGCCAAGAAGGTGTATTACGCCATCGGGGAGGTCTGTGACCTCACCGGTCTCAAGCCCCACGTGCTACGGTACTGGGAGTCTCAGTTCGACGTGCTCAACCCGACCAAGAACCGGGCCGGCAACCGGGTCTACCGGACGAAGGAGATCGAGTTGGTCCTTCTTGTGAAGCACCTTCTCTACGAAGAGAAGTACACCATCGAGGGGGCCAAGCAGCGCCTGGGCGAGCTCCGCAGCGAGGGCATGCTCGAGGCGGAGCGACAGGAGGTACTCCACCCGGAGTTCCTGGCCGGCATGAAGGAAGAGCTCGAGGCCCTGCGCGCCATCCTGACCCCGGGCACCCCGCTGGACGCGGACTGACGGAACCCCTCGCCGCCCAACCGGTACCCCGTGCCCATGAACATTCTCTGCACCAACGACGACGGGTACCTCGCGACGGGGATCCGCGTGCTCGCTTCCGCCTCGCGGTCGCTCGGCTCGGTGACCGTGGTGGCGCCGGACCGGGAACAGAGCGCCACGAGCCACTCGCTCACCCTGCATCATCCGCTCCGCGCCCGGCGCACGACGGACGGAGCCTGGGTCGTGGACGGCACCCCCACCGATTGCGTGATTCTCGCCGTGAACGAGTTGCTCGACGGTAAGCCGGATATCTGCGTCTCGGGCATCAACCACGGGCCCAACATGGGCGAAGACGTTCTCTACTCCGGGACCGTCGCAGCCGCCATGGAAGCCACCGTGATCGGTATTCCGTCCGTTGCGCTGTCCTACACGGGCGACCGGTACGAGGAGCTCGAGGGTTGGGAAGACGTCGTCAGCGGCATCCTCGGAAACATCCTCCGGGACCGCTCGTTCCCCGACGACACCCTGTTCAACGTGAACCTCCCCGGGGTCGGTCCCGACGAGGTCAAGGGGATTCGGGTGACCTCCCTCGGGCGGCGGCGCTACTCCGAGAGCATCACGCGGGCCAGCGATCCTTCGGGGAAAGAGTACTACTGGATTGGCGGCGGTGTGGCGAAGTGGCGCGGGCCCAAGGACTCGGACTTCCAGGCCGTCCAGGATGGGTACGTGTCCGTCACACCGCTGCATCTCGACCTCACGAACTACCGGTTGCTCGAGGAGGTCCGGTCTTGGGACATGAGCCTCTAGACGATACCCGCTTCGTCGGCTATCGCCGGAAGCTCATCGAGCAGATCAGGGAGCGGGGCGTGGACGACCTCGAGCTCCTCGAGTTGTTCGACCGGGTGCCGCGGCACGTCTTCGTTCCCGAGGGCGTGTGGCCCCGGGCGTACGAGGACGCACCGATCCCCATCGGATTTGGGCAGACGGCCTCCCAGCCGTCCCTGCAGGCGTACTACCTGTCGCTTCTGCAACCGGGCTCGGACGACAAGGTGCTCGAGATCGGCACCGGCAGCGGGTACCTGACCGCGCTACTGGCGCTCCGTGCCGACCGCGTCTACTCGGTGGAGCGGGTGCGCGACCTGTCCCGGCGCGCACGGCAGGCGCTCGACCAGCTCCACCTCAAGAACGTCGCGCTTCTGGTAGGCGACGGCACCATCGGGTGGCGGAAGTATCAGCCGTTCGACGTCATCGTGGTTTCGGCTTCGTCTCCATCCATCCCTTCCACGCTCGTCGACCAGCTCGCCGACGGAGGACGCATGTTGATTCCAGTCGGCTCCCGGGAGTCCCAGGACCTCGTGATGGTGAGGAGAGACGGTGCCGACGTCTCCGAGGAGGTCGTGCGCGGCGACTGCACGTTCGTGCCGCTTCTCGGCCGCTTCGCGTGGAAGGGCGAGGTGGGCGAGTGACGCCGAAGCCGAATTGGGTGCGGCGCCTCTACGACTGGGTCCTGCATTGGGCCCAGACGCCCTACGGCCCGACGGCGCTCTTCGTGCTCGCACTCTCCGAGTCGTTCTTCTTCCCGATTCCGCCGGATCCTCTGTTGATCGCGCTGTGTCTCGGTGCGGCCGGCATGTCTTTGCGCTTCGCGGCCGTGGCGACCGCGGCCTCCGTCATCGGCGGCATTATCGGCTACGGGCTCGGGGCGGGCCTCTGGCACGTCGCCGAAGGCTGGTTCTTCGCCTACGTGCCCGGCGTGTCGCCCGAAGCGTTCCTGCGTGTGCAGGGCCTTTACGACCGCTACGACTTCTGGGCCGTGTTCCTCGCCGGGCTGACGCCGATTCCCTACAAGGTCTTCACGCTCTCGGCCGGCGTGTTCTCGGTCAACTTCTTCGTGTTCGTCGTCGCCTCCGTGCTCAGTCGGGGGCTTCGCTTCTTCGCCCTGGCGTTGTTGATCTACCGTTTCGGCCCTCCCATCGCTCGCTTCATCGACCGGTACTTCAACGCACTCGCATGGGCCTTCGGGGCGCTGATCGTGGTCGGGTTTCTGGTGATCGAGTTCGTGATCTGACGGTTGAAGAAGCCGGGTGGGGGACGTCGCTTGGTTTCCCGCGATGCGGGTCCCATATTGCAGAAGCCGGGGCGGAAAGTCCCGAAGTCACTGTGCCTCAGGCAGATCTCACGGAGAGCACCCGTATGAGCGAGGACAGGAAACCGACCCGACTCCCGCCTCCCGCGTTCCCACCGGGGAGCCGCCGCCATCCGGCCGCAGGGGCCGGTGCGGGTGCCACGGGGGCTCCGATTGTCGATGGCGCACGCCCCGCTCCGGGGTCGCTCGACGAGGCGTTCGTCCTGCCCGACGATCCGGATTCCGGCGACGGTCAAGGATTCACGTTCATCTCCCCCGATGAGCCGATGCCCGAGCGTGGCACGACGGTCGAGGAGGGGACGGTCACCGGAATCGGGGACGACGCGCACCTGGAGCCCGAGGTGATCGCCGCCGGTGGGGATCCCCATGTGCGGGAGTTGGTCCACGCGGTCTCGAAGTTGACTGCCGCGCTGGAGAAACGGGGCGAAGTGGGCCTGCGCGTCACGCCCGACATGGATCGCTTCGAAGCGACCCTGCGCGCCTACTGCGTGGGATATCTGGTGGGGCGGCGGGCCGAGGACGGATCGGAGTCGGACGAAGCGTTTTGAAGGGAGACCTGCTATGGACGGACTGACCATCTACCTTGCCGGGGAGATCCATTCCCCGTGGCGGGACAAGCTGCGCAGCAAGGTCGCCGAGCGGGATGTGGGGGGCGACCTGACATGGGTCGGGCCTCAGGAGGTGCACGACCGCAGCGACGACGTCGGCGAGGACGTGCTCGGCACGCAGCCCAATGCCCGGTACCGCGACCTCCTGGGAGGCCAGATCAACAATCTCCGCCGTCGGGTCCAGATGGGCCAGGCGGATCTTTGCGTGGCCTACTTCGGCCCGAAGTACAAGCAGTGGAATACGGCGGCCGACGCCGGGGCCGCGGCAGCTCTGGACGTTCCCGTGATCCTCGTCCGTGATCCGGAGCATACCCATGCGTTGAAGGATCTGGACGCCTTCGCTGCCGTGACCGTGGAGACCCTCGATCAGGCGGCGGCCGTGATCGCGTACCTCTTCGAGTGAGTCCCGGCACCTCGCCCAGGATGCTCGGAGCCCCATGAAGGGCGCGCCTCGCCTCGCCGTCGTGGTTCTTTTGGCGCTCGCCGTCGGCTGGGGCCTCAACCGGACGGTGCGCGCTTACTTCTTCGGTGCTTCGGACCCGGAGGGTCTGGCGCGGGGCGCGACGGCGGCGGGCCTGCAGGGACTTCAAGTGTTGGCCACGGGCCTCGAGGCCCCTTGGGAGATCGCTTTTCTCCTGGACGGAGACTTCCTGGTCACGGAACGACCCGGCCGGATCTCGCGTCTCGGCCCGGACGGTGACCGGCGCCGGTCGTACACGGTGCCGGGGGTCCGGGCCGTCGGCGAGGGGGGCCTGATGGGCCTGGCCCTCGATCCGGATTTCGCGGGGAACGGCTGGATCTACGTCATGCTCACCGGAGACGGCTCCGATGGCGACCTCGAGAACCGCGTGGAGCGCTACCGGCTGGGTGACCAGAGTCTGCAGGACCGGACCGTTGTCCTGGATGGCATCCCGGGGGCGCGCTTCCACGACGGCGGCCGCATCGCGTTCGGTCCCGACGGCTACCTCTACGTCACCACGGGCGATGCCACCGACTCGGAGCGAGCCCAGAATCGGGGCTCCGTCGCTGGGAAGATTCTGCGGATCACCCGAGATGGACGACCCGCACCGGGCAACCCGTTCGGCGACGAGATCTACTCCTGGGGGCACCGGAACGCCCAGGGACTGGCCTGGGACGCCGAGGGCCGTCTCTGGGCCACGGAGCATGGACGCTCGGGCATGCGGACCGGCCTCGACGAGCTGAACCGTATCGAAGCCGGAGCGAACTACGGCTGGCCCGTCATCGAGGGCGACGAGACCTCGGACGGCATGGTCGCGCCGGTCGTCCACTCCGGACCCGACCTGACCTGGGCCCCCGCGGCCCTCGCTCATCTGGACGGACGTCTCTTCTTCGGCGGCCTCCGGGGCGAGGCGCTCTACGAGGTCCGGATCCGGGGGAACGACGTCACGGAGCCCCAGGTGCATTTCTTCCGGGACTTCGGCCGGATCCGCGTGGTGCGGATCGGCCCCGACGGAATGTTGTACCTGGCCACGAGCAACCGGGACGGCCGGGGGCAAGTGCGTGACGGCGACGACCGGATTCTCCAGGTGGATCCCGCGAGCCTGCCGTAGAGGCGGGGCATCCGGCCCCAGGAGCGACGATGCGAGGTGAGGCCCCGCCCGACTCCTCAGTCGGATTCCCCCAAACGCTTGATAGATGGCCCGGTGCTCAAAGCAGCAACCCCTGGAGCCGGTTGAGGCCATGCGCGGGGCGTTACCAGGAATCGACCGGCGCCTTCGCCGGTGGGCGTGCAGCCGCTGCCGGGTGAGGGGGACGTTTCAGCTGAAACGCATCCCGGCACGGAGACGGCGTCGCTGATCGGGCTCATCCGTATGACGCGAGAGGACTGGGTTATTCTCTCTCCCCGTCGGCCACTCAGTTCATCGAAGGATCGTACGGCATCTTCGAAAGCCCCTCGTACTCCGGCCCCTTCCGGCGAAGCACCCGGCTCCAGAGGAGCTCCGGAGCATCGGTAAAGACGTCGTCTTCCCGAGCCGACTCGACGATCCAGGACCCCTCGGCCATCTCGGCCTCGAGTTGGCCGGGGCCCCACCCCGAGTAACCTGCGAAAACCCGAGCGCGGCCAATGGCCTCAGTGGCATCCGCCGGAACGTCGCCGATGAGGAAGCCGACATTCCCGAAGACCGGCAGGTGCGCCTCGCCAGTCCTGGTGAATTCGACGAGGAGGACGGGGCTTTCGGGCTGAACCGGGCCGCCCTCGAAGACGGGGCTGCCTGATTCGACGAAGCCCTGGAGCTCCGGAATCGCCTCTTCGACGGTCAGATCGAGGGGGCGATTGAGCACGACTCCGAGCGCCCCTTCCGGCCCATGCTCCCCAACCAGCACCACCGTGTGGCGAAAGTTGGGGTCCATGAGCCCGCCGGCAGAGATCAGGAGTTGGCCTTGGAGACTGTGCATGGTCGCTGCTCCTCGACGTTGTCCGCGAACTCTCGGTAGCTCTGCTCATGGAACCGAAATGAGCTCGGCCAGAATCCGGTCTCGGAGCTTCGGGTGGAGGGAACGTGGCGTCGCGACATCGACGTCGCGTCCCAGGACGTCTCGACGGTCGAGTCGAAGCCCCGCTAGGTCGACGAGCGTCTGGGTCCTTTCGAACTCTACCAGGAAGTCGACGTCGCTGCTGGCGGTGGCTTCGCCTCGAGCGATCGTCGATCGTAGGACTCATAGAACCAATCTACGGCGTCGACGGGCGGGGGTCTGTACGATTTGCTGTGTAAATGGCCGCTTCATCAAACCGGCAACCGCCC
>JBBDSN010000174.1:0-3618 GCA_040904885.1 Gemmatimonadota bacterium | reverse complement strand
CGTCGTCGAGCGTTTCCCGCCACAGATTCGAAGGAAAGCACTGCCTCGACGACGGAAGCGCCGATGCGCTCCCGAGGCAGTTCTAGCAGGCCACACTGGGAGGCCGGATGAAGACAGTCTCTGCGACGATCGCAGTTGCGGGCATGTTGATGGTCTACGCCGGAGGCGTGCCAACCGCGCACGATTCTGACATGACCGGACCCGTAGTGAGCGGGACCGAGGCCATCGCGGCCGAGAGCATCACGCCCACGCTCGCGGACAACAACGAAGTCCTGGATCAGTACTGTGTGCGCTGCCACAGTGATCGACGACTCCAGGGGAACCTCTCCCTCGAGGAATTCGACGCGAGCGCGCCGGAGACCGATCCTGCCTTGACCGAGAAGGTGATCGTCAAGCTGAGGGCCGGCATGATGCCGCCGCCGGGCGCCAATAGGCCCGCCGGGGACACGTTGACCAACGTGGCGATTTCGCTCGAGAATGGGATCGACGAAGTCGCGCTCGAACACCCCAACCCGGGCGCCCGCACTTTCCAGCGTCTGAACCGGGCCGAGTACGAGCGCTCCGTCAGGGATCTCCTCGGGCTCGACATCGACGCGGCGGCTTATCTTCCGCTCGACACGAAGAGCGCGAACTTCGACAACATCGCCGACGTGCAGATGTTGTCGCCGACGCTCATCAACTCGTACATGAACGCCGCAGCCGAGATCAGCCGCCTCGCGATGGGTAATCCCGACGCGACGCCCATCTCCATCACCTATACGAACCCCGGGTACGCATCGCAGTGGGACCGTATCGAGGGAGCGCCCTATGGCACGCGCGGTGGGCTCAGCGTGGTGCACAACTTCCCGGCCGACGGGGAGTACACCTTCCGGATGACGTTCGAGCACACAACGACCGGTGGCGTATTCGGCGGCACATATAAAGACGAGGACATCGAGCTGTCCATCGACGGTGAGCGCAAGGCCGTGATCGCGTTCGATCGTTGGATGTCGGTATCGGATCCGAACGGCGTGCAGATGGAGCTCTTGGACCCCGTCTTCGTGACCGCTGGGCCGCACCGCGTGACGGCGGCGTTCCTCAAGCAGAACGAGGGACCCGTCGAGGACGTGCTCTCGCCGCATGAATGGTCGTTGACCGACCGCCAGATCGGGGTCAGGGGGTACGGTCTCACCACGCCCGCCCACATGAAGGACCTGATCATCGGTGGGCCCACCAACGTGACCGGCGTGTCCGAAACGCCGAGTCGCAATCGTGTCTTGTCGTGCCGGCCTTCGGAACCGTCCGAAGAGCGACCTTGCGCTGAGCAGATCGTCGAGCGTCTCGGTCCTCAAGCCTTCCGTCGGCCGTTGACCGACGAGGATCGGGCCGCCCTGATGTCCTTCTACGATTTCGGCTACGAAGACGGTGGGTTCGAGGTGGGCATCCGGACCGTGGTCGAGGCGTTGCTCGCGAGTCCGGACTTCATCTTCCGCTTCGAAGAGGCCCCGGCCGACGTGCAGATCGGAGATATCTATCGCATCACCGACTTGGATCTGGCATCGCGTTTGTCCTACTTCCTTTGGGCTTTGCCTCCGGATGAAGAGCTCCTGAGGCTCGCAGAGGAGAAGCGCCTGTCCGAGCCCGACGTGCTTGACGCCCAGGTGGACCGGATGCTCGAGGATCCTCGCTCGGAGGCGTTGGCGACGCGCTTCGCCGCCCAGTGGCTGAGACTCGACGATCTCGACAAGGTGCATCCGGATCGCCTGATGTTCCCGGATTTCCATGAGCAGCTGAAGGATGCGATGCGCCGGGAGACAGAGTTGCTGTTCGATTACCTGGTGCGCGAAGACCTGAGCATGTTCGAGCTCTACACGGCGGACTACACGTTTGTGAACGAGCGACTCGCCAGACACTACGGCATCGACGGAGTGACCGGCGATCAGTTCCGCCGCGTCGAGTACCCGGACGCCGAGCCGCGGCCGGGTATCCTCGGGCATGGCAGCATCCTGACCCTGACGTCTCATGCCGGGCGGACTTCCCCTGTCCTGCGCGGGAAGTGGATCATGGAAGTCGTCATGGGTACGCCGCCGCCACCACCACCGCCGGGAGTTCCGGCGCTGGACGAGACGGCCGGTGAGGCCGTCGAAGGTCGGACCCTGACCACGAAGGAACGGATGGAGATCCACCGGGCGAATCCGACATGTAACGCGTGCCATCGGTTCATTGACCCGATCGGTCTCGCGCTCGACAACTACGGCGTGACGGGCCAGTGGCGGATCAAGGAAGGTGGTGTGGAGCTCGACACGACCGGTGAGCTCTACGACGGAACGCCGGTCACGAGCCCCCTTTCGCTGCAAGAGGCTCTGCTCGACCGCTCGGTGCTGCTCGTGAGATCGTTCACGTCGAACCTGATGGCGTACGGCCTCGGTCGGCGCACCGAATACTTCGATCAGCCCACCGTCCGCGCGATCGCACAACAGGCCGAAGAGGATGGATTCAAGATGTCGGCCTTCATCAAGGGCGTTGTGGAGAGTGATGCCTTCCAGATGCAGAGGGCGGGGTTGGAGACGGACGTGGCCGCGAATCAGCGTCAGCAATAACGAGCACGGTATCTCAGTCAAGCATTAGGAGAGCGAAAATCATGGATTTCATCACCGGGAAGCACCTTCCGCGCCGCACGTTTCTTCAAGGCATGGGGGCGTCCGTCGCACTGCCATTTCTCGATGCGATGGCTCCCGCGGGCCGTGGTTGGTCTAGCGCGGCAGACGAACTCGACGCCACCCGTTTGGTGGCCATCGAGATGGTCCACGGCGCGGCCGGATGTAACGAGTGGGGTCAGACACAGAACCTTTGGGCACCCGGACAGGTCGGACGTGACTTCGATCTGAGCCCGACATCGCTCAGCTCGCTCGAGCCGTGGAGGAAGTACCTCACGGTCGTCAGCAACACCGACGTCCGGATGGCGGAAGCCTTCGAGCCGAAGGAGATCGGGGGTGACCACTTCCGGTCGAGCGCGGTCTTCCTTACCCAGTCGCACCCGAAGCAGACCGAGGGCTCCGATGTATTCGTCGGGACGTCCCTCGACCAGATGTACGCTCAGAAGTACGGTCAGGACACGCCGATCCCGTCGATGCAGCTTTGCATCGAGAACATCGACCAGTCGGGCGGTTGCGCGTACGGATACACCTGCGTGTATACAGACTCGATCAGCTGGGCGTCGCCGACCGAGCCGCTTCCGGTGATTCGCGATCCTCGCGTCGCCTTCGAGCAGCTCTTCGGCGCTGGAGGAACCCCAGAAGAGCGAGCCCTTCGGCGTCGCACGGGGAGCAGCATCCTGGACTGGGTCACCGGGCGGGTGAGCCAGCTTCGTCGTGAGCTTGGCCCCAACGATCGAGAGCGCCTGGAGCGCTATTTGGACAACGTGCGTGAGCTTGAGCGCCGCATTACGCTGGTCGAGCAACAGAACATCAGTGGCGAGACCCGTGAGTTGCCCGAGGCCCCGGCCGGCGTGCCGGACGGTTTCGAGGACCACGTCCGCCTGATGTTCGATGTTCAGGCACTGGCCTTCGAGTCGGATGTGACCCGTGTCTTCTCGTTCAAGATGGGTCGTGACTCGTCGGCGCGGGTCTTCCCGGAGAG
>JBBDSN010000173.1:0-3619 GCA_040904885.1 Gemmatimonadota bacterium | reverse complement strand
ACGCTCGCTCACGAGCCCATCCCTCATCTTCCCGCGTCGCCCTAGCTCCCCATCCCCCCCATCGGGTCGAACCCCTTGTAGCCTTTGCCCTGCGGGGGGTTCTGATGGAGCGACTTGGTGTATCCGCCCGAAGAGCTGCGGCTGATGCGGCGCTGCGCGACGAGCGCCTCGAGCACGAGCTCGCACGCCGCGGCCCGCACGCCGTCGTCCACCGACTTCGGCGCGAGGCCCACGCTTTCGATGAGGCCGAGCAGCCCCGGCACCGTGCTGAAGCCCTTCACGCAGGCCGCCGAGGCCGAGTCTTCGCCGACCTGAAGCGCGCCGCCGCCCTCGAAATACTCGACGATCGAGTCGACGTCCGCACCCGCCGCCCGCACGTCGAATGCCTGCGAAGAGCCGAGCTGGATGAGCTCACGGGCGATCTTGTCGGCGCCGTGCAGCTCGCCCTCGTATTCGAGCTCCATCTTGCCCGTGATGGCCGGGAGCGCGGCGTACAGGTCGGTCATCCGTGGAATCGCCACTTCCTCGCCGTGCCGCAGCGCGCGCCGCTCGGCGTTCGACACCACCGTCTCCATGACGGAGATCGGCATGCGCTGGCTCACGCCGGAACGCTGGTCGATCCGCTTGTCCTTGCGGGCGAGGAACGCGACCCGCTCGACCGTCTCCGCCACGAAGTCTGGCACGTCGACGGGCAGGTCGTCGCGCCCGGTCCACGCTTCCTGTCCCGTGATCGAGATCCCGGTCTCGAGCTCCTCGGGATAGTGCGTGCGGATCTCCGCGCCGATCCGGTCCTTGAGCGGCGTGATGATCTTCCCGCGCGCCGTGTAGTCCTCGGGGTTCGCGGTGAACACCATGAAGACGTCGAGCGCGAGCCGGATCGGGTATCCCTTCACCTGCACGTCCCCCTCCTGGAGGATGTTGAAGAGACCCACCTGGATCTTGCCTGCGAGATCGGGCAGCTCGTTGATGGCGAACACGCCCCGGTTCGCGCGGGGCAGCAGCCCGTAGTGTATGGTCAGCTCGTCCGCCAGGATGTGGCCGCCCCGAGCGGCCTTGATCGGGTCCACGTCGCCGATGATGTCGGCGATGGTCACGTCCGGCGTCGCCAGCTTCTCGACGTAGCGGTGATCCCGGTCCACCCACTCGATGGGGGTGTCGTCCCCGTGCTCCGCCACGAGCAGCTTCCCGAACTTGGAGATCGGCGCGAGCGGGTCGTCGTTCACTTCGCTGCCCGCGAGGATCGGGATCCGCTCGTCGAGCAAGGACACCAGCTGCCGAAGGATGCGGCTCTTCGCCTGACCACGCAGCCCCAGCAGGATGAAGTCGTGCCGGGCGAGCACCGCGTTGACGATCTGCGGCACGACCGTGTCCTCATATCCCTGGATCCCCGGGAACAGCTCCTCGCCGTCTCGCAGCTTCTGAACGAGGTTCTGGCGCATCTCGTCCTTCACGGTGCGGCTGGCGTAGCCCGACGCCTTGAGCGCGCCGAGGGTGGTGGGGCGTGATTCGGTCATCCGTGCATCGTCTCCAGGGAGGATTTCGAGGAGCCTGTTCGTTCCGGATCGTCGAGAAGGGTAGAGTCGGGGTCGTGACTTGGCGATCTTACCAGTCGGCCCCGAATCCGGCACTCGACCTCGGGGCCCGAACGATACACGCCGCCGCCCACGCGGGTCCGATCACCACAACATCCGGAGCCATCATGTCCGAGGGCACCAGCGCCCTGCGCAACTCCGTCCGCCCCCTCGACGCCCAGCCACCGCTTCCGCGCGACCGGCTCATCGTCGAGGATACCCCCGACGAGGAAGCCGTACCCATGGATGTGGTGTTCGTCGGTGGAGGTCCGGCCGGGCTCGCGGGCGCGATCGAGCTCGCACGCCTCGTGGAGAAGGACAACGAGGCCGGTGGCGGGATCGGCGACGTCGAGATCGGCGTGCTCGAGAAGGCCGGACAGCTCGGTGAGCACAACCTGTCGGGCGCGGTCGTGAACCCGAGCGCGTTCAAAGAGCTCTTTCCGGACATGTCCGTCGAGGACTTCCCGTTCCGGCGGCCGGTCGAGAAGGAGGCGGTCTATTACCTGACGGGGTCCAAGTCCGTGCGACTGCCGACGCCGCCCACCATGCAGAACCACGGCAACCACATCGCGTCGCTGAGCGAGATGGTCCGTTGGATGGGCGAGCAGGCCGAGGGGCTCGGGGTGAACGTCTTCCCCGGCTTCCCGGTGGACTCGCTGCTCGTCGACGGGAACAACGTCATCGGCGTGCGCACGACGCCCGCCGGCCTCGGACGCGACGGCGAGCCGTCCGGTCCCGACGCCATGCCGCCCATGGACCTCACTGCCCAGGTGACCGTCCTCTCCGAGGGCACCCGCGGACCGCTCTCGCAGGCGTGGCTCGACTGGCAGGGCGTGACGTCCCAGAACCCCCAGATCTACGCGCTCGGCGTCAAGGAGATCTGGGAGGTGAAGAAGCCGCTCGACCGGATCATCCACACTTTGGGGTGGCCGCTTCAGGGGAGCATGTTCGGTGGCAGCTTCGTGTACCCGATGGCCGACGACCTCATCGCGATCGGCCTCGTCGTCGGGCTCGACTACGACGACGCGCGCTTCGACGTACACGAGGCGCTCCAGCGCATGAAGCTCCACCCGCTCTTCCGACCGTATTTCGAAGGCGGAGAGATGGTCGAGTGGGGCGCCAAGACGATTCCCGAGGGCGGCTACTACTCGGTGCCCGAGCGGCGCCACGGCGATGGGCTCTGCATCGTGGGTGACGCCGCGGGATACGTGGAAGTCTCTTCCCTCAAAGGCATCCACTACGCGATGCATTCCGGGATGATGGCCGCGCGCCAGATCTTCCAGGCGCTCAAGGCGGGGGACACTTCGGCCGATGCGCTGGCGGGGTACACAGCCGCGGTCGACGACAGCGTCATCATGAAGGACCTCGAGGAGCGCCGAAACATGCGCCTCGCCTTCAAGGGCGGGTTCGTTTCCGGTGGGGCCAAGGCTGGCCTCATGACCCTCACCAAGGGTGCGTTCCCGGGTGGCAAGATCAGCGTCGAGGAGGACGCCGCCGAGGCGAAATCGCTCACCGGCGAGGGGGAGACATTCGTGCCCGACGGCAAGCTCACCTTCTCGAAGGTCGACGCGGTCTACAAGGCGGGGAACCAGACCCGCGACGACATTCCCAGCCACCTCATCGTGGGCGAGGACGTGAGCGCCGAAGAGGCCGAGCTGTACGTCCACATGTGCCCGGCCGGCGTCTACGAGCGCGACGGCGACAAGCTCGTCGTCAACGCTCCGAACTGTGTGGACTGCAAAGCCACCGACGTGCTCGGTCCGCGCTGGATGCCGCGCGAGGGTGGGAGCGGACCGGCCTACCGGCAGATGTAAGGGGGGCGCGGCTCCTGAGCCCGGCGGGCGCCCGGACCGGGCGCGCCCGTCCAGCGGACCGGCCCGTGTTCCGTTGAACGAGCCTGGTCGACTTCGGAACCCATCCGAGCACATGGGCCCCGAGATCCAGTGGGTCCAGAGTTATGTGACCGGTGACGCGATCCACTGCTCAGATAGGTGACTGGGCGGCCTCCGACCCCTTCCGCGCGAACTTCGAGAGCCGTTCGAAACTCG
>JBBDSN010000172.1:14986-21878 GCA_040904885.1 Gemmatimonadota bacterium | reverse complement strand
GTCGCCAGCTCCACCTCCTGACCCTGCTCGCGCAGGTATACGATCGACGCCAGGTGGAGTGCATCGAGCGTGCGGACGGGCGCGGGGAACGGATCGAGCGCACGCTCCACGACCTCCTCGCTCAACGCCAGACGCGCGACCCGAGCGAGCAGCAGTCTTGCAAAGTCACGGTGGGTCGCGGCGAGGTCCCGGCTGTGCAGCCGCGTCCAGAGCTCGTAGTCGAGCAGCCGGCTCGACACCAACGCCTCGGACCATAGCTCAGGCGGGGGGCGTCGGTCCTCGGAAAGGAGGTGCGCCAGGGCAACGGACGTATCCAGGTAGATCACCGGTCCGCCCGACCCTCCGCGAGCTCGCCCATCAGCTCCGCGAGCGGAGCCACGGGGCACGACGGGGGAGGTGTCCCTGCCGGTATGGTGGGTGGGCTCACGACACCCCGTTCGACGAGCGTGCGCAGGGTGCCCTCGTACCGGCCCGGCGGGTGCACGGCCGTGATGCCCCGGCGGAGCACCTCCGAGCGCGAGACGCCCATGGCCGCCGCCGCGCGGTCCAACTCGGCGCGTTCCTCGGGGGTGAGGTAGACCTGGATGGGTTCTCGAACGACCTTGACCATCAACTAAATTTAACGAATTTGGAATCACATTCCCAGGGTCGGCGAGTGTCTACAACGACGACACCCGCCCCTGTCCCCGGCCGTGCACCGTGGCCGCCACGACCAACCCCGCGCTCGCGATCACCAGGTTCTTGATGGTGTACTGCCCTTCGAGGGTAGGTACGAACGGGATGGTCCGGAACGTGAACTCCGGGAACAGGATCAACGGCATCATCGTCCCGGGCAGTTGCAGGAAGAGCAGGAGGAGGGTGGCGCGCAGAGCCCGTCCGGTGATGAGGCCGAGGCCGATGAGGCTCTCCCAACCGGCGAGCACCAGGATCGATAGGGACGGTTGCACCAGGCCGAATGTGATCACGCGAATCGTCTCGGTGGCGGACGACGTCGACGACCAGTCGCGGCGGCCCTTCCAGGGTCGTGACCCGGAACCGATTCGGCGAGGAGAGCGCCAGCACGAGCACGACCACGCCTTCGAAGTCGCAGGTCCGGTAGATGTGGAGGAGGGGGCCACCCGTGTCGACCCGCATCTCGCGACCCGGCAACGTGCTCTCGCCGGCTTCCGTATGCGCGGCGGCCGGCTCGAGGCGGATCTCAAGCCAGCCCTCACCGACGGGGAAGACCTGCCGGCCCGAGCCACATTCGTGGAGGGGACGGTCGATGTAGGTGACGCGGTACCCCGGCAACGCGGCAGACCCTTCGAACTCCAGGGTCACCCGGTCGAACCCGCCCTGCCCGGCCAATGTGAGCTCCGTCAGCACCGGGAGCAGTCCGGGCACGGACACCTCGGGTGGGGCGCCTTCGGCGACCTCGATGGTCCATGGTCCAGTGTCGGTCGCCGTCTCTCGTGTTCCGCTTCGGTCGCCACTCGTACAAGCAGGAGACACGAGGCCCAGGACGACTGCCGCCGTGAGAGCCCGCGAGGACCCCCACCGGCGCTTGCTTCGACCGTCCATCGGTTCAGGAGGATGGGTCATCATGACCGACAACGTAAAGCCGATCGTCACCTGGCGCGTCTCCGCACTCGCTCACACCTTTCGAGTCTGATGCTTGCGCCTCCAGGTCGATGACGCGGGGGCCGGTGAGTCATCCTCGGGAAGGAAATGGACAGCATGGTACGATCGGTAGGGTGGAGTGGTTTCGGTGGATGGGGTGGCGCGCTCGGCATGGCGCTCGGCTGGCTCGCGGCAGGCGCTGCTCCGGTCGCGGTCGAGGCGCAGACTTCCGACGAATACATGAACTACGGGGCGCTCAGCTCCGCCGTCGAAGATCTCACGAACGAGCACTCCGACCTCGCGCGGGCCTCGAGCTTGGCCACGACCGACGGGGGCCGGGACGTCTGGCTGCTGACGCTCGGCTCGAACGAGGGGCGGCCGCTCGACCAGCGTCCGGCGCTGCTCATCGTGGCGAACCTGGAGGCCAACCGGGTCGCGGGCTCGCATGCCGCGCTACGGATCGCGGAGCGGATGCTCGACGGGTACGGATCGGACGCCTCGCTGACCGAAGTGCTCGATACCCGGACCATCTACGTGGTCCCTCGCGCGAACCCCGACGGCGCGGAGCTCGTCTTCACGCTCCCTGGCCACGAGACGGCGTACAAGCCGTTTCAGGGCAACACGGCTCGAGGCGGACTCAACGCGCGTGAGTTTGGAAGTGACTTGAACGGCGACGGGCTCGTCACGCTCATGCGGGTCGATGGGCCGGCGGGCACCCACGTCATGCACGACGACGAACCACGCCTCCTGCGTGAGGCCGTGCGGGCCCGCGAGGAGCGCGGCGCCTACGAGGTCATGGTCGAGGGCATCCACCCGGACAGCGTGGAGGCTTACGTGCCGCTCGGCGGGGACGGGGTGAACCTCAACCTGAACTTCCAGCACGAATACCAGTACTTCGAGCCGCACGTGGGGCCGCACATGATCAGCGAGTTGGAGTCCAGGGCGCTCGCCGACTTCGTCTTCGAGCATCCGAACATCGCGGCGGTGCTGACCTACTCGGCGTACGACAACCTCCGCACCCCCACCCCGACGCAGCGCACGCCGCCTCCCGCCGTGACGGGGAATCCGCCGAACGTCCCGACGAACCTCACCGAAGGGGACCGCCCGTACTTCGAGTACGTGAGCGAGACGTTTCGCGAGATGACGGGCATGGACGGCGCCGGAGCTTCCAACGAGGGTGGCTCCTTTCCGCAGTTCGCCTACTATCAGATGGGGCTGCCGTCGTTCACGACACCGGTGTGGACGGTCCCCGAGGGCTCCGGCGACGACGATGCCCGTTGGCTGACGCTCTTGGACTCCCTGGGTGTCGACGCGTTCGTCGACTGGGCGCCCGCCACGCACCCACAGCTCGGCGAGGTCGAAGTGGGTGGCTTCGCCCCGAATGCGACGGTGAACCCGCCGGTATCGGAGCTTCCCCGGCTGCTCGACGCACACGCGGACTTCGCGCTCTGGCTCGCGGGCCGACTGCCCGAAGTGCAGGTGGCCGAAACCCTCGTCGAGGCCCGAGGCGACGGTGTGTGGCAGATCACGACTACGCTGCAGAACGATCAATATCTCCCGACGCAGCTCGATCTGGCGGAGCGCATCCGCTTCAACCGGCCGTTGAACGTGCGGCTCATGCCGGCGTCCGGCCTGACGCTGCTGAGCGACGACATGCAGCACCAGATTCCGAGGATCGAAGGCATGGGCGGGCGCGCCGAGTTCACGTGGCTCGTGGCGGCCCCGGCGGGGACAACCGTTACGCTGGAGATCTTCGCGGAACGCGCGGGAGGGCTGATCTCGGTTCCGGTGACGCTGCAGGGAGGAGACGACCGATGAACGCGACGAAACGAAGGAATGGGATGGGGAAGGCGAGAGCGGGCGCGAAGACGGCCGTGGCACGGTTCCTCGGCACCGGAGGGCTGGTGCTCATGGTCATGCTCGCCGGCACGGCCGAGCCTGTCGTGGCCCAGACGGGCGGCTCGGGGATGTTCGCGGTCCCCGACCGGCAGCCGCGGGTGGACCTGCGGTTCGACCGGTACTACGACCACGCGGACCTGACCGACGCGCTCGAGCGGCTCGAGGACGCCTACGGGCGCTTCCTCACCGTCGAGAGCGCCGGGCAGTCCGTCGAGGGCCGCGAGCTCTGGGCGGTCACCATCAACAATCCCGACACGGGTCCGCACACCTCGAAGGCCGCGTTCTACGTCGACGGCAACATCCACGGGAACGAGATCCAGGGACTCGAGGTGAACCTCTACCTCATCTGGTTCCTCATGGAGAACTACGACCACCTCCCGGCCGTGGAGGAGCTGGTCGACCAGCGGGTCTTCTACATCATCCCGACCATGAACCCGGACGGTCGCCAGAACTTCATGGACACCGGGGGGCCGTCGCGCTCCGGTATGGCCGAGTGGGACTCGGACCTCGACGGACGCGCCAACGAGGACAACCCGGACGACCTGGATGGAGACGGCGAGATCCGGCAGATGCGCAAGTACGTGCCCGGTCGCGGGACGCTCATGGAGAGTCCGGTCGACCCCCGCCTCATGGTGCCCGCGCCCGAGGGGGAGCCGGGAGACTACATCTATCTGGGCTCCGAGGCGACGGACACGGACGGGGACGGGCGCCGGGCGGAAGACGCGCGCGGCGGATACGACATGAACCGTGACTTCCCGTCGGACTGGCAGCCGTCGCACGTGCAGGGTGGCGCCTACCGATATCCGTTCTCCTGGCCCGAGACGCGCGCGGTCGGCGAGTGGTTGAAAAGCCATCCGAACATCGCCGCGGCCCAGTCGTGGCATAACTCCGGGGGCATGATCCTGTACGGACCCGGCTCCCGCTACTACAAGGGGACCGGCGAGTACTCGGAGGCCGACGCCGAGATCTACGAGTACCTCGGCACCCGGGGCGAGCTCATGCTGCCGTACTACCGGTACATGAACATCTGGCGCGACCTCTACACCGTGTACGGCGGCACGCTCGACTGGGCCCACGACGCGCTCGGCGTCATCAGCTTCACGAACGAGCTGTGGTCGAACAATCAGTTCTACAGCGAAGCGTGGGACGACGAGGCGCCGGTACCCGAGGAGATGCAGCAGCTGTTCTTCAACGATCGTCTCGGGATGGGCGCGTGGTTCCAGGACTGGACGCCGGTCCAGCACCCGACGCTCGGCGAGGTCGAGGTCGGCGGGTTCTCGAAGTGGTTCGGCCGCACCACGCCGCCGTTCATGCTCCAGGAGCTCGCTCACCGGAACGCGATGTTCGCGATCTTCCACGCCGATCACATGCCCCTGCTCGAGTGGGGCGACATCGAAGTCGAGCAGATCAACGGGAATACCTACAGAGTCAACGCGTCGGTCCGGAACGCGCGGGTGATCCCCACGCGAAGCGACGCCGCACGCAGATACCGCGCCGGCGTCCCGGACCGGTTCTCGGTGACCGGCGCGACGGTCCAGGCCGGCGGTTTCGCGACCGGCGACCTGGGCGACCGTATCGACCTGGTGGACGGTGATCCCGAGAGCCTGGAAGTCGAGGAGGGCGTGCCGAGCTTCGGGGCCGTGACGGGGAGTTGGATCGTGACGGGAAGCGGGACCCTCACCCTCACGTACACGAGTCAGAAGGGCGGCACGCTCACGACGGAGGTGCCGTTGGGCTGAGGCCGGCTTCGATATCCCGCATTCGGAGCGCGAGGTCAACCCGAACGTGCCGACCATCTCTGGCTGGATAGTTCCGGCCGTTCACAGGAGCACCGGGGGGGGCGTGGAGCGGTTGCTCCACGGCCCCCTTTGTCGAGCAAGCCCGCGGAGTGGCCGCCGTGACCGAGGCGTTCGTGGCGCGCGTCTTTCCGGGAGAGCCTTCCGGCGTGGGGCGCTCTTTCTGGATGGGAAATCCCGGACGTTCCCGTGTTCGCGGAGACCTCACTCAGGGAGGCGTACCTGCAGCAGACGGCCGCGCCCCGATTCGCGGCGTTGTTGATGGGCTTGTTCAGCGCGCTGGCGCTCCTGGGTGCCCGGCTACTCGAACGCTTCCTCTTCGGCGTACCCCCCACCGATCCCAAGACGTACGTCGGCACGGTGCTGGCCATGCTGGCGGTGGCCACCCTGGCATCCGCGCTCCCGGCCTGGCGCGCGGCGAGGCGCTCACCGGTCGAGGCGCTCGCGGAAGACTGACGGGAGGTGGCTAGCCGGCACCTGCCCGCATACATTGCGCCCGCATTTCGGTCGGGCCGCTCGCATCGCGTGGCTTGCCGGCGACCCCATTCGAACGGAGAGAACGGCTTGAAGCGCATTCTGGTGACCGGAGCTGGTGGGCAGATCGGCTCGTGGCTCGTGCCCGAGCTCCGCGCGCTCTATGGCGCGTCGAACGTGTTGGCCACAGATGTCCGCCAGCTCGAGTCGGAAATGACCGAGGCGGGCCCGTTCCAGGTGCTCGACGCGACCCACGCACGGTCGGTCGGGCAGGCCGTCATGCGTCACGAGGCGGACACGATCTTCCATCTCGCGGCCATTCTGTCCGCGATCGGGGAGCGGGATCCGCGCCTTGCCTGGCACGTGAACATGGCGAGTCTCGAGGCCGTGCTCGAGGTGGCCCGGGAGCAGAAATGCGCGGTCTTCACGCCGAGCTCGATCGGTGTGTTCGGTCCCGATACGCCCAAGGACCCGACCCCTCAGGACACCATCATGCGTCCCGGGACGATGTACGGGATCACCAAGGTGGCCGGCGAGCTCCTTTGCGACTATTACCACACCCGCTACGGCGTGGACACGCGGGGGGTGCGCTTTCCGGGGTTGATCTCGTACGGGGCTCCTCCGGGGGGCGGAACGACGGACTGGGCGGTGGATATCTTCCATCAGGCCGTCGAACACGGCCGCTACACGTGCTTCCTGGGACCTGACACCCAGCTCGATATGATGTACATGCCCGACGCGGTACGCGCGATCGTCGAGATCATGGAGGCGGACTCCGCACGGCTCGTGCACCGGAACGCCTTCAACGTCACGGCGATGCAGCTTGCGCCGCAACGCCTGGCGGAAGAAATCCGCAAGCACATGCCGGGCTTCGAGATCGCGTACGAAGTCGATTCCGTGCGTCAATCCATTGCCGAGTCGTGGCCGGATCGCATCGACGACTCCGCAGCCCGATCCGAATGGGACTGGCAGCCGGAGTTCGGAATCGAGGACATGACCGCGGATATGCTAAAGCACATGATGGGGGCGTAGCTCGACGGACGTCGAGTGCGTGCTGCCACCAGTCTCGTAGAACGGAGAGGAACCATGGGCGTCGAACGCCTGAGTGAAACGCTACGCGCGCA
>JBBDSN010000172.1:0-14886 GCA_040904885.1 Gemmatimonadota bacterium | reverse complement strand
TAGAACGGAGAGGAACCATGGGCGTCGAACGCCTGAGTGAAACGCTACGCGCGCACGTGGAAGGGCTGGAAGAAGCGGGAACGGCGAAGGGGGCGGAGACGGTCGTCGTGGGGGTGCAGCCCGCGTCCGGGGAGCGCGGCCCGCGCTTCCTTCTCGAGGGTGAGGGGGACCGGGGCTTCATCCGCATGAACTCGAACTCGTATCTGGGACTCGGACTTCATCCGGAGATCGTGAAGGCCGAGGAAGCAGCCACGGCAGCGTTCGGTGCCGGCCCGGGTGCGGTGCGGTTCATCTCGGGCACGTACAAGGCGCACGTCGATCTCGAGAAGAAGCTCGCGGCGTTCCACGGTCGTGACGACGCGATGATCTTCTCGTCCGCCTACGCGACCGTGGTCTCTACCCTCACGCCGCTCGTGAACGACGAGACGGTGCTGATCTCGGACGAGCTGAACCACAACTGCATCATCAATGCGATGCGGCTGTCGCGGCCCGTGGGCAAGGCCATCTACCCGCACAACGACCTCGATGCGCTCGACCGCGCGCTGGCGGAGTGGCAGGGTAAGGCACGGAGAGCGATCGTGGTCACGGACGGGATCTTCTCGATGCGCGGTGACCATGCGCCGTTGGATCGCATCATGGAGATCTGCGCCCGCTACGACGGGCGCTACGACGAGAACGTCGTCACGCTCGTGGACGACTCGCACGGCGTGGGCGCATTCGGCAAGACGGGCCGGGGGACGGAGGAGTATACGGGTAGCGGACCCTCGGACATCCTCATCGGCACGCTGGGGAAGGCATTCGGCGTGAATGGCGGATATGTTACGGCACACGCGGATATCATCCGATTCCTTCGTGAGTCCGCCCCGATGTACATCTACTCGAACCCGATCACCGTGGGGGAGGCGGCCGCGGCCCTACGTGCGTTGGAGTTGGTCGACAGCCCGGAAGGGGTCGACCGTCTCGAGCGGCTTCGGGGTCTGACCCAGCGATTCGAGGACGGGTTGGGGCGGATCGGTATCGAGACGATCCCGGGCGAGCACCCGGTGGTGCCGCTCATGATCCGGGACACGGCGCGGACCCGTTCGCTCGTGCGGTATCTGTTTGATCGCGGCGTGCTCGTGACCGGACTCACCTATCCGGTCGTGCCTCGGGGTGACGAGGAGATCCGCACGCAGGTGAACGCCGACCACACCGAGTCCGACATTGATCACGTCCTCGAGTTGCTCCGAGCGTTCACGGGTTGAGCCTTTCGAGAGCGGTCACAGGGACGTGAAAAGAGCCGTGCGTCCCGGCCGTGGTCGGCCGTCCTGATCAGTTCGGTGCCCGGAACTCCTGGTGGCAGCTGCTGCACGTCCCGCCGACGGCCTGGACGCCCGCCGTGATGCCCGCCTGGTCACGCATCTCCGCCGCCTCGAGAAGCTGGGCCGTGGCCTCCTCGAAGCCCGTGACGTGCTCGTTGAACTGAGCCCGATTCTGCCACACCGTGGGGAGCGCTCCGGAGTTGGCGGCGGAGCCGTTCTCGAACGCATCGCCGAGCATCTCACCGATGCCGTACAGCGCGCGGGCGTAGTGCACCGTGTGGGTCGGCTGGTCGACGTTCCCCACGGCACGGAGCTGTTGGATGTTGGTGCGGATGGCCTGCATGATGTTCTGCCGGTAGGTCACCTCGGCCGGCGCATCCTGCGCGGACGCGGCTTCGGGCGCGCCCAAACCGACGATGGCTGTGATCGCTACGGCGACGGTGGTTCGAGAGATACGGCTCAAGGTCTACTCCGGGAGTCTTGGGTGGGACGTGGCCCACTTCGGTGGCTCAGCTGTTCGGACGGTCGGCGACCACGATACTGCCCCGGGGCGCCGGACGCGAGGGCGGCTCGGGCTGGAAATCCCGGCGACGGTGAATCGTCGTGGCGTCCTACTCGAAGAACCGGCGGCCGCCGCCGGTGCGGATCCGGGGGTTCACGACATTGTTGAACACCGACCCGAACGTGAAGCTGAATCCCACCTGGACGGAGTACTCGAAATCCGTGCCCAGCTCGACGCGACCGGTGAAACGATCGACCGGATCGATGTCGCCGATGGGCAGGTAGATCTGGTCCTTCACCCGCGCGACATTTCCCCGGATATCGAGATTGAAGCCGCGGAACAGGCGGATCTCCAGGTTCGAGAACACGTCCACGCGGTGTTGATCGATGTCGTCGAGGTAGTGCGATCCCTCGACCGACAGCACCCATTCTCCCCAAGGCTGCCGGAAGTCGGCCGAGATCCCGAGGCTGTGCTGGGGCCGGGTTTCGGCGAGCTGTCCAAAGACCGTCGTGTCCTGATATTCGAAGGTCGCCACGCCAACCCGGTAAAGCGCGGTGATCTGGCGGCTGGTGGCCTCGGCATAGGGGTACAGCGAGTATTCGAGCGCGGGTCCTCCGCGCACGTACAGGTCCTGGTTGGAGCGCGTGTCCGACCCGGCGTCCGCGCTCAGCCCCCACGACCAGTGCGGTCCGACGCTCCACACGGCCGTGACGCTTCCGTCGATCTCGGTGGTGCTGGTCGATCTCGACGTAATGCTTCCGTCGTCTTCCTCGTCGTCGAACTCCTGCCACTCGTACTCGCCACGAAAGTTGACGTCGACCTTGAAATCCGGGGTCGTGCGACTTGCGGACAGCGACCCGTCCAACTGTCGTGATCGCTCGAGGCTCTCCCCTTCGAGCTCACCGCTCATACCAGTCCGAAAGACCCACAGGTTCCACGGATCGTCCTGTGTCATGGGCACGGCCACGGCGTTCTCGGTGCCGATGAACTGCAGGTCGATCCCTTCTGTTTGGGTGGCGTAGGCAAGGTAGCGCACCAGCCCTAGCCCGAAGGTGCGCACGTAGCCCCTGCGGACCTCGTCGTCGGAGTCCGTTTGCTGGGACGTGTAGCGGAGCGTGTCGGTCCGTGGAGCGAGGTCGCCGAGCCCGATGAACTGGAACGTGTACTCGCTGCCTCCGCCACCGGTCTGCTGTTGTGTGACCAGGACATGCAGGTCGGCGACGTTGGGGTCGCGCACGTAGTCGACCGTCGGGACCTGCTCACGAATGAAGTCGAAGTCGCAGCGCTGGCAGTCCAGGTAGACGCGGAGCCCTGCCGATGTCGTCGCTTGCTCGGTGGGCGCCTGTCCATGCGCGGGGAACGCCGTGAGCGACAGCGCCGTCAGAAGGAGACTCGTCAGCCCCAGGAGCGGACGTGGGTTGAGCATTCGCATGGAGTTCGGACGTGAGGAAGGGAGGCGGTGAGCCCGTTCCTAAAGCTAGATCCTATGGGGATTTCCGGTGTTCGCGGCGCACACGGATCCTGTAAGGATGTCGTAAGGATCACGCCCGGTCCTACCGCCGCAGACGGTACCCCTTCTTCCTCACGGTCAGGATATGCGCGGGGCTCCCCGGGTCGCCTTCGAGCTTACGTCGCAGCTCGGCGACGTGGACGTCGACCGTGCGCGTCTCGATGTTCGCGTTTGCGTAGTCCCACACCTCGCCCAGCAGCTCGGCGCGTGAGACCACTGCGCCATCTCGCTTCAGAAGGGCCACGAGGAGGTCGAATTCCTTGGGGGCGAGCGTGACCGGCTCCCCGTCCCGCAGGACGGTTCCGGAAGCGGGATTGACCTCGACGTCCCCAAACCGCCAGACCGGTAAATGCGCCCCAGCGCCAGGCCTGTGGGCGCGACGGAGCAGCGCACGGACCCGAGCCAGGAGCTCCGCCGTGCTGAACGGCTTGGTCACGTAGTCGTCGGCACCGCGGTCGAAGCCCATCAGGACGTCGGCTTCCTCCCCACGCGCGGTGAGAATCAGGACCGGCGCGCGTCCGCCTTCGGTGCGGAGCTCACCGAGCAGCGTGAGCCCGTCCGTATCCGGCAACATGAGGTCGAGGACGATCAGATCGGGCTCGCTCTCGCGCAGCAAGCGGCGACCGTTCGCTCCGTCACCCGCGACCTCGACGCGGTGCCCTTCGAACTCGAGGGTCGCGCGCAGGCCGAATGCGAGGTCCTCGTTGTCCTCAATGAGCAGTATGTGCGCCAACGGGCCTCTCCTCGGGCTCGGGCGGGACGCCGGGGGCGGGGTCGGCGTCCTGCCCGCCGCGCTCCGGCGGTGCGACGGCCGCGGGGAGCTGCACGACGAAGCGTGCGCCACCCCTCGCCGCGTCCTCGACCCAGGCTCGTCCTCCTTGCCTCTCGCTCAGCGCCTGGACGACGGCGAGCCCTACGCCGCTCCCCGGGCGGTGGCTGTCGACGTCTCGCGGAAGCCTTCGGTAGGGCTCCCAGATGAGAACGCGGCTCTCTTCCGGAATTCCCGTGCCCTCGTCCTCTACGTGGATACGCACCGTACGCCCCTCTTCATGCGTCGAGATGCCGATCGTCTGACCCGGTGGTCCGTACTTGATGGCGTTGTCCAGCAGATTCGTGAGGATCTGTCGTATCGCATCGCGCTGACCCAGGACCATGACGCCGGGCTCCACGTTCACTTCGATCGATCCGGACATCGGCTCCAGGAGAGGACGGAACGCTTCCACCGCCTCGTCGACGCTCTGCCTGACCGACACGGGTCTGGCGGTCGGACCCGCTTGGGGGGCGGCCCTGCTGCGCGAGAAGTAGAGGATGTTCTCGACGAGCTGCGTGAGCCGTCTCGCTTCCCGGGCGATCACCCTGTTCGCGCGCTCGCGCTCCTCCGTCGAACGCAGCTTGTGCTCGGCTTGTAGCTCGGAGAGCATCCGGATCTGCGCCAGAGGCGTGCGCAGCTCATGGGAGACGCTCGAGATGAAGTCCTCCCGCAGTCGGGCGAGCTGGTGATGGCGCCGTACCTCCCAGAGTCCCGCGGCACCCACGGCCAGGGTGAGGGCGACCAGGGCGAGTGAGAACGGAAGGCGCGACGATGGGAGCCCGCCGATCACCAGTCGATCCGCTGCGGCCGGTCGGATCGACGCATGGACCACGAGGCCGCCGAGGTGTGCGTCCAACGTGTCGGAGGCCAAAGGCCCCGCTTCCATGTCGGTGTGGGAGGTGAACCACGATTCCCCTCCCGTCGACGTGATGTCCACCCGCACGAGCGAATCCCCTCGCTCTCCGTCGGTGATCGTCTCGGGAAGCAGCGCGTGGCGGGCGTACCAATGCTCGGCGAGCTCGGTGAGCGCCGCACGGGCGAGGACGACGCCGTAGACCATGGTCGGGGCATCATCACCGTCGAACACGGTCGCGTGGAGCACGACCGCATCTCCATGCGCGGCTGAGCCGGTGAGCGTGCCCAGCCCGTACCGGCCACCGGTGCTGGACGCCGGTCGCTCCATCACGAAAGAGCGGACCGAACGAGCAAGGTCTGGGTCCACATCGTCGCCGTCGAACGTGACCGGCCTGCCCGAGAGGTCCATGCTGAAGACCAACAAGGGACGTTGGAGGGTCGGACAAGGGCAGCGAATCGCTTTCGCCGCATCGTCCAATTCCCACCGGACCTCGACCGGGTCGGGCATGCGGCCTGGGCGCATGCGCCGCGGGACCTCGTCGAATGCGACGTCGAAGATGCGCGAAAGGTGCTCGCGCGCGATTCGACCGTACTCTGCCGCCGCGATGCCCGCGTAATCCTTCAGGACGGCCTCCGCGGTCGCTCGGTGTGACTTGGCGGCTCCGTACGCCTGGACGGCCAGCACACAGGCGAGCACGACCGTGGCCAAAAGGAATCCGGCCAGCAGCGTGGTGGATGTGGGTGCTGGGCGTCGGAGGTGGAATGCGCGTGACACCGATGCACCTCCGCGTGGGAGGACGAGTGCGACCCTCAATCATGACGGCCCGCCAGGGCGCACGGCAACCGTCCGACTGTTCGGATCTCGTAAGGCCCCCGGCTGTGATCCCTTGCTCCGGACCCTTCCCGCGACCATCCTGCCGGAGAGGAGCGTGCCCACGGCGGTCGGTGACGGTGGGCCTCGATCCGCTCGAATCATCGCGCAGCAGAGGTATCGGATGGCAAGAAAGTCGCATGCGGGCGATCCGCTCTGACGGGGCGCACGGAAGAAGGAGAAACGGTGGACGTATCCGGGTCCGGTGACGAGACGACCGCCGCCGGGCTCGCGGAGCGGAGGCTCGAGCCCGAGCTCATGGACGACCCGGCGCTGGCGCGCGACCTTCACGAGAATGCGCTCGCCGCTTTGGCCCGGATCAACCGCGTCTCGCTCACGGACCGGCGGGTCGGCGCGGAGGTGGTGAGACTGGCGCGCAGCCCCGGGCGTCCGGTCCGGGTGCTCGACGTGGGTTGTGGGGATGGCGATGTGCTGCTGCGGGTGGGTGCGTTCGCCCGTCGGCGGGGCATCGACGTTGCGCTGCACGGATGCGACATGAGTGCGGTCGCGCTGGCCCGAGCCGACCGCCGATCCAGGGCGTCGGGCATCCCTCTCCAGCTTTCGAGGCTCGACGTGACCCGCGACCCGCTTCCTCCCGGGCCGTTCTCGCTCGTGACGTGCTCGCTCTTTCTGCACCACCTGACCGAAGAGGCCGCGGTCGCGCTGCTCGTGGTCATGGGCGAGGCGGGCCGGACACTTCTCGTGCAGGACCTGCGCCGGACCCGGCTCGGGCTCTGGTTGGCCTGGGCGGGCGTCCACGGTCTCACGCGCTCCCGGGTGGCGCGCATCGACGGACTCCGGTCCGTGCGTGCGGCATTCACGGTGGATGAGGCGAAATCGCTCTGCGCGAGCGCGGGCCTGGCCGACGCGCACGTCACGCCCTGCTGGCCGCAGCGGTTTCTCATCCGGCGGGAGGCCTCATGACGGATCGCGCGCCGTCGGGTGGGACGATGCCCGTGGGGGAGACGCGCTCTTTCGACGCGGTGGTCATCGGGGCCGGACCGGCCGGATGCCTCGCCGCGCGCCAACTGGCGCTCGAGGGTGCGTCCGTGTTGCTCCTCGAGCGCGAGGAGGTGCCGCGTTGGAAGGTGTGTGGCGCGTGTGTGGGTGTCGGAGCGTTGTCGGTGTTGGAGGACGTCGGGCTCGGCTCTCTGCCTGCTAAATGTGGGGCCGTGCCGCTCGACGAACTGGTGATCGAGGCGCCGGGCCGACGTACCCCGCACAGCCTCTCCCCGGGCCGACGCGCCTCGGTCCGTCTGCGAGGTGGCGTGGCCTGGTCCCGGGCCGCCATGGACGAGGCGCTCTTCCGGGAGGCGGAGCGGGAGGGGGCCACGTGCTGGACCGGCGCGTACGCCCGCGTCGGCCCTGTCGCCGAGGGTCGCAGATCGGTCCGGATTCGCCGTGGCGGGGCCGAGATCGTGGTCCAGGCGAGCGTCGTGCTCGATGCGGCGGGGTTGCGCGGGGCACCGAGGGTGGAGGGTCGAAGGAGCGGATCGGCCGCAGGAGGGTCGGTCCGGGAGGACGCGCGGGTCGGCCTGGGCGCGGTGCTGAGAAAGGGGACGCTCTCCGCCGTGGGGCTGCCTGCCGGCCGCATCCACATGGTGGTGGGCCGGGCGGGCTACGTCGGCATCGTGCGGCTCGAGGACGGATCTCTGGATGTCGCCGCCGCGGTCGACCCCGAAGCGCTGCGTGGAGCGTCTCCGGGCGAAGCGGTCGACGACTTGTTGGACGCGGCCGGCCTGCGACTCGAGGGAGCGGCGTCGCACGGCTGGCGTGGCACGCCGCCTCTCACCCGATTACCGTCACGGGTATGCGAGCCTCACCTCTTCCGCATCGGCGACGCGATGGGCTACGTCGAGCCGTTCACCGGCGAGGGAATGGGATGGGCGCTCGCTTCGGCCCGGGCGGTCGCGCCGCTCGCGCTTCACGGCATCGAGCGCTGGGATACCCCACTCGAACGCGCATGGGAGGACTACCAGGCCGGGCAGTCACAAGGCGCCCGCCGGCTCTGCCGCGCCGTGTCCTGGGGCCTTCGACATCCGACGCTCGTCGACGGGGTGCTGGCGTTGTTGGCTCGTGCGCCGGGGCTCGCCGCTCCTTGGGTCCGGCGTGCGGGCCGGGTGCCGGCGGTACCGAGTGCCCACCGTTCCGCCGGAGCGGCCTTCCCGCGGGCTCGCGAGGGAACGGCCGCGTGAGCATGCATCTCTCCGGGATCGGCACGGCGTTGCCGCTGCACGACGCACCGCAGTCCGAAGCGGCCGAGCTGCACGCCGAACTCAGCGGGCTCGATCCGGCGAAGGCGCGTACCCTGCGTGCTCTGTACCGGCGCTCGGGTGTCCAGCGCCGGGCGAGTGTGTTGCTCGATCGTCCGGACGGACCCCTCCGCGCAAGGCAGGACTTCTATCGTCCGGTGGCCGACGAGGGGGACCTCGGTCCGACGACGGCCCAGCGGATGGCCCGCTACGAGCGCGCCGCGCCGACCCTCGCCGTCGAAGCTGCCCGCCGAGCCCTCGAGGACGCGGACGTGCCGGCTGCCCGCGTCTCGCACCTCGTCACGGTCTCGTGCACTGGGTTCGTATCCCCGGGTGTCGACACGGGCATCGTGCGGAAGTTGGGGCTCGCGCGCGGGGTCACACGCACCCAGGTAGGCTTCATGGGGTGCCATGGAACGTTCAACGGGCTCCGGGTCGCGCAGGGGTTCACGCGCGCCGACCCGAAGGCCGTCGCGCTCGTTTGTTCAGTGGAGCTGTGTAGCCTCCACTTCGCCTATGGGTGGGATCCTGAATCGATCGTCGCCAATGCGCTCTTCGCCGATGGCGCCGGGGCGTTGCTCTGCTGTGGGGAGCAGGCAGCCGGGTCGGAAGGGCCCGACGGAAGCCCCTCTTGGCGGATCCGCGCGACGGGAAGCGTCCTTCTCGACGATAGCGCGGACGACATGACGTGGCGTATTGGAGACCACGGATTCCGGATGACCCTGTCTCCGCGCGTGCCCGACGTGATCGGCCGGGATCTGCGGTCTTGGCTCACGGAGTGGCTGTCGTCGTTCGGCCTCGGCCTCGGAGATATCGAAAGTTGGGCTGTGCATCCGGGCGGACCCAGGATTCTCGATGCCGTGGAAGGGGCACTCGACCTCGAGCGGAGCCGCACCTCGGCGGCCCGCGAGGTCCTGGCTGCGCACGGGAACATGTCGTCCGCCACGATCCTCTTCATCCTCCAGCGCCTCCGGAGATCCGAGGCACCCAGACCCTGCGTCGCGCTGGCGTTCGGTCCGGGTCTCGTCGCGGAGGCGGCGCTCATCCTCTGAGGTGGCTTGCCACCGAGCCGGCGGCGGGGCATCCTGTCGCCTTCCGCAGACACAGAGGAGATCGACGACATGGAGAAGGTTCCGATATCCGATGCCCGGACGATCCAGCGTCGGGATTTCTTGAAGACAGCGGCCGCAGCCGCGGCGGCAGGCGCTTTGAGCCCGACCTCGCTCGTGGCGTCCACCGACGCACGCACCGCGGGAATGGCTCCTTCCGCGGAGGCCTACGCGCTCCAGGTCGCCGCGCTCGGGAACGGTGAGCCACCTGCGCTCCAGTTCCAGGCGTATCCCGGAGGGACCGGCGCGCTGATGGAGAAGTTGTGGAAGGAGCACGGCGCGGACGCGTTCCAGCGAACGCCCATCGATCTCGAGCCGTGGATCGGAGCCGTCCCCACGACGGAGGAAGAGCTGGCCTTCCTGCCCGCTCACCGCCTCGGAGCGCTGCTACGCGCCCGGCACATCTCGTCCGTCGAGCTCACCGAGATCTACCTGGCTCGAATGCGCCGCTTCGACCCCATTCTGATGTGCGCCGTCCAGATTCTGGAAGGACGGGGCCTCGAGGAGGCGCAGCAGGCCGACATGGAGCTCCGTGCCGGTCATTGGCGCGGACCCCTGCACGGCGTGCCCTGGGGCGTCAAGGATCTCTTCGCGGTATCCGGGTCACGGACGGCGTGGGGCTCGGAGGATTTCCAGAATCAGGTGCTCGACTACGACTCGGAGATCGTGGTGCGGCTCCGGGAAGCCGGCGCCGTGCTGATCGCCAAGCTGGCCACCGGTGAGTTCGCCCAGGGTGACCGCTGGTTCCGGGGCCGGACCCTGAACCCCTGGAACGTGGACGAGGGGTCGAGCGGATCGTCCGCGGGCCCGGGATCGGCCACGGCGGCGGGTCTCGTCGGCTTCGCGATCGGGACCGAGACGCAGGGCTCCATCGTGTCGCCTTCCCGCCGGAACGGCTTGAGCGCGCTCAGGCCGACGCATGGCCGGGTGAGCCGCCACGGGGGCATGGTGCTATCCTGGAGCATGGACAAGCCCGGCCCGATGTGCAGGAGCATCGAGGACTGCGCCCACGTGTTCAACGCCATCCATGGCTCCGACGAGAAGGACCCGGGCAGCCTCACGGCCCCGTTCCGATTCGACCGCAACCCCGACCTTTCCAGGCTCACCATCGGCTACACCGACGACGCGCCCGAGTCGTTCCTCGAAGCGCTGTCCTCGATGGGCGCGGAGCTCACGCCCATGCCCGAGCTCCCGAGCGGCAGCTCCAACGCGATCACCGTCGAAGGCGCGGCCGCGTTCGAGTTCCATGTCGCGCCCGACGGCGAACCCGAGCCGCTTCCGGAGGGCCTCGACCAGGCGGAGCAGCGCCGCCGGACCCGCTTCACCCGCGGGCGTGACATCACGGCCGTGGAGTACGTCCAGTCACAGCGCCGCCGCTATCTCCTCATGAAGGAGATGGAGCGCGCCATGAGCGGCTTCGACATGTTCGTATCGGGCTCGGGACAGGTCGGCCTCACCAATACCACCGGGCATCCGTGCGTGGTGGTCCCGTACGATTTCGGCATCCGGAACCCGGACGACGACAGCCCGACCGAGATGCCGCTCACGACCATGCTCATCGGCGACCTTTTCGCGGACGACAAGATGCTGAGCGTCGCCCACGCATTCCAGGCCAGGACCGATTGGCACACCCGGCGCCCGAGCCTCACCGCGTGACACGACATACCTACGACTTCCGGCTGAACACCATGAACTCAACCCACGCCTCCCGTTCCATGCACAGCGATTCCTTCCCGCGGCCCGAGGGCCGTCTGCTCCGCCGCGTGGCGGCGGTCTTCCTGGCCGTGCTGCTCTCGGTATCCGTCCTTCCCGCGGCGGCCCGAGCCCAGGTCGACGTGGTCGAGCTCACGGTGACCGAGATCCAGGAAGGCCTCCGGTCCGGTGCGTTCACGGCCGAGGACCTCACGCGAGCCTCGATCGCGCGGATCGCGCAGTACGAAAGCCACTACAACGCGTTCATCTCCATGAATCCGGACGCGATCGCCATCGCTCAGGCGCTCGACGTCGAGTATGCCGGGACGGGTCCGCGCGGCCCGCTCCACGGCGTGCCGGTGGTCATCAAGGACAACATCGACTACGGCGGCCTGGTGACGACCGCGGGCTTCGACGGCTTCAGCAGCGAGGCCGGGGGAGTCGACATGATTCCCGAACGGGATGCGACCGTCGCGGCACGGCTTCGTGCCGCGGGTGCGGTGATCCTCGGGAAGACCAACCTGCCCGACTTCGCGGGGCACGGGACCCGTACCGAGAGCTCGGTCGAGGGCATGACCCTCAACCCGTACAACGTGGACAAGGTGCCGGGTGGCTCGAGTGGCGGCACGGCCACCGCGGTGAACGCCTCGTTCGCGGTGCTCGGCCTCGGCACCGAGACCGGGGGGTCGATCGAGAATCCAGCGTCGGCACAGGGATTGGTCGGTGTCAAAGGCACATACGGGTTGACCCCCATCGACGGGATCGTGCCGCTCAGCGGGACGTACGTGGACGTCGTCGGACCGCTCGCGCGGACCGTGCGGGATGCCGCTATCGCGCTCGATGTCCTGGCCGGCCCCACGCCGGAGGACCTGGCCACCTACGCTGCCGTTGGCCACCTGCCCGTGGCCGGCTACGAGGCCGCCCTCGTGCCGGGTGCCGTCCAGGGGAAGCGTTTCGGGCTCGTCGGCACCGGCTGGCGCGACGATTTCCTGCCGTTGCATTCCGATACGGAGGCCCAGTACCGGGACGCCATCGCGGTGCTGGAGCGGCTCGGCGGGACCGCCGTGGAAGACCCCTTCGCCGGGAGCGGCTTCAAGGAGCTCTACGAGGAGCGGTCAGGGGTTCCGTCCCAGTCCGCGCACGACATGCACCACTACTTCAAGCGGCTCGGGTCCGGTGCGCCGTTCGACTCGGTAGAGGAGTGGGAAGCCCTCAGCGGCCGGACCCTCAACCGTGTGCGCAGGGACGGCGAGCTCGCTCCGCCGGCCCGCCCGAGTGCGACCGAGGAAGGCGACGCCTATCAGGCGTGGCGCCACGAGGTCCGCGCGCTCTTCCGGCAGGTGCTCGAAGACCACGACCTCGACGCGCTCTTCTTCCCCCAGTCCGGGGAGCCGAACCGGCCGGTCGTCGAAGATCCCGAGCGGCCCGACTACAAACCGAACAACTGGGCCGAACTTCCGAGCAATATCATCAACGATCTCGGCGTGCCGGTGGTCACCGTGCCGTTTGGGTTCTACGAGGACGGCACCCCGTTCGTGCTCGCGCTCATCGGGGATACGTGGACCGAGGCGGAGCTCCTGTCCTTCGCCTACACCCTCGAGCAGGAGACCCTGGCACGACGCGCTCCGGAGCTGGTGTCGGTGCCTCGGGCGCCCTGAGACGTCCGGCACCGAAGCTCCAATCTGAGGTCGGCGGAGCATCGGGCCGCGCTCGAGTCACGGCTGACCGCGCTCGCGATCGGCGCTCGCGGCCGGGGAATTGATCGCTCGGCCGCGATCGGGGTACCTTTCCCTCACGGCGAGACACGTCATGCAGGGACTTCCGGAGGATTCGTGGCAGGGCACAACAAGTGGTCCAAGATCAAGCGCAAGAAGGCGGTCATCGACGCCAAGCGCGGCGCCCACTTCACGAAGCTCATTCGTGAGATCACGGTGGCCGCACGCGAGGGCGGCGGCGAGCCGGAGTACAATGCCCGACTGCGGCTGGCGGTGGATACGGCCAAGGCCGCGTCCATGCCCGCCGACAACATCGAGCGGGCCATCAAGAAGGGTACGGGCGAGCTCGAAGGGGTCGCCTACGAGGAGGTCACATACGAGGGGTACGGCCCGGGCGGGGTGGCGCTCTTCATTGAGTGCCTCACCGACAACACCAACCGGAGCGTGGCAGATGTGCGTCATGCGCTCGGGAAGCACGACGGCAGCCTGGGGACGGACGGCTCCGTCGCCTGGCAGTTCGACCGCAAGGGCCAGATCGTCATCGACGCCGACAGATACACGGAGGAGTCGGTCTTCGAAGCGGCCATCGAGGCGGGAGCCGAAGACGTCGAGCGGGACGGCGACGAGTTCATCGTGACTAGCGACCCGACCGATTTCGCCCAGGTCCAGGATGGACTCCGCGAGGCCGGCGTGGAGCCGAGCTCGGCCGAGCTCACCCGGATCGCCAAGAACGAGGTGCCGGTGGGCGGGAAGGACGCCGAGAAGCTCCTCAAGCTGCTCGAGATGCTCGACGACCTCGATGACGTGCAGAAGGTGCACTCGAATGCGGATATCGACGAGGCGGTTCTCGCCGGGGCGATGTAGCCCGCGTGCCGGCCGTGGACGGGCGAGGCCCGGACGACATCGTCGTGCTGGGGATCGATCCCGGCACAGCCGCGACGGGGTACGGGGTCGTGATCCGGTCCGGGGCGCGTCGGGTCCGCCTGGTCGAATGCGGCGTGATCCGCACGTCGGCCGGTGAGTCGATCGCGAGACGCATCCGCGAGATCCACGACGAGATCGTCGCGCTGCTCGAGCGGCACGAGCCCGACGTCATGTCCGTAGAGGATGTCTTCCAGGGCAAGAACGCGCAGAGCGCGCTCAAGCTCGGGCACGCCCGAGGCGCCATCATCCTGGCGGCCACGCTGCGGGATCTCCCCGTCGCCGAGTACGCGCCGCGCCAGATCAAGAAGGCGGTGGTCGGCCACGGGAACGCATCCAAGGACCAGGTGGGCTTCATGGTGCAGAGCCAGCTTCGCCTCAAGGCTCCACCGAGCCCGGCGGACGCCGCGGACGGAGTCGCCGCAGCCCTGTGCCACTGCCTCATGGGCAGCTTCCCGGTCGGGCCGCGCACGTGATCTCCCGGGTGAGCGGTACGCTCCTGACCCGCCAGACGGACCGGGTCGAGATCGAAACCTCGGGTGGGGTCGCGTACGAGATCGAGATCCCCCTGACGGTGTTCCAGAAGCTGCCGGCCGTCGGAAGCGCGATCTCCCTTCGTACCCATCACGTGGTGACCGACTCGTCCGCCGCGCTGTACGGCTTTCTCGAGCCGGCAGAGCGCACCCTGTTCCAGCGGCTGCTGGGCGCTTCGGGTGTCGGGGCCAAGGTCGCGCTCGCCATGATGTCGACGTATTCGGTCGAGCGACTGGCGCGTGCTCTGGTCGAGAAGGACATCACCGCGCTCCAGCAGATCACTGGCATCGGCAAGAAGAAGGCCGAGAAGATCGCGCTCGAGCTCTCCGACAAGATGGAGGACCTGGCCATCCTGACGCCGTCGGGCAGGGCTGGTGGCGGAGACGGTCGGGGCACCCAGGAAGCCGTCAAGGCCCTGGTGGCGCTCGGGTACACGTTCGCGGACGCCGATCAGGCAGTACGGGCGGTGTTGGCGGACGAGGTACCCAAAACCACGGACGCGCTCATCCGAAAGGCGCTGGCCGGGCGGGGGAAGTAGGGGAACGGATCCATCGGCACGCCGACCATCGCCCCTGGCGAGACGACTCGATGCTACGAAGTCCGATGTGCTGCGTCGGGGGCTCGAGGCCCTCGAGGCCCTGAGCGGACAGGAGGAAGCCCTGCGGGGGGCTTCGGGTCCGCTCCCCACGTTCACCGGTGGACGTGGACTCCGGCCCGGGGTCGATCTCGACGACTCCGCGACTCTGCTCGACCGTCTAGCGCGCCCAGCGGTTGCCCCTCGACGGAGAGGACATCACGTTGGCCGCTTCCCGG
>JBBDSN010000171.1:16871-22183 GCA_040904885.1 Gemmatimonadota bacterium | reverse complement strand
GGTCCGCAGACGTTACATCGGTGTCTCAACACACCATGAACTTCCAGGGATCATGCCATGATAGAGATGAAAACACGGTCGCTCCTCGCCCTGACGCTTCTCCCCTTCGCAATGTCGGCGTGCGGCGCGGCAGAAGACGACGGGGAACAACCGCCCGAGGCTGCGGTGAACACGTCCGCATCGAACACCATCATCGAGCTCCTCGAGGGCGGGCAGGTCGTCTTTGGGATCTTCTCGGGGGAGCAAACCGCGGAAGGGGGCCGGTTGATGGCTGAGAACGCCGATGCCGACTTCGTGTTCTACTCGCTCGAGTCGGGCCCCTTCGACCTCGACGCCATGGGGGCGTACATGGAAGGTCTGGCAGAAGCCTCAGCCGGGAGCCCGCCCCCGATCGCGCTGCGGATCCCGCCTATCCGAGACGACCGGGAAGCGGCCATCGACCGCACGCGCCGTGGTCTGGCAGCGGGTGCCCAGTCGATCGTGTATCCGCATGTCGAGTCGGTCGAGGACGCCGCCCTCACGGTGGAAGCCGTGGGTGACCGGCTCTGGCCCGTGAACCCGGACGGCGACGTCGTCAATGTCTTCCTGCTCGAAGACCAGATCGCCGTGGAGCGAGCCCGGGAGATCACCTCCGCCCCCGGGGCGGGTGTCGTGATCCCCGGACCAGGCGACCTGCGCCGCGCATACGAAGGTGACATGGAGGCGGTGGAGAACGCCATCCAGACCGTGCTCGCGGCGTGCCTCGAGCTCGACGTGCCGTGCGGAATCACGGCGGGCGTCGAGGATATCGGAGACCGTATCGCGCAGGGGTTCCGCTTCTTCATCGTCAGCGAGCCCGAGGCCATCGCCGTCGGACGAGCCGCCGCAGGACGGGAGAATTAAGCATGCTACGGATCGGATATTTCGTCGTGTTTGTTCTCTTCGCGGCCTGCGGGGGAACCGACGACACAGCCGATGGACCTTCTGAAGCCTCGATGTCGGGCAGCACGGACGTGTCCGTGATCTCGCTGTGGGAAGAAGGCACACCGGCGTTCGGGATCTTCGTCCCGAGTGAACGCGATCCCGGGGCTCGGGATGCGGACGGCAACCGGATGCCCCCACTGTACACGGTCGAGGGGGCACGCATGCTCGCGGACGAGCCGCTGCTCGACTACCTCTTCCTGAATCTGGAAGGGTCCTACGACCCCGAGGCGGTCCGCATCCTGGTCGCGGGGCTCGATGCCGGCACCACCGATCACCGGCCGACACTCCTCGTGCGGCTTCCGACCATCGCGGACGCTGGCGCGGACGCCACGCGGACCCGCGTGGCAGAGGTCCTCTCGCTCGGTGCCGACGGCGTCGTGATCCCGCACGTGCGCAGCCCGGAGGAGGCACGACTCGCAGTGGAGTTCTTCGAAGAGGCCGGCGCGGATGTGTGGTCGCCCGCGAACCCCGACGGCACGATCGTCGCGATGCTCATGGTCGAGGACCCTGGTGCGATCGGGTCGGTCGAGGAGATCGTGGCTGTGCCCGGATACAGCATGCTCTCGTGCGGCATCGGAAGCCTCACCGGAGCCATGGACGGCGACCGTGAGGGGGCCGAAGCCGCATGCCAGAACGTGCGCGACGTGGCTGCGATGGCCGGTATGCCGAGCATGATGACGGCAAACGCAAACAGCATCGCCGACCGGATCGAGCAGGGCTACCTGGGTCTGTTGCTGTCGGGCTCGGTCGACGAGGCCGCCGACGTCATCCGCACCGGCCGCGAGATCGCGGGTCGGCCCACCATGTAACGAGCGCGAACGCCCGGAGGAGCCAGTTGGGTCCTCCGGGCGTTCGTCTGCTTCCTGCCGGACATTCGACCCGGCCCTCTGCGGAACATTCTGACGGGCTGGGTGGCGGGTTCCCCTCAGGCCGTCTGGGCCGTTGCCTTCTCCACACCCTCGGCTAGCGCCTCCACCAAGCGCGGCAACGCCCTCGTCGGGGTGGCACACAGTCCCACGCGCACCGCTCCGTTGATCGGGATCACGAAGACGCCCGCGTCGCGCATCGTCGCAGCGGTCGCCTCGGGGTCCGGGGTGAACACCGAGACGAAAAAGCCGCCCTCGCAACGTGGCCAATCGAGCCCGACACTCCGCGCCGCCTCATTGAACGTGCCCGTCCGGGCTTCGAGGAGCTCGATCAACTCCTGACGCTCCGCATCGGATCGGGCCCGCAGACCCGGATCCATGATGAGGTCCGTGATCGCCCGGATCCCCAGGCGGTTGCAGTTCGACCACGTCGCCCGGGACGTGTAGTTGAACGCGTTGGTGAGTTGGACGCGCTCGTCGGCGTCCCGGTGGCACGCGATCAGCGCGCCCACACGGAGGCCGTACTGTGTGAAGGCTTTGGAAGCCGTCCACGCGAACAGCACCGTGGTCGCATCCAGCAACCGGACGAGAGCCGCGTCCCAGGCGTTGATGGCGCTACCGCCGAACTTGATGTAGGCACAGTCCATGAGCACCGTGACCGGTCCCCGCTCGCTCGCCGCCACGAGCACGTCCGCGACCTGTTCCCACTCGCGTTCGGTGAGCGAGTACCCGGTCGGATTGTGGCTCGGGAAGTTCAGGATGAGGAGCACACGCCCTTGGCTAGTCGCCTGACGGGTGACGGCCTCCTCCATGGCGGCGACGTCGAACGACCCGTCCGCGCCGAACATGTTGAACGTCTCCAGACCCCGTCCGGCGTGTGCCGCGATATCGCGGTACGGACCCCACCGGTAGTTCGTGGTCAGCAGAGACTGGCCGGGCTCGAGGAAGTTCACGATCGCCTGGTAGATCGCACCCGTGCCACCCGGCGTCGCCAGGGCGAGCGCGTGCGCCGCGAGCTCGGTCCCCCCGAGGAGGTCCTGGATGGCCGCCTCGCGGAACCGAGGGTCCCCCGCGATGGGCCCGTATCCCGAGACGCTCGGAACGGGCACGGCCGCGAGAGCATCGAGCACGGACGGCAGAACCGCCAGATGCCCGTCTTCGTCCATCAACACCCCCATCGTGCAGTCGAGGATGTCCTCGCCCGCCGACGCGCGCCGGTTCGCCTCTCCGTGGAGCGCGAAGATGGGATCCATCCCGACTCGGTCGCGAGACGCGTTCGTCAGAGTGCAGCGGGTACTCGTGATCACCGGTCACCACCTGGCAGTTCGCCGTTCAGCTCCGCGTACGTTTGTCGAATCGCGACGGATCCCTGGCTGGAGCGGAGCGACCATGCCTCCAGGTCCCCGAAGCGTGCCTCTTCTTGTGCCTGCTCGAGCGGCAGACCCGCCTCGTGGAGGCGTGTTCCCTCGTCGATCACCTGCTGCAACGCGTTCTTGTAGACCTCGAGCTCTGCCTCGAGCACTTCCGGCGAATCTACGAAGCCATGTCCCGGGACGTAGACGTCGATGTCCATCGCCTGTGCCCGTTCGATCATCGCGATCCACTCGGACGGGAACGCCGACCGCATCGCGGGAAACACACGGTGCAGGTACGCCTCGCTCATGAAAAGGATCTTCTCGTCGGGCAGATGGACGACGAGGTCTCCTCCCGTGTGCGCGCGCCCCAGGAACAACACCTCGACGGTACGGCCGCCGAGCTCGAGCACCATGCGGTCTTCGACCAGGTCGGTCGCGAGACGCACCGGCGGCGCGTCCTCAGCCCGGTTCAGGGACTCGGCGCTCGCCCTGAGCGCAGCAGCCGACGTGGGGTGCGCCAGGTAGCGGGCATCCGCGGGGAAGGCCGCATTGCCACCCGTATGGTCGCCATGATCCGAGCATACCACGACATGCGTGATCGGCTGATCGGTGAACTCGGCGATGTGATTCACCAGGCGCTGCGTCTCCTCGACGCTCCCCTGGCCGTCCGCCACGAGCACGCCCTCGTCCGTCACTACGAAGAGGCTCACCGTGGTGAAGCGCTCTTCGCCTGCCGATCGGAGCTGTTCGTAGGAATAGACCCCGTCGGCGAGTTCCTGGACGCGTGGGAAGTCGTCGTCGGTGTAACCGCGCGCGTAGGGATCGGCGGTCCGGATCTGCTCGGCCGCGGTCGTGGACCCGCTGTCGGCCTCACCCTCTGGCGCAGGTGGCCCACAGGCGGCCAACGTGACGGCCAGGCCGGTGATGGATGCGAAGATGGATCGGGTCATGTGTGCGTGTGCCAGTGGGGTATGCTTGGGGTCGGGTTCCGGAGTCACGCAAGCAATACGGTCATTCCGGGAACGATGCAAGGGACGTGAAAGGGGCGGTCGGGCTTTGGCCCGACCGCCCCGCGGCCGCTCAGGCGCCGGCGCTGCCGGCGAGCCCGTGGTTCAGCAGCCCACGCAGTTGTTGTTGTTCTTCGCTCCGAGGCTCTCCAACAAATCGATCGTGGCCGGGAACGGTGAAATCCGCTGGACCGGACCGTTGGCCATATCGACCGTCGTTTGCCCTCGGCGACTCACCACCGTCACGTCCCCACCCTGGGACACGAGGTACTCGATGAGCTCGTTGTCACCTCGAGCCGCAGCGTGATGCAACGCAGAGTAGCCATTGTGGTCGCGCGCGTTGACGTCCGCGCCGAGCTCTTCGATCAGGTATCGCATCGTGGACACCCAGGCGTCGGAAACATGGCGGTGGGAATTCCCGGCAAACCCTTCCCCGTATCCGACCCCGGAGGCCGCGTGGATCGGATAGACTCCAGGTCCGCCGACCGGAGTCGGGGGCAGGCCCGAAGCATCGTCATCTCCGTCGCTCCCGCCTCGGCCGCGACGTCTGCTCGCTGGCTTCTGGGTGGGAACCGTCGGATCGGCACCCCGCGCGACCAGAAGCTTCATGGCCGGCACATCGAGCGCATAGGCAGCCCGCCAGAACGGCGTCGCGCCCATGAGATCGACGCCCAGGAGGTCGAAGTTGAACGATGTGTACCAGATGTGTCGTTTCGTGCGGTGGTTCGGATCGGCACCGGCGTCGAGCAACGCGGCCATCATATCGAGATACTTCGTCTGCTGCTGCTTGAATGCGGTGGGCTGCGGGAACAGCGCCTTCGGCGCCCAACGGTTGTTGAGCGTCGCGAACAGAGGCGCAGCCCCATCTTCACTCGCGAGATTCGGATCCGCCCCCTCTTCGAGGAAGCGCATCGCGAGGTCGTAATTGCCGTTGACGGTCGCCATGAGGAGCGGGCTCGTTCCGTCCCCGCTGACCTGGTTCACATCCGCGCCCCTGCTGAGCAAGAGCTCCGCGGCCTCGTAATATCCATCCCGCGCGGCGTAGTGGAGCGAGCTCAGCCCGCCTTCCTTCCCGACGAGATCCGCGTATCCGAGGGGCTCGGGTTCCGAACCGCTCGAGT
>JBBDSN010000171.1:0-16771 GCA_040904885.1 Gemmatimonadota bacterium | reverse complement strand
TCCCGACGAGATCCGCGTATCCGAGGGGCTCGGGTTCCGAACCGCTCGAGTCCTCGTCCTCATCGGCGTCCTCGTCGGCATTCTCGTCCTCATCGACGTCCTCGTCCTCGACCGTGGGCGCTTCGTCCTCGACCGGCTCTTCAGCCGCCGGCATGTCCTCGGCCGCCGGCGCTTCGGCTTCAGCGGCCTCGGCCGTTTCGTCGGCCGCGGCCTCTCGCGCCTCGCGCTCGGCGCGGGCTTCGCGGTCAGCCTGGACGCGCGCCTGAAGCACCTGGTTGCGGCGCTGGCGCTCGGGTCCATCCAGTTCCGAGAGCTCCGCGTAATCGACCACCTTGGTCGTCGCGAGCACGTCGGCCCCGGCGTCCAGAAGCGCTCGCATCGCCTCGATCCGGTTCTGCGCCGTCGCCCACATGAGCGGCGTCTGCTCGTACACGCCCTCACGACCATCCACTTCCGCCCCGCGCTGCAGGAGCGTCGTAACGGCAGGGACGTCCCCGGACCCCGCCGCGAGGTGCAGTGGCATCGCTCCGGTGGTCGTCCTGGCCGACACGTCGGCTCCCTGCTCGACAAGCGCCTCGATCACCTCGGCATGGCCGAGCCGGCTCCCGAGGTGGAGTGGCGTGTACCCGCCGAGACGCGTCGTCGCTTCGGACTCCGCTCCGGCATAGAGAAGCACGCCCGCCATCTCGGCGTTGTTGTTCATCGCTGCCCAATGCAGCGCCGTCAGGCCGTCACCTTGAGCAGCATTGACGTCGGCGCCCTGCCGTAGCAGCGCGACCACCGTCTCGACGTCACCGCGCTCGGCGGCGTCCGCGACCGGTGAATCGGTCGAGCCCGCCGTGAGCAGCAGCGTGGCGAGCAACGCTCCGAGAACGTTTACTCGAAACTTCGTGTTCATCGTCTCTCCCGGGTGTCGCTCAAAGGGCCGACAGGGTCGGTGCCGACAGCGGGAACGCTCCCGTGCTGTCGCCGAACTCTTCGATGTCGTCCAGACCGAGCCCATGCATGGCGCTCAGCAACACGTTCGCCATCGGCGTCCCTTCGGGCGCCTTCAAGTGGGCTCCACCCCGCGGCAGCGCACCGTTGGCGCCACCGATGAGGGTGAGTGGGCAACGGCGGTGGTTGTGGATGTTGCTGTCCGCCATCGGCGAGCCGTAGACGATCATCGTCTTGTCGAGGAGGTTCGTGTCACCCTCCATCGAGTTCTTCAGCTGGTCGAGGAAGTACGGAAGCAAGCTGATGTGGTACTGGTTGATCTTGGCGAAGTCCATGACCCGCTCGGGGTTGCCACCGTGGTGCGAGGCGTTGTGGAAGCCGGCCTCGACGCCGCTTCCCGGATAGACCCGGCCCGATCCGTCACGACCCATCTTGAACGAGAATACCCGGGTCATGTCCGACTGGAAGGCCAGGACCTGGAGGTCGAACATCAACTTCACGTGCTCCTCGAAGTCGTCCGGCACACCCGCGGGAGCCCCGGCCAACTCGCGAACGTCACCGCTCCGGTTCCGCTCCTCGACGCGCTGGATGCGACGCTCGATCTCGCGCACGTTCTCGAGGTACCGGTCCATGCGGCGACGATCGGTGGGGCCCAGCGTGCTCTTCAGACCCTGTACTTCGCTCGCGACCCAATCCAGGATGCTCCGGTCGGTCTGCATGCGCTCGCTGCGTTCCTCGGCCGTGGCGCCGGCTCCGAAGAGCTGGTCGAAGGCCACACGCGGGTCCCGGATCATCGGGAGCGGCTGCGTGGGTCCGGCCCAACTCACGGTGTCGGTGTAGACACACGCGTATCCGTAGGCGCAGCCACCGGCTTGATCCACGTTCTCGATGCACAACTGCATCGACGGGATCGGCGATTCATTGCCGAACCGTTGGGCGTAGATCTGGTCCATCGAAGGGCCGACGTACACGTCGGAGCCTTCCGTCTGCTTGGGATGCGCCTGGGTCAGGAACACCGCGCTCGAGCGGAAGTGATCGCCACCGATCTCCTTCGGCTCGAAGGCTTCGGCCATGCGCACGTCCGTATTGCTCACGATCGTGAGTCGATCCCGGAACGGCTCGAGCGGGCTCAGGCTGCTCGGCGAGAGGTCGAAGTCCCGACCCACCTCGGCGGGCGCCCACAGATTCTGCTGCGCGCCCCACTCGTTCGAGCCGGCGGCTCCGTGCACCATCTCGATGCCGACGAACCGCGTCCTGTCGACCTCGCTCATCGTGTCGGTCCACGCCCTGCCGGCGGGTGCCATCGCGTCAAGGAACGGTAGCGCTACGCTGGCTCCCATTCCCTTCAGAAAGGTCCGTCGGTGAAGGTGCTTTTGTGTCAGGAACATCGCGGTTGTCTCCTCGCTCGGGGGTCTCTGTCGTCGTCTATGTCGTTCGAGAGGGTCTACTGTCTTGCGTCCTGCTCGGCCACGATCTCGCCATTGGCCATCCGGAAGGCGGGGCTCTTGACCACCCCCAGAATGAAGGACGACATCCGGTAGTCGTTCTCCTGGGCATCGGCTTCGATATCGCGCACGGTCGGCATGTCGAAGTACTCGACACGCCGGCCAATCGCGTACGCCATCATGTTGCGCGTGAAGGTCCTTACGAAGACCGACGGGCGCTTGAGGATGGCTTCCCTGAGGTCACTCGGGTTCTCGATCGGAGTGCCGTCGTACAACTCGCCGGAAGCGTCGATCGGGTTTCCGTTTTCCTTGATCCTCCATGCGCCGGTCACGTCGAAATTCTCGAGCGCGAGCCCAATCGGATCGATCACGCTGTGACAGGACAGGCAGGAAGGGTTGTCCCGGTGCTGCTCCATGCGCTCACGCGTCGTCAACTCCCGCCCGCCCTGGGCGGTGGCGACCTCGTCGAGCGACGGGACGACCGGCGGCGGCGGCGGTGGTGGCGAGCCGAGCAGAACCTCCATCACCCACTTGCCGCGCAGGACGGGCGACGTGTGGTTGGCGTGGGAGGTCATCATCAGGATGCTCCCGTGCCCGAGGAGACCACGGCGGTGCTCGTTCGCGAGCGGCACCCGGCGGAACTCCGTCCCGGAAACCCCGGGGAGGTCGTAGTGTCGGGCAAGGCGCTGGTTCACGAACGTGTAGTCGGCGGTGAGCAGCTCGAGCACGCTCCGGTCTTCCTGCACCAGATACTGGAAGAGCAACTGGGTCTCACGCTCCATGGCCAGCGTCAACCCGTGATCGAAGTACGGGAAGTGCTGAGCGTCCGGATGGATCTTGCTCAAATCCTGGAGACGGAGCCACTGCGACGCGAACCGTGTGGCCAGAGCTTCCGCCCGCGGGTCGCGCAGCATGCGCATCGTCTGGCGCTCGAGCTCGTCGACGTCCGAAAGCCGTCCTTCGCTGGCGACCCGGATCAACGCCTGGTCCGGCGGCGATGCCCACAGGAAAAAGGAGAGCCGGGACGCGAGATCCATGTCCGAGACTTCGTAGACGCCCGCATCGTCGACCCGCGTGTCCTCGAGGCGGAAGACGAAATGCGGGCTCGCCAGCATCGCCTGAATGGCCATCCTCACACCCCGCTCGAAGCCGCCGTCCTCCCGGCCACGGTCGTAGAAGGTCATGAGGCTCGACACGTCCTCATCGGTCAGGGGCCGGCGGTAGGCCTGCTGCCCGAGGCGCTCGATGATCTCTTCGGCGCACGGCCGCTCTTCCGACTGCGACGTCGGCCGGCACGAGAAGATCCGGCTCCGGCTGTCCGTGCTGGACACGCCGGTGACCCGGAACGGACCGGTGATGGCCAGGTCACGAAGGTGCGGGGCGGTCGTCACGCCATAGTCCGACCCGATCTGGGAGTCGGCCAGTGTGTAGTCGACCGGCGTGATGAGGTCGATGACCGGACCCTCGATCTTCTGGACGAAGGCGGCAGCCACACGGTGCTGGCCCGCCGGCACGTGAATCGGAGGCGTCTCCATGCGGAGCCCGGAGGGATCCGATTCGGAGGCCCATCGGTCGACGTTCAACACGGCGACACGCTCACCGTTGACGGAGATCTCGAGCTGCTCGTCCGGCGAGGTCGAACCGTAGAGCTGACCCGTCGGGATCGCGTGCAGGTCGATCTGGAAGATGTAGTCGCCGTCGGCCGGGAACGTGTGCCAGACGGCGGTGCCACCCCGCGTTCCGAACGGGGTGCCTTCGACATGACGCATCTGGGAGAGGGTCTTGTCGACCTTGTAGACCGCCGAAGCAGCCGACGCGTCCGGATCACCGACCGCAGCGCGGCTTACGTGGGCGGCGGCCTTGAGGTAGCCCTCCATGAGCGTGGCCGAGAGCATCTGGACGTCCGCGATGTTGTCGAAGCTCTCGCTGATGGTCTCGGTCGGGAGGAACGCCGAAGCGTCGACGCGGAGCCCGAACATGTCGCGGACGGAAGCCTCGTAGTCGGAGCGGGTCAGGCGCTGGAACGTCCTGCGACCCGGGTTCGGGTCACGTGCCGCGACGGCGTCCAACGTGGTCTCGAGCGTCGTCACGAGGAGGCTCAGCGAATCTTCAGGGGGCCGGCGCGAGCCCGCTGGAGGCATCATTCCCGCGCGGAGCTTGTGGATGACCCGCTCGGCGATCTCGGCATTCTCCTCGGGAGTGGCGACGTCGAAGTCTTCCAACGAGAGATTGCCGGTCAAACGGCGCTCGCTGTGACAACGGACGCAGTACTGGTCCACCACCTCGTTCAGCGTCTCATCGACATCGACCGCCCGATCGGCAGCGTGAACCGGAGTGTCGGCGGGCGACGGTACGGCGGCCTCCGGCTCCACGGACAAACCGAGCAGGAGCAGGCCGGCGACGAGCATCGTGGGTGCTGCAGCGTTCATGCCTTCCTCAGGTCACACGGAAAAGATGATCTCCACTAATAAACACACGCGACCCGCCCAAAGCGCTGAGCATCGCGCGCCTTCGGAGGGATCGGGCATGCTGGAAACACCATACGGTGCGGGGCCTTCGTCCGCCACCGGTGAGTCGGCGTGAGCGCGTCCTCAGGGCACCGTGAACATGATCGTATCCACGACCCAGGGCTGCAGAGGGAAGTGCGCGCCGTCCGCGACCACGGCGATCAGGCGGTGCTCCCCGGGCGCGACATTCTCGAACGTGTAGTCCGCAGAGGCGTCACCCATGTGCACGATGCTTCCCTCGACGGTCGGCACCGGCTGGTCGGCGGGCGTAAGGTCCGCATCGAGATACAGGTGGTGATGTCCGGTGCCCAGCGTCATGTCGCCGGCTTCGACGATGGGGACCCCGTCGACGGAGAGGCGGACGGTCACGGTCCCGCCTTCTACGACGGCTCCGTCGGCCGGCTCGAGAATCGACACCGTTCCGATGGGGGCCTCGGAGGCGGACGGCTCGCCAGTCGTGGCGGCATCGTCGTCCGGAGTGGCGTCGCCGCAGGCCGCGGCGGTCATAACGAGAATCAGCGAGAGCTTGAGCGCGTGCTTCATGGCGGTCCTGATGAGGGTCGGAAGTTCGCGTGGGGGGCCGGGGAGAGCCCCGACCCGTGGAAACAGTCCCTTTATAGTAACGTCCAGACGGCTGAGGGCGACCGCCTCCGGGTCATCCTCCGGGTATTGCAGGGCCCGCAGGCGTCCTGGGAGTCGGCGGCGGCGCATCGCCGTCTCCGCCCCCTTCCTCCTCCTCGTCGTCGTCTCCACCTGGAGGGCGAGGACGGTTCATCCGGAGCGTGACCCCCCCGAAGAAGGTCGATCCGGCTCGCTCGACCTCGTGCTCTCCGTCGGCGAGGTAGTCCAGAATCGCGCGATCCCACGCGAGTCCCGCGCTGGCCACGAGCTCCATCCATGGTCCGTAGGCGGTCTCGTCCGGAGCTTCGGTCACCCCGCTCCATACGGTCACCCTCGGGTTGAACCCCCCGCCTTGTCCAGTCGAGCCCTTGAGCGGCATTTCGATCAGGACGCCGTCGGTGAGCGGGATGCGGAAGACCTCGGGATCGAAGCGTGCCCCGTACCGGTCGTATCGATCGTAGGCGCGGCGGTTCAGGTCCGCGACCCCCGGCACATCGTTGATCGCGTCCGTGATGTAGTCACGGATCTCGAACGCCGCATCCTTGTGCCTGGGAAAGCGGGGATCGTCCACGTACCCGAAGCCGGGCATGAACCATCCCTTGTTGAGTCCCCAGTTCCGCTCGGTCACGCGACCGCGCCGCACGAGGCCGCTGAACTCCGAGAACAGTTGGACGACCTGGTGCGACGGGTATCCGTGCGGATTCAGGAAGACGTCCGGAAGCCACGTGCTCCAGATGCGGTCGCGGATCGGCGCCTCGGGGTAGATGGGATGGTCGTCGTCGGAGCCCGACGTGGCCCCCTGCCCCAGCGATCCGAGATACCCGGCGTGGAGGATGTAGTCGGGGGTGATCCCGTAGAGATCGTAGGCGAGCTGCGCCCCGTCCGGGTTCGTGAACGGATGGATGATCACGTTCACACGGTCCAGCTTCCGACGCGTCGCGGAGTCGGTGAGGATGAGCTCGGCGTGTCGCAGGACGTGGCTGGTCGACGACACCTCGTTGGCATGCTCGCGGGCCGAGTAGACCACCGTGGGCTTGAAGGTGGTGGCCTTGGCGTGAGACCAGTGGGTCGCCTCGATGGGCGGCATCAGATCCATCGCCCAGATCTGTTTTCCGAGATAGCTGTTGCCGACCTTGTACACGGTCGCCTCTTCGAAAGCCTCTCCCATCTTGCCCAGGATCTCGTGGCCCTCCCGGGGTGGGATCGGCGTGTCCCACTGGACCAGCCGCTCGCCCGCGTAGCTCCAGCCATCGGGAACGAGGTCCCCGGCATCGGGAAGCGGCCCCGGCACCCCGTTGGCCGCGAGCGTGGACGTGCGCCTCGCCGTCTCGTCCTCCTCGTGCGTCCACTCGGCCCACACCTCGAGCGTGCCGAGCCCGGGGAGCGCGAGTGCCGAAGCGTACATCCCCTCGGCGCGAAGGGCTTCGATTCCGCCGAGCGTCGCGGTCACCTGCTCCGCCGAGACCATGGTTCGATCGACCTGCCGCGGCGGCGCGTGGGTGAGCAGGCTGTCCCGCACGTCGGCGTCCGTGTCCACGCGAACCCGGAGGGCCACATGAGAGAGCCCCGCTCCGTCCGCGCGGATCCGGGCCGCCCTGGCCGAGGGACGGAGGAGCGTCGTCCTGGGGATGTCCTGGCGGACCTCTCCCGTTCGGCCTGAGCGCTCCCGGTACGCGACCATCACCGACGGGCGGGGCGTCGCGAAGCCCGTCGCCTTGATGCGAGCCCGGGGCGGATGGCCGTCCCCCCGGGGATGCATGACCGGGATGATGCGACCGGGAGCGGTCAGTCCCTGCCCCCGTGCGTTTCGGCCGATGAGATCGAAGAACTCCAGCGTGCCGAAGTAGATCTCCTCGTGGAGCGCGTCCATGGTCGAATGGATCTCGTTGTCGATGCCCAGACGGTAGTCCGGCTCGCTCATCTGGAGCTCGACGGTCAGCTCGCCGAAGTACGGGGCGTCGGCATCGCCCCCCTGCGGGAGGCCCTCGTGCCGGTTCATCACGTAGTCGTACAGCGCCGGCAGGACCCGCTCCTGGTAGTGGTCCCAGAACGCCTCTGGATCCGTCCGAATCCGCTGGTCGACCACTGTGCGCCCTCCGCTGACCGCCGTCATCCAACCGGTCGTGACCCGGACCTGCTCGTAGTCCCTGAATCGGTCGAAGTAGGGGCGGAGGACCCATTTCGGATCGAAGCTGTCCCGCAGCACCGTGGCGCCCGAGGCATCGGTCACCTCGACCTCGTAGATGGGTCCCTTTTCGACCTCCTCGAACACGATCTGGTCGAGATCCAGGTCCAACTCACTTGCGAGCACCTCGTCGATGGGGAAGATCTCGTGCAGCCACCGTACCGGGGTGTGCATCGCCTGCTGTGGCCATTCCTCGGGAGGATCGTTGCGACGGAATCGGATTCGGACCTCGTCGAAATCGGCCCCCTCGATGCGTGGGCGCACGACCTCGTAGAGCCATGAGTACCCCTGCTTGAACGCCGAGAGGACGACGACCTCCGTGCCCGCGGCGTCGGCCCCGGCCCGCACCAGCGCGTCCCGCGCTTCCTGTTCCAACGCCCGGCGCAGCTCGGGAGGCTCGCTCAGCCGGGCGTGGAGGCGAACAGGGTCGCCCGCGCGCACGGCCGGGACGACCTCGCGCTCGAGCAACTCCCTGAAGCGGGCAACTTCCGAGGGCAGGGACCGCTCGTCTTCGTAGATGGCGTCGGCGAAGCGGACATCCCGGTCGTCGATGCGGACGTCCACGTCGACGTCCGGCCCGAAGAGCGTGCGGGCACGCTCGAGCACGAAACGGCGGAGCCTGGGGTCGGCGCGCTCCACGGAAAAGGTGACGTCGGTGGCCACCAGATCGAGGGAGTCGAGCCGCTGAGCCAGGCGCTCGAGCTCGTAGACGCCGGCCGCGGCCTGGCCCTCCGGAGTGTGGCCCGACAGCGCGCTCCAGAGCATCCGCTCGACATCGTCGAGCGTGGGGCGGTCCTTCCCCCGCTCGGAAAGGTTCGGGTACGTCCGCGCGAGGTAGTCGAGCGCGCGCTCCGCGCCGGCCTCGTCGCGCCCGGTGACCACCAGCGCGGACTTCGATCCGAAGGCATCGGAAACCACGCGCAGAAGCCCTTCCCCCGGGTCGAGCGTCGACGTGTCGACCTTGCCGCTGTCGGCCAGACTACGGGTCAGGACGTTGTCCGAACCGGTGAGCACCAGCGTGGGTCGGGACGAAGCGCGGTCGATAGAGCCAGCAAGCTCCACGAGGGGCACGACCAAGCCGGTGGACTCGAGACCGAGCCGGCCGGAGAGCTCGGGAAGCCCGTCTGTGCCTGCGGTGCCCGGAGCCAGCATGGCGTCGACCCGGTCGGGAATGAGGTTGCTGTCGGAGTCCCCCAGGAGCCCGTCGTTGGTGAACAGGTTCGAGAGATCCATGTCTCCCTTCGCACCACTCCCGGGTCGGCCGGACACGGGGCCCGGAGCATCGGGCGGAGCCCGTCCGGCAAGACGCACCACGGCCGTGCCGAGGCGCGCCTCGACCAAAACCAGCCCCGGCTGCGCAAGTCGGTCCTCCTCGGCCTCGTCGTCGGGGAAGGCCCGCAGGACGCGCTCCGCCGCTTCGGCCTCGTCCTCGGGCACCGTGATCTCCACGACGAGGCGTTCGATGCCCGGTTGACTGATACGCGCCCTCGCCTGGACCAGCTCTACCGACGCCGCCTCGACTTCCCCCTCGGCGAGCACGGCGATCAGGTCCTCGCGTACGCGCTCCAGCGACGGGCCCGATGCCGTGTGCGTATGCGGCAGCACCCCGCTCAGCAAACGCGCGGCCACGAGCAGCCCCACGTCGTCGCCACCGAGCACCAGAACCCACCGGCGGTCGTCTTCCGTCACGACGGCCACCACGCCTTCACCCGAGTCCAGCGACACCGGGTCCACGCCGGGGGCGCGAAGGCCGGATTCCGCCAACCCTCCTCTTCCCACCACGATCGTGATCCCGTCCTCGGAAACGCCCCTCGCGATGGGGAGATCCATGGCCATGGTCTCGAAGCCCAGGCGCGACGCGACTTCCGCCGCAGCGGCAATCTCGACAGGGGTCGGACTCGGGCCCAGCAGGAGGGATGCGTTCAGACGGTCCGGCACCCCGTCGGCGTTGGTGTCGATCACCGACGCCCCGAGGTCGAAGACACGAGCGAGATCGAACCCGGCGGTCTGTGCGACGACGCTCTGGGCCTCCGCATTCGCGAACGCCAGGAACTGGAACAGGATCGCGATCGTCGAAGCGGCGAGCCACCTGGGGCACAACCGCTCCACGCGCGATCGGACCGGGGCTTTCGAAAGGAGTCGGGTCATCGGAGGCGTGCTTCCATGGCGAGGCCGCGCGTCGGATGGGCGGCCCACAGGCGCCCACCCTCGTCCGGCGTGGGAGGGTCGGCTTCGGCGAGAATTTCGAACGCCTCGCCACAGAAAAGGGGCGCGAGCGCGCGGTATTCGAAGTGACGCCCGGTCGACCCCCGTCGCTCGAAGCCGGCCCCGAGCAAAAGCAAGGCCAGGAGCGGGCCGTGGACCACCAGGCCCGGGTACCCTTCCTCCCGGGTCGCATACGGCAGGTCGTAATGGATCCGGTGCCCGTTGAACGTCAGCGCGGAGAACCGGAACAGCGTCACCTCGTCCGTGCGAAGCCGGGCGACGGTCTCGGTCCCGTCCGGGCGCGCCGGACCCGACGTGCCGGCCGAGGCTCCAGCAGGCGGCGGCGCCCGGTAGACGATGTCCTGCTCTTCGTCCACGCAGAGGCCCTCGGGCCCGAAGATCCTGTGCCGAACCGTCACGAACACGAGCGCGCCGGAGCGACCCTGCTTCGGTGTGACACGCTCCACGACCGAGACGCGTTCAGCCCGGTCCCCGATTCGCAGCGGCGCATGGAAGCGGATCCGGCCTCCCGCCCACATCCGGCGTGGCAGGGGCACGGACGGCAGGAAGTCACCCCGAGCCTCGTGTCCGTCCGGGCCGAGGCCGGAGGCCCGGGTCGCCTCGTTGAAGTAGATCCAGTGCCACCCCGGGGGGAGCAGTGCACGGTCATTCAGCGCGTCGGGATCGAGGTCGAGCGTGGCGGCCAGGGCCCGCGCGGGCCACGTCGCGATGGACTCGACCCGGGTGCGCTCGACTCCGATCCACCGTGCGTAGTCCCGCACGAGCGCCTCGTGGGGCTTCCTGTCGGCGAGTGGGGATGGATCGCTCACCGATCAGAACGACCTTGGGAGGCCGAGCACGTGCTGAGCGACGTGCGCGAGCACCAGGTTGTTGGCGACGGGCGCGACCAGGTACAACCGGGCCTCCCGGAACTTCCGCTCGATCCCGTACTCCTCGGCCATGCCGTATCCTCCGAACGTGTCCATCGCGGCGTTGGCCGCCTCCCAAGCAGCCTCCGAAGCGAGATACTTGCTCATGTTGGCTTCCGCCCCGCAAGGGGTGCCCGCGTCGTACAACTCGACCGCCCGGTCGCGGAGCGCGGCCGCGCCCATGGTGCGGATGTATGCGTCCGCGATGGGAAACTGGACGCCCTGATTCTGCCCGATCGGGCGAGAGAAGACGACCCGCTCGCCCGCGTACGCGCTCGCCCGGTCGATGAAGTAGAGCGCGTCGCCCACGGACTCGGAGGCGAGCAGGATGCGCTCCGCGTTCATTCCGCTCAGGATGTAGCGGAAGCCCTGGCCCTCCTCTCCGATCAGGTTGGCCGCCGGGACCTCGAGCTCGTCGAAGAAGACCTCGTTGGTCTCGTGGTTGATCATGGTGTCCACGGGAACGACCCGGAGCGCGTCTCCCGCCTCCCGCAGATCGACGACGAACACGCTCAGGCCGTCGGTGCGCTTCTCCACCTCGTCGAGAGGTGTCGTCCGCGCCAGCACGACCATCAAGTCCGAATGCTGGACCCTGGAGATGAAGATCTTCTGACCGCGGATCACGTACGCATCGCCCCGGCGCTCCGCAAAGGTCGAGATGCGTGTCGTGTCGGAGCCCGCGTCCGGCTCGGTGACCGCGAACGCCTGGAGGCGGAGGGCTCCCGAGGCGATGTCCGGCAGCCAGCGGCGCTTCTGTTCCCCGGAGCCGTGCCGCAGCAGCGTGCCCATGGTGTACATCTGCGCGTGACAGGCGGCGCCGTTCGCGCCCGAGCGGTTGATCTCCTCGAGAATCGCGGCGGCCTCACGCATCCGGAGACCGGCACCCCCGTACTCCTCCGGAACCAGACAGGCCAGGTAGCCCGCCTCGGTGAGGTCGTCGACGAACGCCTCGGGATACGCGCGCTCCCGATCGAGCCGCCGCCAGTACTCGTTGTCGTAACGGGCGCAGAGCTTTCGCACCTGGGCCCTCAGCTCTTCGTCCATTCCACTCATCGTTTCTCCTCACTCGCTCGTGCGATTGTCCGTCGTGCGGCCTCCAGTACGGGACCGTCGATCATGCGACCTTCGAACACCGTCACGCCACCGGTGCCATGCGCGTGCGCCTCGAGAATGCCGTGTGCCCGCTCGAGCTCGGCGGGCGTCGGCGCGAAAGCCTCGTGGATGGGCTCGATCTGTCCGGGGTGGATCGCGGCCTTCCCCGTGAACCCCAGCCTCGCCACCGCACGGGCCTCCGCGACGAGGCCTTCCCGGTCACGCAAGTCCAGAAACGGAACGTCGATAGCCTGCACGCCGGCGACCGCGCTCGCATGCACGACGCGAGACCTGGCGTACAGGAGGGGCTCCCATTCGAATGCGCACCCCAGCTCGACCGCCAGATCCACGGCACCGATGAAGAGCGCGACGACGCCAGGAGCGGAAGCCACCTCCATGGCATGCTCGAGCCCGAGCGCCGTCTCGATCATGGCGACGATACGGACGTCGTGGTCCGTATCGGCGAAGAGCGCCACGGCTTCCTCGACCTCACCCGGCCCGTCCACCTTCGGGAGGAGGACGGTCATCGCGCCCGCACCTCGCGCGCCCGCACCCTCGATGTCGGGTCCCCGATCCGCGGCTCGCGCCAGGGCTTCGAGGTCGCGGCGCCCCGGGTCGGAGCGCACCCGATTGATGCGGACGGCGGAGCGCGCCGCGAGCCAGGTACCGCCTCCGAGGAGCTCAACGGCTTGATCGCGGGCCCGCTCTTTATCCGCCTGACCCACGGCGTCCTCGAGATCGAGGCAGACCACGTCGGCTCCGGAGTCGAGCCCCTTGGCGTACTGATCCGGGCGCGTGCCAGGGAAGAAGAGCAAGGAGCGCCAAGCGGCGTCCCGTCCCGGTTCCAGGCGACCGTTGGGGCCGGGGCGGTGGTCGCCGCCCCGGCCCTCCTCGTGCGCTCCGGTCAATTCGGCCGGAAGTAGCGGTTGCGCTGGTACAGGTTGAACGGCTGCACCTCGATGGCGGAGATGGCCTGGTGCTCCGGAACCCGGATCATGGGAACGCGCTGGCGATCGTCATCGTCGGCGTCCGTCACCTCGAGAATGTGATCCGTCCAACCCCAGGTGATGAGGTTGTCGTCGGTCTCGGGCTCGAACAGGTAGGTGATCAGGTTGCCCCTGGACTGAGCGGTCGGGATCCAGAACCACTCCGGAACGACCTCGACCTGCTCCGTCTCCTTTTCGACCTCGACGGCCTTCAGGTAATGGCCCTGAAAGTAGCTATCGGTCCGAACCTCGGTGGCGTAGTAGACCTCGGCGTCCAGGGTGGCCGGCTCACGGAAGCGGTACACCGCGATGTCGTGATCCTGGAGAAGCGGGACCACACCCGCCATCGCCGGAGGCAGCAGGTAACCCGCGGGGCGTGGCGTCGTGCGCGTGGCTTCCCACTGCAGATAGACCGGGACGTTCTCGAGCGAATAGCCCAGCGGCGCGTCGTCGCTCGGCATCCAGACGGGCTCCGTGCCCCTGGACGTCAACTGGTAGTCGAGCACGACGGGGTTCGTGAGATCGGTGCCGGCCTCGATCGCGCGCATTCTCGACGCGGTCGTGAGGGAACGGATCGCCTCCCGCTGCTCGGCCGCCACCTCGAGGATCGTGCTCGTCGCGATCACGCCGCCACGGATCTGGTGGAAGTACCGCTCCTCCTCGGGAATCTCACGGAGTGTGCCGTCGCCCACCACGCGGTGGGTGTTGCTGGGCGTCTCCAGAAGGATTCCGATCGAGTTGGTCAGCCCCGTGTAGACGTGGTGCTTGCGCGGCTCGACCGAAGTGGAGCCCCAACCCCGCACCCCATCCACCGTACGCACGCCAGAGTAATCGAACGAGGCATAGTCCTCGTCCTCGGCGGCGGCGCGAATGCGCGGGAAGATGTTCTCATACGGGAACGCGCGCAGCTCGGCGTCCGCGGCCGGGTTCAGGGTGCCCTGGTAGGTGATGACGTACGGAGCCGATCCGCCGTGGTGTCCGTCGACGTGGATGTCGGGTGTCCACTCGTTCATCACCTGCGTGACGAGCGCGTGGATCTCCTGCGACTCGAGCTTCACGTAGTCGCGGTTCATGTCGTAGCCCGCCTCGTTCGTCCGGCGTCGCACCTCGCCCCCGTCCGGGTTCACGAGCGGCAGCGCGATGACGATCACGTCCTCGAGAAGAACCCGCATGTCGCCGCCCACCAATTCCTTGGCGACCAGCTGGATCGACTCCTTCGGAGAGACCTCGCCACCGTGCACGGACGGAGCCAGCAGCACGATCGTCTTGCCGGAGCGGAGCGCGTCTTCCGGGGTCGTGACCATCGGCTCGGCGATGGTGATCAGCATGACCTCGCGGTCGAGGAGCGTCTGCGTGAGCGGACGCATGCTCACGATGTCGCTGACGCGGTCCAACTCGTACCAGAACTCCATGAGCGGCTCGAACGGCGTCGGGCCGGATCGGAAGTTCTCCTGCTCCTGCCAGGTCTGCGGAAGCTGCTGCGCGGCGAGCGGAGCCGCTACGGTGAGGGGAACGGCGAGCAGAGCCGAGAGAACCAGGGCTCGAAGTATGGATGACATTGAAATCCTCTACGCTTATGGGATGACGGCCTGGAGAAACGAACACGTCAACGCCCCTCGCGCCATCCCGGCTCCGTCCCACGTTGCAGGAAGTCCGAGTTCCCGCGACCGTCCGGCATGCGAATCCTGAAAGGCAAGTTTGCGGGCCGGGATCTGACGTCGCCAGGTCGAGCCGTGCGCCCCACGCCGGAAGCGATGCGTGACCGGGCGCTGGCCCTGATCGAGCCGGAGTTGGCCGGGGCCCGCGTGCTGGACCTGTTCGCCGGGTCGGGCGCCATCGGCCTGGAGGCCCTCTCCCGAGGCGCGCGGGCGGTCGACTTCGTGGAGAACGGACCCGCGGCCCTACACGCGCTGAAGGCGAACGTTGCGGCGCTTCGGGCACGCGACAGCACACGCATCTTCAAACGGGACGTCATCCCGTGGATCGGGAACCTCGAAGCGGGTGCTTACGACGTGGCGTACATGGATCCGCCCTACGGCTCGCGTAAGCTCGACCTCGTCCTGGAGCGTTGGAAGGAGATTCCCTTCGCGAACGTGCTCTTGGTGGAGCACGACGTCGACCAGGAGCTTCCGATGAAAGGCAGGACCCACGGATTCGACGGCCCGACCCGCATCACGGTTCTTCGAGCTCGTTCAGGCCCAGCAAGACGAGGCTGAGGCTCCCGTCCGATCCGGGGCATCGCGGACGCATGACGGCCAACATTTCGCAGCTCGAGGCGGGACGGGCATCCCTGAGTCCGCCCACCCCCTGCCACACGCGCTCCTCGTCGTCCAATGCGTCGACCGCGACCCGCAAAAACTCGAGGGTCCCGTCGTCGACGACGTCGGACAGATGCTTGGCGTCTTTCACGAGCGGATGTCCCGACGCATCGAGTACCGCGAAATCGAGCGTGAGGTGGAGCACTGCGCTGTCGGTCGCCCGAAGCAGCGCGTTCAGCTCGGCACGCATTTTTTCGAGCTCGACATTGGGACGGACGTCCTCGATCGAAATGATCCGTCTCGACCCATCCGGTCCTTCAACGACGTTGACGTTGCAGCGGGCCGGGAAGGTCTTGCCGTCCCCCCCCCGCACCTCGATGCGACGCGAGCCGAGATGGAAATGGCTCAGCGCCGGACCGAACACCTCGTGGGTCGGCCGTGCATCCACGGGCGCCAGCACATCGACAGGCCGTCCGATCAGCTCTTCGCGCCGATGACCGAGGAGGGCTTCCGCGGCACGGTTGACCCGCAGCACCCGTCCGTCCAGGTCGGTCACGACGAGCGCCACGGGCGCGCCCTCCATGACGACATCGAGCTCGTGGGCTTTCGCCTCGAGGCGCCGGGTGCGCTGCCCCACCATACGCTCGAGTCCGAGTCCGTACTCCGAAAGCTCCAAACGCTGCTTGGCCAGATCCAGGAAGACGCCGACCTTCGACTGGAGGACCCGTGGCTGGACCGGCTTCAGGAGATAGTCGACCGCACCGCTCTCGTATCCCCGGAAAACATGGTCCTCGTCGCCCAGGGAGCCAGACATGAAGATGATGGGGAGGCCTCGCGAGTCGGGCGATGTGCGAAGACGCTCCGCCAACTCGTACCCGTCCATGCCCTCCATCTGGACATCCAGCACGGCCACCGCAAAATCGTGTCTCTTGACGCACTCGAGCGCCTCATCGCCACTCGACGCCTCCACGATCTCGGCGGGGACATTGGAGAGCGCCCGGCGCAGAGTGGTCAGGCTCCGTGGATCGTCGTCCACGATGAGGATGTACAGCTGGGCGGACATACCGTTCAGGCGTCCCCCAGGGCCTCGTCCAGCGCCTCCTGCACCGCTTCGCGGGTCAACGGCTTCGCCAGCGACCGAACGACCCCGAGGGCTTCAGCCGCCTGGAGCACCGGTCCGGCCTCCATCTGCCCTCCGCCGCTCATGGCGATGATCGGGGCTTCAGGAAACGTCTCGCGGAGACGCATGACGAGCTCGAGGCCGTCCATGCGGGGCATGAAGATGTCCGTGAAGACCACATCGGCGGGGCTACCCGCAAAGCGGCGCAGCGCCTGGGATCCGTCCGACGCTTCGTCGACTTCGTGACCCCCGGCCTCCAACAACCGCCGGAGCCCGTTCCGTGCGTCGTCGTCGTCGTCGATGATGAGAATCTTGGCCAAGTCGGCCTCCACGCCCCACCCGGAGCGTTCGAGGGTGATGGCGTATGCGCATGCCGTTCAAACGCGGATCCTGAGGGCGAAACATGTTCTGAACGGTTTCTCGCCGCTACCCCTAACCGTGCCCGCTCCCCCCGGCGAACTTCCGCACGAGGCGTCGACGCTGCCCG
>JBBDSN010000170.1:0-22207 GCA_040904885.1 Gemmatimonadota bacterium | reverse complement strand
CTCCTCTGCCCGTGGCGACGCCGGAGCCGAGAGCGACCTCGATGTCATGATCGTCCTGAACGAAATCGGCGGCTACATGGCTGAGATCCTACGCGGACGCCAGGTCCGGGTTGCGGAACAGCGCAACGTTGGCGCGGCTCCGCCGTCGGTGGCCTCAGCTCCGGTCGAATTCGAAGTTCGGGATGGGGTCCGCATGGCCACGGTGGGGGAAGCGCTGCGGGTGGAGGACTGAAGGTGCATGTCACCTTCTCGTCGATGCTCAACACCGGTTCACCCGCCGGTGGAGCGACTACAGATCCACCATCGCCCGCATCTTCACCTGATAATCAGGATCGGCCTGCGCGAGGATCAGGGAGCGGCCCGACCTCCCCACGCGGGCCGCCGGATTGCTACCGTGGTGCTACGGGTTATCCGACCCCCGCGCGGCCCCGAGTCCCCGCACCGCGAGCTCCCGACCGGGCGTGCGCTCGACGGCCCTCCGGAACGCCGCCTCGGCCTCCGCCACCCGTCCCTGGAGGAGCAGCTCTTCACCGAGCAGCTCGAAGCCCGGCTTCACCAGTCGGGGTGGCCCGAACTCGAAAGGCAACGCGTCCTCCGCTTCGGCCGCCTCGCGGACCAACGAGAGACCGCGCTCGGCATTCCCATCGGCGATGAGCAGGAGCCCCCGAAGCTGGTCGATCATGATGCGATCGAAGCCAGGCTCCGGTCGGGAGGTCGACGCCACCAGGGCCCGTGCCGGAGCCGGGTCGCCAGCCCTCAGCGCGGCAAAGGCGTCCGTGACGTCCTTGAAGAATGCCGCGTTGCCTTCGAGCTCCGCGGGCCAGCGCCCGGCGAGCGCCCAGTCTTCGGTGTCCACGATCTGCCGTGCCCTCATCGAGGCGAAGTAGAACTGCTCACCCCCGCTCGGCGCCTCCGCCATCGATCCGTGGCAGAGGTCCATCAAAGCCCCGGCCTCGGTGTCTTCATCGATTTGCAGATGCCCATACTGGAGCCAGGACGAATAGTGCCCGCAGTAGTTCGGGGGCAGGCCGTCCTCCGCGCGCGCTCCATCCTGGGTGTCCCGTGCACGCGTGTTCCCGGCGATCACGTCTTCCCACATCCCCATCGCCACGAAGATATGCGTCGTCATATGCTGCGCGTGCGCGGCATTCGGGGCGATGTCCGAGTACTCCCGAGCGGCTTCCAGCCCGAGGGGGGCGTGGACGGGGTCGTCGAACGAGTGGATGATGTAGTGGGCCGCGCCCGGATGATCGGGGTTCAGATCGAACACCGGCTGCGCCGTTGCGGCCGCCTTCATGTAGGTGGCGAAGTCACGGCTCCCGTCGGCGGTGCCGAGGATCGCGAGCGAGTGGAACGCGCGCGCCTCCTGATCGTCCGGAAACGCTTCACTCAGCCGGGCCATCGCCTCGGCGTACGCCAGGTCCTCGTCGGCCTTCGATCCGCCGGCATACAAGGCTTCGACGGCATCCAGGTACATCGCCTCACGCTCCGACCCGGCTTTTGCACGCCGCTCGGCCGCGGTCGGCGCCAGCCGCCCGAGCGCCTCGCGCGCCCGCTCGTGATCCTTCTCGCGCCAGAGCGGATGGTTGTACGTCATCGCCTCGCCCCAATATGCGAGCGCAAAATCGGGATCGGCCGACTGGGCCTCGCGAAACGCAGCGGCGGCGGGCGCGTACTCGAAGCTGTGGAGCAGGAGCACGCCCCGGCGGAACGCGTCCTGTGCCGCGGCCGCGCCGGAGTTGGGGAAGGAGAGGCTGCCGAGCCCTTCGACATGCACCAGATCGCTCCGCGCTTCGGAGCCGATGGAATCTTGCGGACCGCATCCCGTGCTAATCAAAGCCAGCGCAACCAGCGACCACATGGCCTGTCGGCGGTGCGGCGTGGGGTGGAGATCGTGCATCGTGTGCCTCCGGAGGATGGGGATGGCGCGCGGTTCAGGCGCTCCGTTCAGACTAACGCCCGTCGGGCGGAGCCGCACCGTCCGCCTCCTGATCGTCGCTCACCGGCGTCTGCCGGACGGTCGGGTACTCGATTCCGAGCTGCTCCAGGTAACTGTCGAAACGGTCGGGATCGTAGTAGTGCGGGCGCATGAGCGGGCGCCACTGCTCCATGATCTCCTGATTCAACCAGATGGCGGGTTCGTCCGTGGGAGCGATGAATGGGGTGTACTGCTGCTCAGCGGTCTGGACGTCGTTGAAGTACGCCCACGCCTCCTGGATGAGCTCCGGCCGCAACAGCAGATCGAGCAGCGTCCGGGCCTGCACCTTTGCCCCCGCCACCGCGCCTTTGTGCGCGATCGGGGTGGCCATCGAGATGCCGTTGGCCCAGTTGTGTCCCGGGCCACCGGGAATGTTGGACGGGTAGCGGAGCGTCACGGTGGGCATGTTCCAGGAGACGTCGCCGATGTCGTCCGAGCCACCGCCGAGCGAGCGCTCGAGATCGACCGGACCGGCGAGCTCGGAGATCTCGCTGGCCAGCCCCTGTTCCTCGACGCCGAGCTCTCGCTGGAGCCCACGAGCGAGGGTCTGATCGGCCTCACTCCATTCGGGGAGGCCCACGGCCTGGATGTTGGCGTAGGTGGCCTCGGCGACCGGCTTGCTGAAATACCTCGCGTATGCGGCACCGACCGTCATGATCGTGTCGACTTGCGTCCCGGTCATGAGCGCCGCGCCCTCGGCCATGAGCACCGCCGCGTCGTACTGCTCCTTGGTCAGCTCGTAGTCCCGCTCCCGGAAGTAGAACCAGATCGTGGCGGACTGCGGCACCACGTTCGGCTGATCGCCTCCGTCCACGATGATGTAGTGCGAGCGGGCGGCGGGACGCAGATGCTCGCGCTTGAACTCCCATCCCATCCCCATCAGCATCGCCGCATCGAGCGCCGACCGCCCCCGCCACGGAGATCCCGCGGAGTGCGCCGTCTCTCCCTGGAACCGGAACTGGACCGACCAGAGCGCGTTTCCGCCCGCCTGCCCCCACGACATTCCGAAGTTCGAGCTGACGTGGGTGAAGAGGTTCACGTCTACGCCATCGAACACCCCTTCCCGCACGAAGAACGCCTTGGACGCCACCTGCTCCTCGGCGACGCCCGGCCAGATCAAGAGCGTGCCGTCGATCCCGTCACGCTCCATGATCTCCTTGACCGCGAGCGCGGCCGCGATGTTCACCGCCTGGCCGGAGTTGTGCCCCTCACCGTGCCCGGGAGCCATGTTCACGATCGGGTCCCGGTATCCGACGCCGGGCTTTTGGCTGGACTGCGGGATCCCGTCGACGTCCGAGCCCAACGCGATCACGGGCGAGCCCGTCCCGTTGGACCAGCGCGCGGTCCATGCGGAGGGCATCCCCGCCACACCGAGATCGATCTCGAACCCGTGCTCCTCGAGCAGGCCCGTCAGGTAACGCTGGGTCTCGAACTCCTGCATGCCGAGCTCACCGAACGAGAAGAGCATGTCGATGATCTCCTGGACCATCTTCTCGTTCTCACCGACCTTCTCGACCGCTTCGCGCTTGAGCGCTTCCAGGTCCTGGGCGGCCACCGGCGAGACCGCGACCGTCGAAACGAGGATCAGCGCGGTAAGGAGTGGGCGGATACGACACATCAGACGTCTCCCGTGGGGGATGGGGTTCGGGCTCCGGCGCCCAGGCGACGACTGGCAGCATGCGCGGCGTAGGCGGCCTTGGCAAGGCGCCTCCACGACATGCGCACGCGCTATGAAGAAAGACGCGTCCGGCCGAGCCTCAGGCTATTCAGCACGACCGTGACCGAGCTGAGCGCCATGGCCACGGCCGCCAGGATCGGGTGAAGCGACCGGACGATCCCCGGCATGAACGCCACCGAGTAGAAGACGCCCGCCGCGACCGGGATGAGCGCAACGTTGTAGAAGAACGCCCAGAACAGGTTCTGCTCGATGGAGCGCATCGTGGCCCGACTCAAGGCCAGGGCGTCGGGCACCGACCGGAGGTCTCCCCGCATGAGCGTGATGTCCGCGGTCTCCATGGCCACGTCCGTCCCCGTGCCGAGCGCGATGCCCACATCCGCGCTGGCCAACGCGGGTGCGTCGTTGATGCCGTCGCCCACCATCGCGACGGTCCCCCCCGCCTCTTCGCGCAACCGCGCGACCTCGGCCGCCTTTTCGTCCGGGAGGACCTCCGCGACGACCTCGTCGATGCCGACCTCTCGACCGATACGCTCGGCGACGACCCGATGGTCTCCGGTCAACATGACGACCCGCAGCCCGTCGGCCCGCATGCGAGCGACCGCTTCTACGGAACCCTCCTTCACGGCATCCGCGACCGCGACGAGACCCGCCGCCACCCCGTCGAACGCGGCCCAGAGGGGGGTGGCCGCGAGATCGGAGATCCGCGTCGCGTCTCCTTCCAACATGGCCGTCGATACACCGCGCATCTCCAGGAAGGCTCGTGTTCCCACGACGATGCTCGTGCCGCCGACAGTGGCCTCGACCCCCCGCCCTGGCACGGCATCGAAGCGCGTCGGCTCGATGAGCGCGAGCCTGCGGCTCCGCGCCTCGCGGACCACCGCCTCGCCGAGCGGATGCTCGCTCCGCAGCTCCGCGGAGGCCACCAGCCGAAGGACCCGGTCCGGGTCACCGTCCGACGCGACGACCTCCCGCACGGTCGGTTCGCCGGTCGTGACCGTGCCCGTCTTGTCGAGCACGACGACGCTGAGGTCGCGAGCCCGCTGTAGCGCCTCGGAATTGCGGAAGAGGATGCCCATGCGGGCGCCCCGCCCCGTACCGACCATCACCGCAGTCGGCGTCGCAAGTCCGAGCGCGCATGGGCAGGCGATGACCAACACCGCGACCATCCGGATCATGGCGTCCGTGAAGCCGGCGCCCACCCAGAGCCACCAAACCGCGAAGGTTGCGGCCGCGATCACGATCACGACCGGCACGAACACGGCAGCGATTCGGTCAGCCAACTGTTGGATGGGCGCCTTGCTCGCCTGCGCCTGACGGACCATGCGTACGACCTGCGCCAGCGCCGTGTCCGCGCCGACGCGCATGGCCTCGAACCGGAACGAACCGCTCTTGTTGATCGTGGCCCCGACCACCTGATCGCCCGGCCCCTTTTCCACCGGCATGCTCTCTCCGGTGAGCATGCTCTCGTCGATGCTCGAGCGACCATCGAGAACCTCGCCGTCGACCGGGATCCGCTCCCCGGGCCGCACGACCAGGACGTCGCCCACGACCACGCTCCCGAGCGGGACCTCCTGCTCTACGCCCTCCCGCACGACCCGCGCCGTGGCCGGGCTCAGGTCCATGAGTTGGCGGATCGCCTGACTCGTCTCTCCTTTGGCCCGGACTTCGAGCAGCTTACCGAGCTTGATGAGCGTGATGATCAGCGCGGCGGTTTCGAAGTACACGTGGTCGCCCCACCCGGCATACCCGACGCTCAGCGCACCGGCGACCATCACCGAGTACGCGTACGCCACGGAAGAGCCGAGCGCGACAAGCACGTCCATGTTGGCCGTGCGGTTCCTCAGAGCGTTCCACGCACCGACATAGAAGCCACGCCCGACGTAGAACTGGACCGGCGTGGCCAGGGCGAACATGACCCAGTTCACCCACGGTGCATGCGCCCACGTCCCCAGCAGGCCGAAGTCCCGAGCCATGCTGAGGACGAAGAGCGGGGCGGAGAAGGCGACGCCGACCCAGAACACGTGGCGTTGCTCGTGAAGCTCCTCGCCGCGCGCCTGATCCTCGGCTTCCTCGAGGCCGCCCTCCTCCACCAGGATGGCGCCATAACCCGCCCGCTCCACCGCGCGAACGAGGTCCTCCGGCGCGACGGCCCCTTCCTCGAAACGCACCGTGGCCCGCTCCGAAGCGTACGAGACAGACGCCTCCTTGACGCCCTCCGTGCGCCGCAACGTGCGCTCGACCGTCGCCGCACAGTTCGCGCAGGTCATGCCGGTGATGGGCAGGACCAACTCGCACGCCTTCGTGTCGGTGGGCCCCGTCGCGATCGCCGCCCCTCCCTCCTCGTTCGGGCTCATCCCCGACTGCTCCTCACGCGTCCTCGGTGGGAGGATAGGCGATCTCCTTCATCGTTTCCTCGATCACGACCCAATCCGTCGTCTCCGGATCCCAACTCACCGTGACCCGCCGGCTTCTCTCGTCTGCCTGCACAGAACGCACGCCGGGCACGTCGCCGACCTCGCGCTCGATGGTACTCACGCAGTGGCCGCAGCTGATGTTGGGGACCGCTACCGTCTTCTTCGTCTCGTCTGACATGTCGTTCTCCTGGAAGCTCAACTCTTTCCCGACGCCTCGAACACCTGCATCAACTCGGAGAGCACCCGCTCGCGGTCCTCGACGTCCTGGCCACGGACCGCCTCGGTGACGCACGAGTGGAGATGCTGGTCCAGAACGCGCGCGCTGACCTTCTTCAACGCCCGCTGGATCGCCACGATCTGGTTCACCACGTCGATGCAGTACGCGTCTTCCTCGACCATGCGCTGTACGCCCCGCACATGTCCCTCGACGCTCTTCAAGCGCCTGAGAATGTCGTCGTTGCCGTGGTGTGCCATCCGTGCTCCGGAATCTCTGTACCCTACCCCCCTGGGGGGGGATGTCCTGATTGAAGGTATACGCCTCGGCTTGCGATTCAAGGTCCCCGGGTGTTGCGGACCCAGGGCGCCGCTCCGCGGAGCCGTTCCATGACCCCGCTTCGGCCTCGAATCGGACCTCGTCCCAAGTCCGGGGGTTCTCCTCTATGTGATGCGTCCACGGTCTGGCCCGACGCCACCGAACCCTCGCATCCACCGACCCGACCGCAAGCCGATCCGGAGACATCATCATGCTCGACCGCCCCACTGTCCCGAGTGGCACCCCCCTCACGGGATCCGGAGGTGAACCGTTGGACCTGGACACGACAGACGACCCGATCGAGCTCTTCGGTCGTTGGTTCGACGCCGCCTTGGAGCGGGGGATCGAGCTCCCCGAGGCGGTCGCCCTGGCCACCGCGACGCCCGACGCGCATCCCTCCGTCAGGATGGTGCTCCTCAAGGACGCGGACGAACACGGCTTCACGTTCTTCACGAACTACGAGAGCCGGAAAGCCGAAGAGCTCGAGGCGAATCCCCGCGCCGCGCTCTGCTTCCACTGGAAGGAGCTCGACCGGCAGGTGCGCGTGACCGGCGCAGTAACCAGGATCTCCGACGAGGAGAGCTACCGTTACTTCGTGACCCGCCCCGAGGGAAGCAGGATCGGGGCGTGGGCTTCGAAGCAGAGTCGCCCCCTCGCGTCGCGGGCGGAGCTCGAAGCGCGCGTGGCCGAGCTGGAACAGCGCTTCGAGGGCAGAGACATCCCGTTGCCGCCGTTCTGGGGCGGTTACCGGCTGCAGCCCGATCGCATCGAGTTCTGGCAGGGACGGCCGGACCGGCTGCACGACCGGATCGGGTTCGATCGTGCGGAAGACGGCTGGCAGGCCGTTCGGCTCTACCCTTGACACCCCACCGGGCCACGACCCGGTAGCCGGAACGGCGTCGAGACCGTATCCTGGCACGATGCTCGAACTCGACCGGTTGGATCCGAGGGACCCGGAACGCTGTCCGAGGTCCCGTTGAGCCCCGGCCTCGCTGCGGCCCTCGCGCTCTTTCCCATCGCCCTGAGCGGGGCGCTCCTGGTCGGGTTCAGGGTGCCGGCCAAGCATGCCATGCCATTGGCCTACATCGCGACGGTGCTCGTCGCGTTCAGTGCCTGGCAGATGTCGGCGATCAGAATCGCCGCGGCGTCCATCCAGGGGCTCTTCCTCACGTTCGACCTGCTGTTCATCATCTTCGGGGCGATCTTGCTCCTGCACACGCTGGAGCGCTCCGGAGGGGTCGCCGCGATCCGGCGCTCCTTCAGCGGCGTGAGCACCGACCGCCGGATCCAGATCGTGATCGTCGCGTGGCTGTTCGGATCCTTTATCGAGGGAGCGGCGGGATTCGGAACCCCCGCCGCCGTAGTGGCGCCCCTACTCGTGGCGCTCGGATTCCCGGCCGCCGCCGCGGTGATGCTCGGCATGATGGTCCAGAGCACGGCCGTCACGTTCGGCGCAGTCGGAACGCCCGTGCTGGTCGGCATCCAGGGTGGGTTGGGCGGGGAGGCGTTCCAGTCGCAGCTCGCAGCCGCCGGCCTGACCATGGGCGACTACCTGCGACTGGTGACCTCGCAGGTGGTCGTCTTCCACGCGATCGCGGGGGTGCTGATGCCGACGTGGATGGTCGTCATGCTGACCCGGTTTTTCGGTGCCAACCGCTCGTGGACCGAGGGGCTCGCGGTCGTCCCGTTCACCTTGCTGGGTGGGCTCGCCTTCACGGTTCCCTACGTGCTCTTCGGAATCTTCCTGGGCCCGGAGTTCCCTTCCCTGCTGGGCGCTCCCGTGGGGCTGGCGATCGTCGTCACGATCGCTCGCCGGGGCTGGCTGGTGCCGAAGGACAGCTGGGACTTCCCGCCTCGCCGGAGTTGGCGCGACGACTGGGTGAGCGGCCTGGAGGAGCGCGACCCGGAGGAACCGGGCCGGGGTCAGATGTCCGGCCCGCGAGCATGGGCTCCCTACGCGCTGCTCGGCGTGCTTCTGGTGCTGACCCGTCTCCCATCGCTACCCGTCGGCACGTGGCTTCGCGCCCCCAGCCTGACGTGGAGCGGAATCCTCGGCTCCGGCATCACGGCGTCGACGACGCCCCTCTACCTGCCGGGCTTCGTCCTGGTCGTGGTCGTCGGGCTCACGGCCATCCTGCATCGAATGAAGATCGGGGCGCTCGGGGCCGCCGTGCGCTCGTCGTCGCGCGTGCTGCTCGGGGCGGGCTTCGTGCTCGTCTTCACGGTTCCCATGGTCCGCGTCTACATCAACTCGGACGTGAATGGGGCCGGGCAGCTCGCCATGCCTCTCGCGATGGCGGAATGGGTCGCGGGCAACGTCGGGCAGGTCTGGCCGTTCTTCGCCGGGGTCACCGGCGCGCTCGGCGCGTTCATCGCGGGCTCCAACACGGTGAGCAACCTGATGTTCTCGGCGTTCCAGTTCGGCGTGGCCGAGCGGCTCGCGATGTCCACGGTGACGATCGTCGCGCTGCAGGCCGTGGGCGCGGCCGCGGGAAATATGATCGCGATCCACAACGTCGTGGCCGCATCCGCGACCGTGGGACTTCTGGGGCAGGAAGGCTCGACACTCAGGCGCACCGTGATCCCGACCCTCTACTATCTACTCGTGGTCGGGGTCCTCGGGCTCATCGCAGTACACGTGCTCGGGCTCCGGGACCCCCTCATGGGCGGGTGAGGCTCAGCGTCGCAGCGCGTCCAAGAGCGCTTTCTCCACCTCCGGGTGGCGGTCCGCGCCGAGGGGCCCTCCGTCCTCGGTGACGTAGAACACGTCGAGCGCCTGGTTCTTCTCCGTCGCGATCTTCGCCAGCGTGATGTCGAGACCGAGTTCGGAGAAGGTGGTGGCCAGCCGGTAGACCACACCCGGCTCGTCATCCGTCCGCACTTCCAAGACGGTCCTGCCCGAAGCGTCCGGAGGCACGAACCGCACGACCGTCGGCGCGGGCGACCGGCGGCGGCGACGCATCTGCCGCGTGCGCTGGCGCTCGACGGCCTTCGCCGGATCCCTCGCGCCTTCGACGACGGCCTGGACCTCCTCCGTGATCTCGTCGTAACGGCTCTCGGGCACCGGATGCACGGGGCCCGGCCCCATCGCCTCGCTCACGCGGAAGACGTCGAGTACGAGACCGTCGTCCCGGGTGAACACGTCGACGCTGAGAATGTCCAACCCCGCGCCGGTGAGCGCCCCGGCCAGGCGACCCAGCAGCCCCCGCGCGTCCGGCACGCACACGGACACGACCGTGTACGGCCCCTGGTCCGACGCCCGCCAGTCGACCACGGCCGGACGTGCGCCGAGCTGCCGCGTCATCTCGAAGTGTCTCGCGATGAGATCGGGTGGCACGAGCCGGCCATACCGGTGCGGCAGGTGCTCGAGAAACGCGTCGACGTCGCTCCGGAGGAACTCAGGGTGGAGCTGGCCCAGCACGCGCTCGGCGATGTCGGCCCGATGCTCCGGCGGTGGCACTTCTCCGCTCGTCAACGCACCCATCGTCCGATCGAAGAGCTCACATAGCAGCGCGGACTTCCAGTCGTTCCACGTGCCGGGCCCCACCGCACGGATATCGGTGTAGGTCAGGACGAAGAGCATGTGGAGCCGGTCCACCGTCCCCACAGTTTCGGCGAATCCTCGCACGAGGGTCTCGTCCGTCAGATCCCGGCGCTGCGACACCCTCGACATGACGAGGTGCTTGGACACGAGGAACACGACGTCGCTCGCCGCGTCGTCCCCCAGCCCGAGACGGCGACAGACCCTTCGCGCGATCGCCGCTCCTTTTGTGACGTGATCGCCCCCCTGCCCTTTGCCGATATCGTGAAGCAGGAGCGCCAACGCGAGGCGGCCGGGGTCGTCGACCTTGTCCAACGCCCTGCCGAGAACGATCCGGCCTTCATCCCGCAGATCGGCGTCGGTCAGCGCGTCGAGCGCCTCAATGGCCTTCAGCGTATGCTCGTCGATGGTGTAACGGTGATAGTGATCGTGCTGGACCATCAACGTCACGCGCCGGAACTCCGGAAGGTATTTCGCCAGGAGACCGGCGTCGTGCATCTGCCGAAGGGCGCGGGATATCCGGCCCGTGCGGCCGAGTATGCGGAGAAACACCGCCGCGGCCTCGGGTGCGCTGCGGATCCGCCGATCGACGAGCGCCAGCTTCGCGCGCACCGCTTCGAGCAGGTCGTCTCCCACGACGGCGCCGTGCTGTTGCGCGACGTCGAACACCTCGAAGAGCCGCAGCGGATCCTCTTCGAAATCGACCCCATCGGGGGGTGGAAGGAGTCGACCCTCCCTCAACCGGTAGCGCCGCTCCGGCCCGACGACGAGCGTGCGCGGACGCCTGCGCAGGGGCAGGAAACCCTCTTCCTCGGCCCAGAACTCCGCCTCGAGCAGGAACGAGTCACAGAAGCGCTGGAGCTCCTGGGCACGCATGTAGAAGTCGCGCATGAAGATCTCGGACGCAGACGCCGAGCGTTGATCGGAATAGCCGAGGTGCTCCGCCAGCGAGGGCTGAAGATCCAGTGCGATCAGGTCGGTTCGGCGCCCTGTCTGGAAGTGCGCCTCGTTCCGGATCCGCAAGATGAAGTCGTACGCTCGCAGCGCCCGCGCGTGCTCCGCGGGCGTCACCAAACCGGCCCGGAGCAACTCGTCCAGATCCCTGAAGCCCCAACGCGCCAGCCCCACCCAACCCACGAGGTGTAGGTCCCTGAGCCCGCCGGCCCCTTCCTTGAGATGGGGCTCCTGCATGCCGACCACGGATCCGTATCGCTTGCGCCGGCCTTCCACCTCCGCGGCCATCGCCTGCCGGAAGAAGCGGTTCGACTTCGGATGCCCGTAGACCTTGGCACGCATGTCGGCCTCGAAGTCCGAGAAGAGGCCCTCGTTGCCGACAAGGAGGCGCGCCTCCGACATGGCGTTCCTGGAGTGCAGGTCGGTCCGGCCGAAATCGATGCAGTCCGAGATCGACCGCACGCTGTGGCCGACTTCCAGCCCCACGTCCCAGAGTAACGGGAGGATCGCCTCGACGAACTCCGTCACGCGTCCCGAAGGTCGCGCGGGATGCAGAAAAAGGAGGTCCACGTCGGAGCAAGGCGAAAGCTCGCGACGACCGTATCCGCCGAGCGCGACCACCGCGCATGCGGCAAGCTCGTCGCGGGCGGCCGGACCCATGTCGGCCGCGACCATGCGGCACGACCGGCCCACCACGACGTCCACGAGATCGCTTCTCCCCCGCGCGATCTCGCGCCCGCCCAATCCGAAGCGGTGACGCTTGAGGAGGTGCTCCGCCTCGACCTCGAGAAACGTTCTGAAGGAGCGAATCCGCTTGGCCGTCTCCGCGGGCGCCCCATCGAGGCGCTGTTCGGCATGCCGTTCGAGCCGTCGTTCCTGGATTCGCATGATCTCCGGGGGTAACGCGCGGGGCGCCGGCCCTGCAGGCTCGACGCCCCACACGATTCGCTACGAAACCCACTACCAGTGAAATCTATGATGAAAACGAGCTCGGCTCAGGCCGCTCCGAAGCCCGGAAAACAAGGAAGGCTCGTTACGCCGTGATACCCGCGGCGCTCGAGCTGAAGGTGTCCGGCCCGTATGCCTCGTTGCCATGCTCGAAGGCGTCGAGACCGGCGATCTCCTCTTCGGGTGACACGCGAATCCCGAAGGTCATGTCGACGAGCTTGAAGAACACGAACATGGTCGTGAATGCCCACAGGAACGCCACGACGATCCCTACGAGCTGGACGCCGATGATGGCGAGCGTGACGCCGCCGGCGTTGAACAGTCCAGCGGCAAGCGTGCCCCACGCACCGCACACGCCGTGGACCGAGATGGCTCCGACCGGATCGTCGATCTGACGGCGGTCGAAGAAGAGAACCGAGAAGACCACGAGCGCGCCCGCGGTCAGCCCGATCAGGACGGACGCCCCGGGCGTCACGTTCGCGCACCCCGCGGTGATGCCCACCAGTCCCGCCAAGGCACCGTTGATGGTCATGGTGGCGTCGGGCTTCTTCAGGAACGTCCAGGCCGTGACCATGGCCGCGACCGCGCCAGCCGCCGCCGACAGGTTGGTGTTCACGGCGATCAGCGCGATGTCCATGGTGGCGGCTGTGGTGCTACCGGCGTTGAAGCCGAACCAACCGAACCAGAGAATGAACATACCCAGCGTGGCGTAGACGAGGTTGTGTCCGGGCATGGCCCGCGGCCTTCCGTCGACGGTGAACCGACCGAGCCTCGGCCCGATGACGATCGCGCCCGCGAGCGCCGCCCACCCGCCGACGCTGTGCACCACGGTCGAGCCCGCGAAGTCGATGAAGCCGAGGCCCTCGAGCCAACCGCCACCCTTGTACAGACTCCCCCACGCCCAGCTCCCGAACACCGGATACACGAAGCCGGTGAGGAAGACGGTGTACATCATGTACGTCGTGAACTTGGTGCGCTCCGCCATCGCGCCGGACACGATTGTCGCCGCGGTCGCCGCGAACACCGTCTGGAAGATCCAGAATACGTAGAGCCACGGGTCCTGGTCCGTCGCGTAGTCGGAGAGCATGAAGCCGCTCGTCCCGAACCACCCGCCGCCCGGCCCGAACATGATGCCGAAGCCGACGAGCCAGAACACGAGGGAGCCCATGGAGAGGTCCATGAGGTTCTTCATGCAGATGTTCACCGCGTTCTTCGCGCGGGTCATGCCGGCTTCGATCAGCGAGAAGCCGGCCTGCATGAGGAACACGAGGATCGCCGCCAGGAGCGTCCAGAGAAAATCCGCATGCCGCTGCACGAGCTCGATCGCCGCGGCGGTCGACTCGAGGGTGGGCGCGTCCTGGGCCTCCAGCACGGTCGGCACGCCCAGCCACGCGGCGGCCGCGGCCGAGACCGGAAGTAGAATGCGGGAAACGAACGTACGAATATGCCTGCTCACTCGGATCACCTGTCGGGTCGGGAGGGGATTGGAGGACCGGATCGACGACGGAAGCGCCGTCAGATAGCGCTCTCGCCCCGCTCCTCGGTGCGGATGCGGATCACGTCGTCGAGGGGAGAGACGAAGACCTTGCCGTCACCGAACTTCCCGGTCTTGGCGGCGGCCAGGAACGCGCTCACGACGTCTTCGAGGATGGCCTCCGCGACCACGACTTCGACCTTCAGCTTCGGAAGGAACTCGACCTTGTATTCCGTCCCGCGGTACGACTCCGGTTGACCTTTTTGCCGACCGAAGCCCTTCACCTCGGTCACGGTCATGCCGACGACCCCAGCATCCTGGAGGGCGGTCTTCACCGACTCCAGGAGATGCGGTCGGATGATCCCTTCGACTTTCTTCATGTCTCCTCCTCTCAAAGACGCACGCCTTCGACGTATGGACGCACCATGCTCAAGCAAAGGGCGTACCGCAGGACAGAGAGCCGGCACCGGTGAGGACAGAAGACCCCAATCCCTTGTGGAAAAAGGACTTATATGCCTTCGCCGCCTAAAGGATCAGGGTCTGGGGCGACCGACATTTTCGTAGGGTTACGTTCCTGATGCGACAATATTGTGGGGATGTGGCGCGCGAACGGTGTCCATACCGGTCCCGCCCAGGATCACGCATCGGCCAGGGCACGCAGACCGCGGGGCGCCGAGCAGGTACAGCGCTGGCCATGTTCTGGTGAAGTCGGGGTCAGCCGCCGGTCACCGACCGCCCCGTGGCGCGATAGCGTTCCGGGTCGATCCCGTACTTGCCGGCCTTGTACCCGATCACGCGCGGCGTCGTGTCGAGGAGGCGGGCGGCCTCGGCCTGGTTCCCACGGGACGTCTTGAGCGCGTCGGCGATGAGGTTCATCTCGTAGTTCCCCACGGCCGCCTCGAGCGAGGTGCCCGGGAGGGTACCCGACACCTGCGCGGTCTGGAGCGTGGCCGGAAGGTCGTGTCCATGGACGACCCCTCCGTTGCATACGAGCACGGCCCGCTCGATGCAGTTCTCGAGCTCCCGGACGTTCCCGGGCCAGTGGTGGCTCATCAACATGTCGATGGCCGGGGTCGAGATCCTTCGTACGGGCTTCCCCAACTTGGTCGCGTACTTCTCCAGAAAGTGGTCGGCGAGCAGCAGGATGTCGGGCTTCCTGTCCCTGAGCGCGGGAACGAAGATGCTGAAGACGTTCAACCGGTAGTAGAGATCCTCCCGGAACGACCCTTCGCCCATGGCCTCCTCCAGATCGCGATTGGTCGCGGCGATGACACGAACGTCGACCTTGATGGAGTGGACCCCGCCGAGGCGCTCGAACTCCTTTTCCTGGAGCACGCGCAGCAGCTTGACCTGGGTCGACTGCGAGAGTTCCCCCACCTCGTCCAGGAAGAGGGTCCCCCCGTCGGCCAATTCGAACCGGCCCTTCTTCTGGGCACGGGCGTCCGTGAACGCCCCGGGCTCGTACCCGAAGAGCTCCGACTCGATGAGGCTTTCGGGTAGCGCGCCGCAGTTCACCTTCACGAAGGGCTGTTCGGCACGCGGAGAGTTGTAGTGGATGGCGTGCGCGATCATCTCCTTCCCGGTGCCCGACTCGCCGCGGATCATGACTGTGGTCGGGCTTCCCGCCACCTGCGCCACCTCCTCGTATACCTGCCGCATCTCCCGGCTGTTGCCGATGATGTTACGGAACTCGTATCGCTCCTTGAGCTCCTGCCGGAGCTGGCTGTTCTCGTCGAGTAAGCGACGGCGCTCGGTCTCGACCAACCGGTGGACGCGAACCGACTGTCCGACCATGGAGGCCACGACACCGAGAAACTCCGCCTCGCGGTCGAACGCCCGATTGGCGTCGTAGGGAAGGGTCACGCCGAGACTCCCCTCGGTGCGTCCGTCCACGACCACGGGCACGCACACGAAGCTGAGCTCGTCGCGCCCGCTCCCCTTCCAGACGCCCGTCCGGTCGAGGAAGAGAGGTTCGTGGCTTACGCGCGGAACGACGACCGGCTTACCGCTCTGGACCACACGCCCAGTGACCCCTTCGCCCACTTTGTAGGAGGCCCTCCGCCGCACTTGCCACGTGATACCCGTCGCGGCCTCGATCTCGAGCTCCCCGGAATCACGATCGAAGAGCGTCACGGCACCCGCGAGCGTCCCGTGTTTCTCCTCGAGCACCTCGAGCACCCGGACGAGCGCGGTGCGCAGGTCGAGGGTCGAGCCCAACGTCTGGCTCACCTCGAGCAGGGTCGAAAGCTTCCGTACGTCGCGTCGGTCCAAGGGGCCCGCCCGCAGAGAAGTGTTGAAGAAGTAAGACGGGCCGCGCTGTGTCGCCGAAGGCCCATGGCGTGCCCACGGAGCGCCCGGATATCGCGCGACATTTTTGTAGGGCCCCTGAAATGATACTACAAAATTGTCACACTGCCAGCTCCGCCATCCATGCGCTGATGGCGCGGGCGAAGTATCCGGGGTTGAACAGGGTCCAATCTTCCGTTTCCGCCGGCATCTGGTAGCGTGCCCCCGCCTCTTCAGCCGTCCAACCCTGCTCGAGAGCCGTCCTGGCCGCCGCTTCGACGTGGTCGAGCAGCGCGACATAGCGATCGAGGGCGGACGCGTCGGCCAGGGTGCCGTGCCCGGAGACGTAGATCTCCGAGCCCCGGGCCCTGAGCACCCGCACGGTTTGGGACAACCGCCCGGGGCTCGCGTCCATGTAGTTGGGGAACATGCCGTTCCAGACGAGGTCTCCGCAGAAGACGATGGACGCGTCGAAGACCTCGACCGTGAGATCCGAATCGGTGTGCCCACGGCGCGGGACCAACAGGAGCGACCGGTCGCCCAGATCGAGCTCCGTGGGCCGTCCCTCACCGACGACCGTGAAGTCGGCAGGCGCCGACCCTTCGGGGTCGTCGGGCCGGCCCGAGACCCGCTGCAGTGTGGAGTGGGTCGCCAGAATCTCGAGCCCGGGCGTCTCGGCCGCTCCCCGGAGCCCGGCGGTATGGTCGCCGTGGTAGTGCGTCAGCACCACGTGGGTCGGAGCCGTGCCCGTGAGCTCCTCGGCCCTGGCGGCCATCCAGCGGGCACCGGCGTCCGAACCGAACGCCTCCACGACCACGACGCCGGCCCTCCCCGCGATGATGCCGCCGTTGCAGAGTGTGGTCCGGTCCTGCATCGGGTGTGATTCGAGCGCCCAGACGCCGTCCGCGATGCGCAGAAGGCGTCCCCACCGTTCCGAAGCGACGACCGGATACCGCTCCTGGACGCCGTGCCGTCGCGCCATCCCGGAGAGCGGGCCCGGCATCACCCCCAAGCCCAGACCCGCCACACCGAACGAGCTCCGGATCAAGAAGTCTCGACGGCTCACGTGTCTCGACGAAGTCATCGGCGCTCCGGACGACGGATGGGCTGGGGCAGCGTCCACCACGGCTCGCGCCGCGTGCCGCTGAACGATATGCTGAGACTCAGGTACCGAGTAGAAGCAATAAGTACGGTCAGGCCGGTCCAAAGTTCATCCGGAGGTCACCATGCGAGCCACCGCCCCCACGCTCGGGCTCACGATGACGATGACTGCCCTCGTCGTCCTTCCCCAGACCCCCATCTACGCCCAGGCTGCCAACGAGCCGGAGCTCCAGGAGTGGACCGTTCCGTACGAGGGCTCCCGCCCCCGCGACCCGATGCTCGGGCCGGACGGCAAGGTATGGTTCGTCGGGCAGGTGAGCGACTACGTGGCGGCGCTCGACCCCGAGACCGGGTCGTTCGAGCGCTTCGACCTGACGGAGGGCACCGGACCGCACAACGTGATCGTGGACCGGGACGGCACCCTCTGGTACGCGGGCAACCGGGACCGGCACATCGGCCACCTGAACCCCGAGACCGGCGAGATCTCGAAGATCGAGATGCCGGACGGTGCGGCACGGGACCCGCACACCCTGACGTTCGACTCGCACGGCGACATCTGGTTCACCGTGCAGGGCGGCAACTTCATCGGGAAGCTCACGACGAGCACGGGTGAGGTGCGGCTCGTCGAGGGGCCCCGGGTTCGCTCCGATCGCGGCAGCTCCAGCCGCCCCTACGGCATCGTGGTCGATGCCGAGGACCGACCTTGGATCGCGCTGTTCAACACCAACGCGATTGCGACGGTGGACCCCGAAACGTTCGAGCTCGAGACGTTCGAGCTCCCGGAGAACGCGCTCCCGCGCCGCCTCGATGTCACGTCCGACGGGATGGTGTGGTACGGCGACTATCGTCGCGGATATCTGGGACGGCTCGATCCGGCCACCGGCGAGGTCAGCGAGTGGACGCTCCCGAGCGGCGAAGACGCGCGCCCGTACGCACTCGCGGCCGACGACGCGGACCGCATCTGGGTCGTGGAGACCGGGGTGCAACCGAACCGGTTCGTAGGGTTCGACCCGAGAACCGAGTCGTTCACGAGCGTGCCGGTCGAAAGCGGTGGCGGGACCGTCCGGCACATGTACTTCGACGCGGAATCCAACGCCATCTGGTTCGGGGCGGACACGAACACCATCGGCGTGGCCAAGCTTCCGCCGGGCCGGCCGGTCAGCGACTGATCCGCCGGACCACGAGAGGTCGGGTTCCGAAGTGATGACGGAGGACGGGACAGGGCCGGCCGTACGTGTGGTCGCGGCGGTCATCGAGCGAGAAGGCCGGTACCTGCTGGGGCGCCGACCGATCGAGAAGCGTCACGGGGGTCTCTGGGAGTTCCCCGGAGGCAAGCTCGATCCAGGAGAGTCCGTGCTCGAGGCGGCACGCCGCGAGCTATCGGAGGAGCTGGCGCTCGAGGTGACGGGCATTGGCCCGTTGCTCTGGTCCGTAGCCGACGGCCGCACGCCCTTCATCATCGAGTTCGTCGAAGTCTTCACCGACGGAACGCCTCGGGCACTCGAGCACGAGGACCTGGGATGGTTCGCTCCGGACGTGATGCGCCGCATGGATCTGGCGCCGGCGGACGCGGCATTCGTGCGCCATCTCGCGGCACCGGCCCAGGTCGATCCAGGCACTGGGTAGGGTCTTTCAGCCGTCCTTCTTTTCCATGACCCGGAGCAGGTCGTGCGCCCTCGCCTTGGGAATCTCGGTCTTGAGGCCGTCGCCCGTCAGCGCGCCCCGCCCGATGACGTCCCCCTGGTAGCGCACCGCAATCGGCCCGCGGAAATCGAGCGGCGTCTGCACGGGCTGTCTGCCGAGGAAGCTTCGGCAGCTCGCTTCGTCGAGGTCCACCCGCCGCTCCGTCACCTCGCCCGACAAGAGCCGAAGCACGTCGTTCGTCGGCCGGGCTCGTCCCCGGGTGTCGAACTCGACCGCGCGCAACCCGATCGAGATGGGACGCCAACCCCCGTCGGGCCAGGACTCGAGCGGCCAGCTGTCGACGGAATGCATCCAGACCCGGCCGCCTCGGACGGTCCAGGAAAAACGGTCGAGCGCACCGGCATCCACACCGAAGCGGCCCACCAATTCCTCGACCGCCCGGGACACGAGAGCGTCGGCTTCCTCGGGTTCCGAGGCGGTCGGACCCTCATCGGGAAACGCGGCCGGCACCGGGGTCCACCCCTCCCCGGATTCGACGGATCGCTCGCTCGACGGCCCGGCCGGGCCGTCCTTCCGGCGCAGCTTCGCGAGGAAGAGGCCGCCCGAATCGAGATGGTACGGGTAGATGCGCGCAGCGCCTTCGAGCCGGGGATCGAAGCGCTGGCCGTCGAAGGACGTGAGGCCTGGCGCGTGCGGGACCGGCAGGTCCAGCGGCTCGAGCTCGACCGGCAGCTCGGACAGGATCCGGCTCACCACGGCTTCGTTCTCCTCGGGCGCGAAGGTGCACGTCACGTAGAGAATCACGCCCCCAGGCCGCGTCAGCTCCACCGCTCGCTGGAGCAGCGCGTGCTGCGCCGCGGTGACGTAACCGAGGAACGACGGAGACTGCCGCGGCGGCCGGCCACCCCTCCTCCGGAGCGTCCCCTCTCCCGTGCAGGGCGCATCGACCAACACGCGGTCGAACATGGCGCCCCCCGGAAACGTACGGCCATCTCCCGCCACCGCGAGCACGTTGGTGTGGCAGAGGCGGTACATGTTGCCGAGCAGCCCCCGGATCCGGTTCTCGCTGATCTCCGAAGCCACCAGACACCCGGTGTCTCCCATGAGCTCCGCGGCGTGCGCAGTCTTCCCCCCCGGAGCGGAACAGAGGTCGAGCACCCGCTCTCCCGGCCGCGGGTCCAGCGCCGGCGCCGCCACCCCGGTCGAGGCCTGTTGCACGTAGATGAGCCCGTTCCAGTGCTCGAAGGTCATCGAAACCGGGTACGGCTCCTCCTCCACCTGGTGGAACGCCGGCATGCCGTCCAGCCGACGGGTGCGGAAGCCCTGTTCCCGGAGCCGAGCCAGCACGACCTCCTCCGCCACGCGGCCCAGGCGCACACGGAAGACCGTGGGCTCGGACCGTGCCGCCGCGTCGTTGAACGCGGCCCAATCCGGCACGATGGACCGGTAGCGATCCAGATCGACCTTCTCGCTCCGACCCGGCGCGGGGCCTCGGGACCCCGGCGCGGATCGAGCCTGCGCCGTCACCGAGCCAGCGGGGGAGGTCAGAACGGGTCGACCCCGGGCTCCTCGTCCTCGTCACGCACGAGGGTGAGGATGGCGGCCTGCGGGACGACGAGGTAACGCTCACCCTCGAACGTGATTTCCACCGACGCGCGCCGGAAGAAGATGGCATAGTCGCCGATCCGGGCCTGCAGAGGCACATAGCGCGCCTGGCCTTGCTCACCACCGATCTTCCAGGGCTCGTCGCTGAGCTCGGTCGGAGCGGACACGGCGTTGCCCGGACCGGTGGCCACGACCTTGCCACCCTGGACCGCCTGGTTGTCCATGGCCGTCTGGGGCAGATAGAGACCGACCTTGGTGCGGTCCTCGCCCTCTTCGGGCTGAATGAGGACGCGGTCGCCGACGACGATGAGACGCTTGCTAGGTTCGGCCATGGGGTCGTTCCAACTCGGGTGATCGGACGCCTGTAATCTCACCGACGGTGGACGGATTCCCAAGAGCCCCGGCCGTCCCCTTCCCCAGCCGGGCCGGTCGGCCACAACCGGACACGGCACGATTCACCCGCTCCCCATCCCGGGACGCAACTCCTGGCACCCTTCATGGTACCATGTCGGCGTCGCAGGCCGGCTGGCGTCCGCTCGCGTGCCACCGGCGCACGCGCACCCACCCGCTCACGTACTCGCTTCACGCTCACAGGTACCGAAATGTCTCCATCCTTTCAACGCGGAACCGCCCTCGTCCTCACGACGGTGATGCTCGGCGTGCCGACCGGCTCCCCTGCGCAAGAGGCCAAAGCCACCGTCGCCGAGTATGTCGATGCACACGCGCAGGACTTCGGGCGCCTGGCCCAGGACATCTGGGACCTCGCGGAGGTCGGTTACCAGGAGACCGAGAGCGCGGCGCTCCTGGCCGCCTCGTTGAGAGAAGCGGGCTTCCGCGTCGAGATGGGCGTGTCGGGCATTCCTACCGCGTTCGTCGCCAGCTGGCGCCAGGGTGAAGGGCCTGTCATCGGGATTCTCGCGGAATACGACGCGCTGCCCGGTATCACGCAGGACCGGGTGCCGACGCGGGCACCGCTCGATCACAGAGTCGCCGGGCATGCGTGTGGTCACCATCTGTTCGGCGCGGGCTCCGTAGCGGCGGCCGCTGCCACCAAGGCATGGATGGAAGCAAGCGGACGGGCCGGCGAGATTCGTGTATACGGCACGCCCGCCGAGGAGGGCGGCGCGGGCAAGGTGTACATGGTTCGCGAGGGGCTGTTCGAGGACGTGGACGTCGTGCTCCACTGGCACGCCGGCGATCGCAACGACGCGGGCGCCTACAGCACGCTCGCGAACAAGTCCGCCAAGTTCCGGTTCCGGGGCGTGTCGGCGCACGCGGCGGCGGCGCCCGAGCGCGGCCGGTCCGCCCTCGACGGTGTCGAGGCGATGAACCACATGGTCAATCTCATGCGCGAGCACGTCGAGCAGGAGACGCGCATCCACTACGTGATCACGAGCGGCGGCGCGGCGCCCAACGTCGTGCCGGACTTCGCGGAAGCGTATTACTACGTCCGTCACCCCGACCCCGACGAGGTCGCCTCCGTATTCGACCGGATCACTCGGGCCGCCGAAGGGGCGGCGCTCGGGACGGGCACCAGCGTGGAGGTCGAGGTCCTGCACGGCATCTACAACCTGCTGCCGAACATCGCGCTCCAGGAGGCGATGCACGCCAATCTCGAGCGGGTCGGCGGCGTACACTACGACGAGCGTGAGCGCGCCTTCGCCGCGAGCCTCCGCACGAGCCTCCCCGATGACGCCCCGCCTGTCGCTTCGGCGTCCGAGGTCCAGCCGTTCTCGGTCATGGACGGCGCCGGTTCCTGGTCGACCGACGTGGCCGACGTGAGTTGGGTCGTCCCGACCGCCGGCATGAGCGCGGCCACCTGGGTGCCGGGGACCGCCACGCACTCCTGGCAGGCCGTCGCCGCTGGCGGCACGACGATCGGCGAAAAGGGGATGGTCGTCGCGGCCAAGACGCTCGCGATGACGGCGGTTGACCTGCTGACCGACCCGGGGCTCATCGAGCGCGCGACGGGGGAGTACCGGGAGCGACTCCCCGCCGGATGGAGCTACGAGCCGCTGCTGGGGGACCGTCCGCCACCGCTGGATTACCGGG
>JBBDSN010000169.1:0-3755 GCA_040904885.1 Gemmatimonadota bacterium | reverse complement strand
GGTCCGCTGCACCCCTCGATTCCCGCGATCGCCAACGCGATCTACGATGCGATCGGGGTACGCATGGACCGGCTGCCGTTCTCGCCGCCGCGCGTCTGGCGCGCCGTGGAGGCCGCGCGGGCGGCCGGAACGCTGACGAAGCCCGACGTGCCGGGGCGCGCGTCGGTCGGCGCCGGAACGTGAGCGCGACCTCGTGACCATCCTGCGTTGGGTGGTGGCCGTTCTCGGGATCGTAGCCGCAGCGATCGCGATCATCGGTCTGCCCGTCGACAGCCCGGTCGGTCCCGCCACCGCGGGCCCCTCCGAGTTGGCCGAGCCCGCTGAGGGACGCTGGAGCCAAGCCGACTGGGAGACCTTCCAGAGCACGGTTCGGTGGGGCCAGGTGGCCCAGATCGACACGCTGGAGTTCGGGGATGCGGTCGCCGCGGTCGGCCGGCGGTTCGTGGGCACGGCCTACGTGCCGGGCACACTCGAGGTCGAAGGGCCCGAGCGGGTCGTCGTGAGCTTCCAGGGCCTCGACTGCGTGACGTTCGTCGAGAACGCGCTGGCGCTCACCCGATTCATCCGGGCCGACGGAGCGCGCCAACTCCCCGACCGCCCCGGAGCCGAGGCTCGCTACGAGTCGCTGCTGGCCGAGTACAGGTACCGGAGCGGCCGACTGGACGGATACGCGAGCCGTCTCCACTACTTCAGCGAATGGCTCTCGGACAATGCGCGCCGCGGCCTCCTCACCGACCTCGGTCCCACGCTCGGGGCGGTCCCCGACCCGGAGGCGATCGACTTCATGTCCAGCCACCCTGACGCGTATCCACAGCTCGCGGACCCCGCGAACCTCGAGCGTATCCGCGCGGCGGAGAGGCGTCTGAACGCGATGGAGCGCCGTTACATGCCGGAGGACCGCATCGCCGAGGTCGCCGACCTCATCCGGGACGGCGACGTCATCGCCGCGACCAGCACGGTGCCGGGGCTCGACATCGCCCACACCGGTCTCGCGCTCTGGGTAGACGGCGCGCTCCACCTGCTTCATGCGCCGCTCGTCGGTGAAGCCGTCGAGATCAGCGAGCTTCCGCTCGCGGACCGCATCGTCCGCATCGAGAGTCAGGACGGAATCATGGTCGCCAGACCGCAGGAGCGCTGAGATGTTGCGCATGGCCCCCTTTCGTCACCACCGCCCCCGCACCGTCGCTCAGGCGCTCGAGCTCATGGGGGAGCACGCCGGGCGCGCCATGTACGTCTCGGGCGGGACGGACGTGGTGCCGAACCTGAAGCATCGGCTCTTCGAGCCCGATCATCTGATCGCGCTCAAGGGCATCGACGCGCTGCGGGGCATCCGCGTGGTGGACGACGCGCTCCGGCTCGGGGCGGCCGAGACGCTCACCTCCGTCGCGGGGCACCCGGAGGTCCGGGAGCGCTTTCCGGCGCTCGCCGCGGCCGCCGGACACGTTGCCGGACCGCAGCTCCGCAACATGGGCACCCTCGGCGGCAATCTCTGCCTCGATACGCGGTGCACGTACTACAACCAGACCGAATTCTGGCGGGGCGCGCTCGGGTTCTGCCTCAAGAAGGACGGCGACATATGCCACGTTACCAAGGTCGGCAAGAAGTGTGTCGCGGCACACTCGGCGGACACGCCTCCCGTGCTGATGACGCTGGGCGCCGTCGCCGTCGTCGAAGGTCCCGAGGGCCGGCGCGAAGTTCCCGTAGCGGACTTCTTCGTGGCGGACGGCATCGCCAACACGGTCCGAACCGCCGAAGAGATCGTCACCGAGATCCGGATCCCACTCGCTTCTGCGAGCCGCCGCCAGGCGTACGAGAAGCTGAGACAGCGACACGCCATCGACTTTCCGCTCCTGACCGTGGCCGTCGCCGCGGACGTCGCCGCGGACGGCACCGTGCAGGCCATCGACGGCGTGGTCACGGGGCTCGGATCGCGCCCGCGCGCGCTCTCCGGGTGGTCGGATACGGCGCACGGGGAGAAGCTGGGCGACGCGCTCATCGAGGAGCTCGTCGCGCGGGCCCACAAACAGTGCCATCCGCTCGAGAACATCATCGTCGATCCGGAGTGGCGTCGCGCCATGGTCCCGGTCTACGTGAAGCGGGCACTCGAGCGGATCCGGGCCGCTTGAGGACGTGATCGCGCGCTTCGCGCTCGCCGGGGCGGCCGTCGCGGGAATCTTCGTCCTGGACCGCGTCGCGAATCTCTTCGTCCGGCCGAGGCGACGGGCTCCCGACCGCACCATCGACGAGCTTCGTGACGTCGCCTACCAGGACTTCAGCATTCCGGCCGGCGAGCATGAGTTGGCCGCCTGGGAGCTTCGGCCTCGCGGAGCACCGCGCGACCCCGTCTTTCTGATCGCGCACGGGTGGGGGGCGAGCTACGGGACGATCCTGAGGCTCGGCGAGCCGCTCGCCCGGGCGGGCTTCGAGGTGGTGTTGTTCGATGTGCGGGGTCACGGGAGGAACGAGCCGCTCCCCTACGTCACCGTCCGGCATTTCCGGAACGATATCCACGCGGCACTCCAATACATGCGGGGTCGGTACCCCGACCGGCCGGTCATCCTCGTCGGACACTCACTCGGGGGAGCCGGAGCCGTCCTCGCCGTCGCCGACGGCGCGCCGCTCGATGGTCTCGTGCTGATCGCCACCCCGGCGGACGTCATGCGCGTGACGGCCGAATACCTATCGGACCACGGGATGCCCGGAAAGCTGATCGTGACCGCGTTCCGTCCGTTCTTCTGGCGGCGGGTCGGGAGCACGTTCCGCGAGCTCACGCCGAGCCGGCGCATCCGCGAGGTGACGGTCCCTCTGCTCATGCTGCAGCCCGAGCACGACACCCGGGTCGTGCGCGACCATGCGGATCGGCTCTCGGCGGCGGCGGGGCAACCCTACGTGCTCATCGAGGGCGCAGAGCACACGGACGTGCTGGAGCATCCGCTCACGGTGGCGCTGGTCGCGGAGTTCGCGTCGCGGTTCAGCTGAGCAGGTCCGCCATCCGACGAATGGATTTGCACCCGTGACCTCCCTCCAGTTCTTCGACCTCCTCGGTGTCGCGGTCTTCGCCGTGAGCGGTGCGCTCGCCGCGGGGCGTAAGCGGCTCGACCTGCTCGGCGTCTTCGTGATCGCGATGGTCACTGCGATAGGTGGTGGGACCACACGGGATCTGCTGCTCGACCGCGCCGTCTTCTGGACCACGCAGCCGCGCTACCTGTACGTCATCCTCGTCTCGGCGCTGCTCACAGTTCTGTGGACGCGGCGCTTCAGGCCGCCGGATCGCGCGCTGGCCCTCGCCGACGCGCTTGGCCTCGCGCTGTTCGCGATCAGCGGCGCGCAGATTGCCGCACGCGTCGGATTGCCCGGAATCGTGTGCGTCATCATGGGTACGATCACGGGCGTGGCTGGCGGCATGATCCGCGACGTGCTCACCACGGAGATCCCCATGGTCATCCGCCGCGGCCAGATCTACGCGACGGCCGCGATCGTCGGCATTACCGCGTACCTCGTGCTCAGGGCATCGTTGGGTCTCGCGGAGCCGGTCGCGGCACTCTCCGGTATGGCGGTGATCGCCGGCCTCAGGATCTCCGCGATCGTGTGGGGGTGGACACTACCGGTGTTCAGCCTGAACGAACCGAGGTGAAGGCGCACCGCCGGTTCAACTGAGCAGGTCCGCCATCCGACGTCGCATGGCCGCGTCGGGCAAGCGGCCCACCCCGGCCCCCATGTTCTCCCGCATATGATCCGGGTTCGAGGTCGCCGGG
>JBBDSN010000168.1:0-22534 GCA_040904885.1 Gemmatimonadota bacterium | reverse complement strand
GGCCATCCAGGGCCGCGTCGAGACCCTCGCGGAAGTGCTCCAGGAACGACGCGAAGTCCTGCGCTGAGACGAGGCACGAGGCCGGGGCGTCACGATACGGCCGTCCGTGACGACGACCGTCGCGCCCGAGCGGATCGAGTCGTTCGTCACGTCCACGCCGTTCGCGTTGCGCAGCACGAGATCCTGGGCGGTGGCCGATCGGCTGAACCCCATCAGGAGGGGCCCATGGGCGAGTGGCGTCCAGCGCTCCTAGCGCTCGTCTTCGCTCACCAGCCTCGAAAGGCGCTGGAGCGTCTCCATCACCTCGTCCATCTGGAGGCGGAGTTCCTGGTAGCGCTTCACCGCCTCGCCTCCCGGCGGCTGGTCGGCGCGCATGGTCGCGTTGTACAGGTAGTTGATCTGATCGATGAGCATCCGCGGCGGATAGACCGTGATGTCCTCCGGCGGGAGCAGCGTCGCCTTCACCTCGGCGAGCTCCTCCTCCACCTGCTCGGCGTTCTCCCGAGCCTCGAGGACGTCGAGTTGCTGAAGCGCGTTGCGGCCATCGGTGATGAGATCACGCACGCGGATGTTGTGCTCGAACTGCTCGCGCAGATCCGCGACGGACGTACCGTCCATCTCGACTCTCGGATCGATCCGGACCTCGAGCTGGGCCACCTGCGTGCCGGCCGGGCCCTGCAGCCGCACGGTGTACTGGTCCGGGACCGCCATGGGTCCACGGCCGCCGCCTTCGGCACCGGGGTAGCGAAGATCCCAGATGAACCGGTTCAAGCCCGGCTCGACCGGTAGCGCGTCGTCACCGGAAGCCGAGCTGTCGAACTCGCGCACCACGGCGCCGGTCCCGTCCGCGATCTCGAGCGAGATCCCGCCCAGCACGTCACCGACCATGTAATCGATGGCGGCCCCGGGCGGTGGAAACTCCGGCGCGCCCGGCTCGTTGGAGCCCGGGTTGTAGCGCATGCGGTACGCCGGACGTGGCTGGAACAGGTGCAGGTCGGCCCCCTCGACCGCCGTGTCGTACTGATGGAGCGGCGTGAGGTTATCGAGGATGTAGAAGCCCCTGCCCATGGTCGAAAGTACGAGGTCCTGGCGATAGACCCGGACACCCGTAACGGGCGTGACCGGCAGGTCGAGCTGGAAGCGGTCCCAGCTCGCACCGTCGTCGAACGACACGTACATGCCGCGCTCGGTCCCGAGGTAGAGGAGCCCCTCACGGTCCGGATCCTCGGCGATGACCCGCGTCGGGTTGTCGGAGGGAACCCCGTTCGTTCCCGGCGTCAGGTGCGTCCAGGTCTGTCCGTAGTCCTCGGTCTTGTAGAGGTACGGCTGCCAGTCATCCAAGAGGTACCTGTAGCTCGCTACGTACGCCTTCCCGGCCGTGTGCGGTGAGACGTGGATGTCGTTGAGGCGCCCCTCGGGAGGCAGGTCCGGCGGCGTGACGTTCGTCCAGTTCTCGCCTCCGTCGCGCGTGACGTGCACGGGGCCGTCGTTGGCCCCCGCCCAGATCTCGTCGCGCGAATGCGGCGACGCGGCGATCGAGTAGAGCGTGCTGTAGTGCTCCTCACCCGTGATGTCACGGTTGATCGGCGCGCCCGAGACGACCTGGCGCTCCGGGAGGAACGCCGTCAGGTCCGGGCTGATGGTCTCCCACGTCCGACCGCCGTTCGTCGTACGATGCACGAACTGGGAGCCATGGAACACGAGATTCGGATCGAACGGCGACACCTCGATCGGGACCGTCCGCTGGAAGCGGTACGGGAGCTCGGCCGGGTTCACGCCGTACATGTCCACCACACCCACGTAGAACTGCTGCTCCTGGCCGGTCAACTCGCTGTAACGGCCGAAGCGACCCTTACAGTTCGAGTAGACCACCAGCGGCTCCATGTCCGGCCGCGGCACCGCGGGCCCGGTCTCGCAGCCGCCGATCGCGCGCCACCACGACTGGTGCCCCCCGAGATCGGCCTCTGAAGGGGGTAGGCTCGGGACGGCAATCGTGCTGTTGTCCTGCTGGCCCGCGTAGAGCCAGTAAGGGAACCGGGAATCGACGTCGACCTGGTAAAGCTCCGATGTCGGCTGGTTGTGGATGGTCGACCAGGTCTCACCGCCGTCCAGCGTGACGTTGGCGCCGCCGTCGTTCCCCTGCACCTGGATCATCGGGTTGTCCGGGTTGATCCAGAGATCGTGGTTGTCGGCGTGGGGCGTCGGGCGCATCTCCCAGGTGGAGCCGCCGTCCTGGGACCGGAAGTGGCGCACGTTTCCGACGTAGAGCTGGTCGGGGTTCTGTGGGTCGGCGTGGATGTTCGTGAAGTAGAAGGGACGGCTGATGAGGCTCTGCTGGTCGCTCATCTGCCTCCAGCTCTGGCCGCCGTCGTCCGAGCGGTACACGCCGCGCTGCTCGTCCGGCGCCTCCAACAGTGCGTAGACGCGCTGCGGCGCGGCGTCGGAGATCGTCAGGTCGATCTTGCCGATCAGGCCCGACGGGAGCCCGTTGGTCAGCTTGTCCCAGCTCTCGCCGCCGTCGGTCGACTTGTAGATGCCGCCACCGCCGGAAGCCTGCATGCCGCTGATGATCGACCAGGGCTTACGCTCGGCCCGCCAGGTCGTGGCGTAGAGCACGTCGGGGTTGCCGGGCTCCATGACCACGCCGTACACGCCCACGCTGTCGGCGATCTGCAGCTTCGGCTCCCAGGTATCCCCACCGTTCGTGGTCTTGTAGAGACCTCGCTCCGGATTCGGACCGAACGGGTTGCCGATCGCCCCGACCCAGACGATGTCGGGATTGTCCGGATGCACGACCATGCGCCCGATCTGGCCGGCCTCGTCGAGGCCGATGTGCCGCCAGCTGTCGCCGGCGTCGCCGGATCGGTACATCCCGTTGCCGCGGATGATGTTCGACCGGATCCCGTCAGAGCCCATGCCGACGTAGAGGATGTCCGGGTCGGAGGGCGCGACGCGGATGGCCCCGACCGCCGGGCTCCCTTCGAAGTACGCGTCCGAGATGTTCACCCAGCTGTGGCCGCGATCGGTCGTCTTCCAGACGCCGCCCCCCGTGCTGCCCATGTAGAAGGTGGACGGGTGGGCGGGGTGTCCGGCGACGGCCGTCACCCGACCGCCGCGGCTCGGCCCGACGGACCGGTAGCTCAAGCCCCCGAACGCCGCCTCGTCGATTCGCGCGGCCGATGTCTCGATGACCCCCGTCAGGACGTCCGACGAGCTTTCCTGGGCGGTGCCCTCGACGCCGAGCGCCAGCACGGCGCCTACGGCGAAGGTCATGGGAACGAGAGCGCGGAGGAACGGCGCCGGGCTCGTGGCTTCGATGTTCAAGATGCGACTCCGACTGATTTGGTACGGGCGGGCTGGACGTCCTTCAATAGTGGGGTCTCGAACGACCGTCGACAACCTGGGAAGCCTCGGGTTTCCAGCGATTCGGGGCACTCGCGGGCCCGTTGCCATGGCCGAGACGCGGTCAGTCGCCGCCCACCTCTCCACACAGCACCCAAGCAACGGGATCGCCCCCCAACTCGTAGGCCAGGAGCCGCTCGTCGCGGTGGTGCAGCAGAGCCAGGTCGGCACGCGCACCGACCTCGACCGTCCCGCGATCCTCGAAGCCGAGCAGCCGTGCAGCGTGTACGGTGCAGGCACGAAGCGCCTCGTCGATGGTGAGCCCGACCTTACGCACCGCCAGGGCGACCACGAGCGGCATGGACCACGCGGGGGCCGAGCCCGGGTTGTAGTTGGTCGCGATGACCAGCCGCCCCGAGCCGCCGTCGGTGTCGAGAAACCGGCGCCCGTCGGTGTAGCGGTCGTCGAGGTGCAGGCCGCACACGGGAAGGGCGACAGCGTAGCTGCCGGACCTGGCCAGACGCTCGAGCGCATGCGGCGTGCTCGTCTCCAGATGGTCCACGCTCGAGGCTCCGTGGTCCGCCGCCCACTCCGTCATGCCGAGCGCGGTGAACTGGTCCGCGTGCACCCGGAACGGGTGGCCCAACGCGGCTGCGGCCTCGAAGAGCCGCGCACACGCTTCGACCGGCCACGCCGAGCGCTCACAGTAGGCATCCACCACGATGCCGGGATGCGCATCGGACACGGCCGGGAGCGTCTCCCCGACGACCCGTTCGAAGAAGTCCGGCACCTCCGGATCGACCGCGTGCCCGAGGAGGGCGGTCGGCACGACGGTCCCCGGGAAACCCGCGGCGGCATCGCCGATCGCCTGCAGCGACTTCAACTCGTGCTCGGTGGAGAGCCCGTAGCCGGACTTGACCTCCATGGTAGTCGTGCCGGCCCGCAGCATCCGGTCGAGCCTGGCGCGCAGTTTAATCGTCAACTCCTCGCGCGAGGCAGCACGCACGGCACGCACGGTGGACATGATCCCACCGCCGGCCTCGAGCACATCCAGGTACGAGGCTCCCGCACATTGCGCCGCGAACTCGTCGAGGCGGTCGCCGGCCCACAACGCATGCGTATGCGCGTCCACGAAGCCCGGCATCAGGACACGTCCGGCGGCCTCCATCACTTCGGCGCCCTCCGGGACCGGTAGGTCGGGCGCCACCGCCGCGATCCGGTCCCCTTCGACCAGGACCGAACCTCGCGGAAGCGTGCCCCGGTCGGTCATCGTGACGACGCGGGCGTCACGGACCAGGAGAGCGGGCGGCCTCGCCACGCCGCGCCCCGCGCTTTGCCTGTCCTGCGTCACCCGTCCCGTCCCACGGTGGGTCCCCGTCCCGCCACGCCGGCCAGGAAGTGGAGGAACAGCAGTGCCGCGACCCGGGCCGTACACCCGTCGACGTCGTGCGGGGGGCTCAGCTCCATGAGATCGAAGTGCCGCACGTGCGGTTCCGCACCGGCCCGCTCGGCGATCCGCGTCACGGCGGGCACGTCGAGTCCGGCGGGGTTCACCGCACTGACGCCCGGTGCGTGGGCACCGTCGAGGGCGTCGAGGTCGATACTCACGAAGATGGCGGGCGGGCCACCCATCTCGGCCGCTCCAGCCGCGGCGGTCTCCGCACCGAGTGCGACCTCGAACGCCCGCTCCACGGCGGCCGGCTCTCGCTGCACGGTCTCGACGTCGATCAGGGTCCCACCTACCCCCTCGAGCCAGGCCACGTGGTCGGCCCGGTGCACGAAGCGCGCGGCGCCGAACGTCACGAACCGGTGAGGATCGACGAATCCGTCTTCGATGAGTCTGCGGAACGGCATCCCCGACCCGATCTCGACACGCACGTCGAGATGCGCGTCCACGTTGATGCCCCCGAGCATGACCGCGGCTGGAGCGGCCTCGGCGAGCCCCCGCACCGCCGGAAGGGTGAGATCGTGTCCTCCGCCCACGCAGACCGGCAGGAGACCGTGCTCGTGCAAGGCGCGCACGGCTCGTGCGACCCGCTCGTGGGTCTCGAGGAGCGCGCCTTCCGATGCCCCGGCCGCCGGCACGATATCGCCCGCGTCCACGATAGGCACCTCCAATGCGGCCCGCCGCTGCGTATCGTAGTCGGTCCCGTACCGCGCGAGCGCCGCCCGGAAGGCCGTGGGCCCGGAAGCCGCTCCGGCCCGCCCGTGGTTGAGCGCGATGCCCGTGTCGTCGGGGAGCCCGAGGAGCGCGATGGCGGGTCCGAGCGGCCCGCGCGTCTTTCCCTCGGCTGCCCTCCGTTCCACGAACGCGGCGAAGTCGCGCTCGATGCTCGCCGCCAAGCGCCCTGCCGGGATCTTCGGCCAAACGGCCGGACGGGTGTGGGCGCGACTCGAGCCCACTATCCCGTACCCATCGGCACGTCCACACCCTGCTCGCGGGCACAGTTCCGCGCCTCTTCGTACCCCGCGTCCACGTGCCGGAAGATCCCCATCATCGGGTCGTTCGTGAGCACGCGCGCGAGCCGCCGGGCGGCCTCGGGCGTGCCGTCCGCGACCACGACCTGACCGGCGTGCTGGGAGTATCCGATGCCGACGCCCCCTCCGTGGTGGAAGCTCACCCAGCTCGCGCCGCTCGCCACGTTCACCATCGCGTTGAGGAGCGCCCAATCGCTCACCGCGTCGGTCCCGTCCTTCATGCCTTCGGTCTCGCGGTTCGGAGAGGCCACCGATCCACAGTCGAGGTGGTCCCGCCCGATGACGATCGGGGCGCGCAGCTCACCCGCGGCGACCATGTCGTTGAAGAGCAGCCCCGCCCGGTCCCGCTCACCGAGCCCGAACCAGCATATGCGCGCCGGCAGACCCTGGAACGCGAAGGCAGGCTCGCACTCCTCGTAGTTGCCCGCGAGCAGAGCCTGCGGGTCGGCATGACAGCTGAGGATCCAACGGTGCAGCCGCGCGTTGTACCCCCCGGCGTCCGCGGGGAAGCGCCGGAGCAACTCGTGATCCGTCCGGAAGATGTCCGTGGGATCTCCCGACAGGGCCACCCAGCGGAACGGACCGCGTCCTTCGCAGAACTGCGGCCGGATGTACGCCGGAACGAAGCCCGGGAAGGAGAAGGCCTCGCCGAAGCCCTGTTCGAGCGCGACCTGGCGGATGTTGTTGCCGTAGTCGAAGGTGACGGCTCCGCGCTTCTGGAGGGTGACCATCATCTCGACGTGGCGCCGCATCGTGTCGCGGCTCCGGGCCTCGTAGCCCGGCGGGTCACGACCCAGCAGCCGGGCCGCCGCGTCGAGGGTCATCCCGTCCGGCACGTAGCTCCGGGCGTCATGCGCCGAGGTCTGGTCCGTGAGGATGTCCGGCGTGATCTGTCGCTCGATCAAGCGAGCGAGGAGCTCGGTCGCATTACAACACACGCCGATGGACCGGGCTTCCTTGGCGTCCTTGCACGCGAGCGCTCGGTCGATGGCGTCGTCGATCGTCCCTCCCGCCACCACCTCGTGCAGATAACGCTCACGCTCCCGACGGGCGAGACGGGCGTGGTCCACGTCCGCGATGAGGCACACGCCACCGTTCAAAGTCACCGACAGGGGCTGCGCCCCACCCATCCCTCCGCACCCGGCCGTGACGCTCACCGTGCCCGCCAGCGATCCCCGGAAATGGTGCCGGGCACACTCCGCGAACGTCTCGAACGTGCCCTGGAGGATGCCCTGGGTGCCGATGTAGATCCAGGAGCCGGCGGTCATCTGGCCGAACATCATGAGGCCCCGGGCGCACAGCTCGTCGAAGTGTTCCTGGGTCGCCCAGTGCGGCACCAGATTGCTGTTGGCGATGAGCACCCGTGGGGCGTCCGCATGGGTCCGCACCACGCCGACGGGCTTCCCGGACTGGACCAAAAGCGTCTCGTCGGGCTCCAGGCGCCGCAGCGTGCGCACGATGGCGTCGAAGCAGTCCCAGTCGCGCGCGGCTTGGCCTCGCCCCCCGTACACGACGAGCTTCTCGGGGATCTCGGCGACCTCGGGATCGAGGTTGTTCATGAGCATGCGAAGGGCGGCTTCCGTCTGCCACGTGGAACAGGTACGCGCGGCGCCGCGCGGCGCCCGGATAGCGAGGGACCCGGCGCCACGCACCGGTGGTCCGCCCTTCGACGAACGGATGTCGTCCCCCGGGCCGGACGTTTCGTTGCTCATGCGTTGCCAGGAATCGGAGTGAACGTGCCCGCACGGATGAGCGACGTCACCGCCGCGATATCGGGCGAAGGAGACCGGTCGGCCAGGAGCGGCTCCACCACGGTGCGAACCGCGGACCGTGCGGTCTCGACCCCTTCGCCCGAGCGGAGCGGCCGGTGCGCCTCGAGCGCCTGCGTCGCGCACATCAGCTCGATCGCAATGACGCTCTCGGCCAGGTCCAGGGCGCGGCGGGCCTTCTTCGCCGCGGCCGGACCGAACGAATTGTAATCCTCCATACCCGCGCTCGTCGGGATGTTCGCCACGCTCGACGGGCCGGCGAGCTGGATGATCTCGTTGCAGCACGCGGCGGCCGTGTACTGGGCGATCATGTATCCGGAGTGAAGCCCGGGCTTCGGGCTCAGGTACGCGGTCAGGTGCGCCTCCGGGTCCTGGGCGGCGAGCATGAGATAGATGCGCCGCTCGCTGATTCCCGCCACGTGCGCGATCGCGATGGCGAGGGCATCCAGGGGAATCGCGAGCGGCATGCCGTGGAAGTTTCCCGCGGAGACGATGTCCACGTCGCGCCCCTTCGTGCCCTCGAAGACGAGCGGGTTGTCGGTCACCGCACCGAGCTCGAGCGCGACGGCCTCACGCACATAATGGATGGTGTCGAGCGCCGCGCCGAGCACCTGGGGCGCGCACCGGAGTGAGTACGGGTCCTGGACCCGCGGGTCGTCGGTCCGGTGCGAATCACGGATCCCGCTCCCTGCGAGGAGGGCGCGGAGCGCTTCGGCCACCCGCGTCTGCCCCCGTTGGCCGCGCACCTCATGGACCCGGGCGTCGAGAAAGGAGTGGGACGCGCGACAGGCGTCGATCGACATCGCGCACGCGGTGACGCAGGCCCCGAGAAGATGGTCGATGTCGTGCAGCAGCAGGGATGCACGGGCGGCCATGAGGTGGGTGCCGTTGATGAGCGCCAGCCCCTCCTTGGCCGTGAGATCCAGGGGTCGGAGGCCGACTTCGGACAGCGCGTCCGCCGCGGACATCCGGCGTCCCCCGATCACGGCCTCCCCCTCCCCGATGAGCGCCAGCGTCGCGTGCGCCAACGGCGCCAGATCGCCCGAGGCCCCCACCGAGCCGGTCTCCGGAACGACCGGCGTGACGCCGGCGTTGAGGAGCTCGACGATGGCCTGGGCAAGCTTCGGTCGTGCGCCCGAGTAGCCCCGACAGAGCGAAGCCGTCAGAAGCAGGAGCATCGCACGCACCACATCCACCGGAAGCGGCTCACCCACGCCCGCCGCATGCGACCGGAGGAGGTTGTGCTGCACCTCCGAGAGCTCGTGGTCCGCGATCCTCTCCCGTGCGAGCGAGCCGAAGCCCGTGTTCACACCGTAGATCGGCTCGTGCCTTGCCAGGGCGCGCTCGAGGCGCACCCGAGAAGCGCGCAAGCGATCCGACGCTTCCGGCCCGATGCGAACGTCGGCACCCGATCGAGCGACCGAGACGACCTCGGCGAGGGTGACCGGGCCGTGGTCGAGCTCGAGGGGCTGCCGGACCGGCTGGGAGTCTCCGGCAAAGCCCTCCATGGCACGCCTCTGAGCGCGCTCGCGGTCACGTGATTCAGTCGTCATCGCTCGATCATGCGGGTCGTCGTCAGGCGTCGCAAGCGCGCCGACGCAGTGCACTCGAGCGCAGCTTTAGTGCAGCGCCGACGCAGACACTTCGAATTGTCATTTCGTTGACTTTTAGTTGACAAACGGTATCTCGCAGCGTATCTGGGAGGAACAGAAGCACTTCCTCAGGCGTCTCGTTTCGTCGAGACACGAGGCGACCGGGGGACCCAACACCTTTAGGTGACGGAGGTCTTACCTATGTTCGGATCTCATGTACGAACCAGACGGTGGATCCCAGGATCCTGGCTGGGAACGGCGCTCGCCGCTCTCGCCATCGCCGTCGCGGTACCCCTGCAGGCTTCGGCCCAGGGCACGATCACGGGAACGGTCACGGAAGCGGGAACCCAGAGACCACTCTCGAACGCCCAGGTGTACATCGAGGGGACGACCCTCGGTTCGCTGTCGAACGCCCGAGGCCAGTTCCTGATCGTCAACGCTCCGGTCGGGGAAGCGACGGTCCGCGCCGAGCTCATCGGCTTCGCGGCGACCGAGCAGACCGTGAGCGTGGTCGCGGGTGAGACCGCCACGGTGAACTTCGAGCTCCGCCAGACCACGCTGCAGCTCGACCAGATCGTGGTCACGGGAGCGGGAGTGGCGACGGAGCGCCGGCGACTCGGAAACACGATCGCCACCGTCGACATGAGTGATCTCGACAACGCTCCGGTGAACAGCATGTCGGAGATCCTGACCGGTCGTGAAGCCGGCGTCGTGGGACTTTCCGGCGGCGGCGTTGCCGGCCAGGGATCCCGCATCCGCATTCGTGGCTCCGCCTCACTCTCGCAGTCGAACGAGCCCGTCGTCTACGTGGACGGAATCCGGGTCGACAACGCGCAGGGCTTTGGACCGGGAATCGGCGCTCCGGGTGGATCGCCCTCGCGCCTGGACGACATCAACCCCGAGTCCATCGAGCGCATCGAGATCCTGAAGGGCGCGGCCGCGGCCACGCTCTACGGGACCCAGGCGTCCAACGGGGTCATCCAGATCTTCACCAAGCGCGGCCAGTCCGGCGCCCCCCGCTACGATGTCAGCATCGAGCGGGGCTTCAGCCAGTTCCCCCTCGGGCGGATGGATGATCACGCCGGGTTCGTGCGTGCTCAGGGCCCAACCGGTACGACCGATGTGGGCGTGACAGGTGTGCAGGAGCGGTGGGGGCTGAGCGTCCAGCCTTATGAAGTCTTCGAGGTCGACATGATCGGGGAGCAGTTCGGCACCGGCATAAGCGAGACGTACTCGGCATCCATGACCGGGGGCACCCAGGCGGTGACCTACTACCTCTCCGGGCGTTTCGCCAGTGAGGACGGCCCCTACGACGGGGAAAAGTTCGCCGGTCCGGGCCTGCGGGTCTCGAATGACAAGAGCGAGCGCATGCAGTTCAACGCCAACGTGGAGCTCTTCCCGCACGATGACATCCGGGTCCGGGTGTCGTCCAACTACACGGAGATGAACCACGAGGTACCGGACACCAACAACAACATCTTCGGTGTCCTCTCCAGCATCATCAACAGCCGTCCCGAGCGGGCGAGCCAGACCAACCTCTTCGGCTCGCCGGCCTTCGCGACGACCCGTGAGAACTGGCACCGTCTGAGGGACCAGCAGGTCCAGCGGTTCGGCGGCGCGTTCACGACCGTCTGGCAGCCCACCTCGAACGTGACGCTCGACGCCACCGTCGGCATCGACATGGTGAACCAGCGCGGTGTGCGCTTCATCCCGTTCGGTTGGGACGTGGACGGCTTCACCGGGTCGAACCTTACGGGCTCGCGCCAGGTGGGTGACCGGAACCATCGCGAGATCACGCTCGACATCAAGAGCACCTGGAGCACGAGCTTCCTGGACGACTTCACGGCCGAGCTCCTGGTAGGTGGCCAGGGCTTCCTGACCCGCACCCTGAGTCAGTCCGGATCCGGAGGAGACTTCCCGGGACCGGGACTCGAGGTCGCTGGAGCCGGCGCGAACCAGTCCATCAGCGAATCCTTCCTGGAAGAAGCCAACGTCGGCGTGCTGGGTCAGGCGCAGATCGGCTTCCGTGACTACGCGTTCCTCACGGTCGGTGGCCGGTACGACGAGCACTCGGCGTTCGGTGAAACCGCGGGTGGCGCGTTCTACCCGAAGGTCAGCGGATCCGTCATCCCGAGTCAGCTTCCCGGCTGGGAGTCGGAGCTCCTGTCCACGTTCCGGATCCGGGCCGCCCTGGGAACGTCCGGGCTCCAGCCCGGGGCCTTCGCCCAGTTCACGACGTTCGCTCCCTTGGCTTCCGCGGGAGGGCCGGGCGTGAGCCCCTCCAACCTCGGTAATCCCGATCTGAAGCCCGAGACCTCGCTGGAGTGGGAGGTGGGCACGGAGCTCGGTCTCTTCGAGGACCGTGCCTCCATCGAGTTCACCTACTGGAACCGGACGGTGACGGACGTGTTGGTGGACCGGCAGTTCGCGCCGTCCGGAGGCTTCAGCTCCACGCAGCTCGACAACATTGGAGAGATGAAGTCGTGGGGCGTGGAGATCGGGACGAACGTGGTCGCGGTCGCGACGCCGGACTTTTCGGCGAACCTGTTCGCCAACGGCTCCTTCCTGCGCGAAGAGATCACCGACCTGGGTGGCGCTCCGCCGCTGAAGGTGGGTGGTTCCTACCCGCGTTACCGGCAGTTCACGCGCGAAGGGTTCCATCCCGGCGCCTTCTTCGGGCCGGTGCTGGATGACAGTGGCGAGACGCACGTGCACCTCGGGGACTGCGTGCCGCTCACGCAGGCCGAGTTGAACACATACGTGTCCCAGCCCCGGGATCCGAGCAACATCCAGTCCTTCGTGCAGGACTGCGGCACGCCCGCGAGCCTCGAGCACTTCCTGGGCAAGCCGGTTCCGGACTGGCAGGGTGCCTTCGGAACCGACCTCACCTTCTTCGGGAACCTGTCCCTCAACACGCTCTTCGAGTACCGCTTCGGGAACTTCCAGATCCACAATCTAGACGGAGCCTTCCGGCGTTCGCACCCGCTCATCGGGCGCAACACCCGCCAGTCGGCCGAAGTGTTTGCCACGCTCATCAATCCGGCCAGCACCACCGCAGAGCGCGCGGCCGCGGCAGAGGAGTGGGCCACCGAGCTCGTAGCCCTCTCACCGTACGACGGGCTGAACGAGATTCATGACGCCGACTGGCTCCGCCTGCGGGAGGTGAGCCTCACCTTCCGGACGCCGGTCGCCTGGGCCGAAAGAGTCGGGGCGTCCAGCCTCTCGGTGGGTGCATCCGCTCGGAACCTCGCCCTCTGGACGAAGTTCCCCGGCACCGATCCGGAGCTCGATACGGCGGCCGGTGATGGCCAGGGTGGCCTGACCAGCAACTTCAACGTCGGCACCGTGGGTTGGGGTGTTCCCCTTCCCCGGCGTATTTCCTTCATGATTCGGGCTGGCTTCTGATGCCCCCGACGAACCGCGACCTTCGATCTCTAGCGAGGAACCTCATGATGAGAACGGATGAGCAGCGGGCCCGGAGGGCACATCACTTCGGAGCCCCTAACAGAAAGAATCGATTCCGCCCGGCAGGGTTGGGCATGCTGTTCCTGGGGTTCCTGACCCTGACGGCGTGCGACGGCCTGCTGGATGTCGAGAACCCGAACTCCCTGGTGCAGGAGGATCTCGAGTCACCGGCTTCGGCAGCCGCGTTGGCGAACGGAGCCCTCGCCACGGTGCAGGACGGGGTCGCTGAGGCAGTGCTCCTGCACGCCGCCGCCTCGGACGAGCTCGTGTTCACGGGTTCGCGCGATGCGTGGATCCAGTTGACGGACGGCGATCTTCGTGACCCGGCCAATGAGTTTTCCGATGCGGCATGGCCTGACGTCTCCGAGGGCCGATGGATGGCCGATGAGGCCGTCCGACTCCTGTCCGAGTTCGACGCGGACGGGGTCCTGGACAACCGCGACCTGTTGGCTCGCGCCCACCTGTACTCCGCCATAATGCGGACGTACATCGCCGACATGTGGGAGGACTTCGTCTTCTCGGACCGGCGCGATGCCCAGCCGCCGATCGGCGAGGCCAACATGCTCGGGCTCTACGATGACGCCATCGCATCGCTGGGTTCGGCGCTCACCATCGCACAGGCCACGGGCAACACCGCCCTCCAGGCGGAAATCTTGGGGCAGAGGGCACGCACCAGGCATGCACGGGCGGTCCGGGAGAAGTTCACACCCGCCGGCTCGACGCCGGCAGAGCCCCTGGTCAATGACGCAGGGGTCAATGCCGATGCCGAAGCTACCCTGGCATTGGTGGAAGACAGCTGGCAGTTCCGTTTCATCTACGACCCGACCACAGTGGCCAATGCGTGGGGGGGATGGGTGAACGAGCGGCTGGAGATGCGCCCGTCAGACTCCTACGTGGTCCCGACGGAAAACGACAAGGCGGTCGAGAGCATCAGGCTGGAAGACCCCATCGATGGGGTCCCCGATCCGGCGCTGGCCGACATCATCAACACCGCGACGGAGGCTCGGAATTGGCCGCCCCTCACCATCGTTTCGGCGAGGGAACTCCTGCTGATCCTGGCCGAGGCCGAGCTTCTGGCCAATGGAGCCACCGGAGACTTCGAAGATTACATCAACCGGGTGCGGGACTTGGACGACGTGAGTGACTACACCGGCCAGATTCCCGCAGTCGACATCCTGCGACATCAGAGGATGGCGGGTCTGTACTTGACCGGTCGCCGGTTGGCCGACCACTACCGGTTCGGGACGGTGTCCCCGCTCTGGAACCCGAACGCGTCGGCTTCGACGCGCCCGGGAACGCTCTTCCCGATCGCACAGATCGAGCGGACTTCAAATTGCCACCTCATAGGCACAGGGTGCTGAACCGAGTCTTTCCCTCATCCATCGTCGCCAGCCCGGTCCAGTGGACCGGGCTGGCGCTCGTTTTACTGACGTGTCTCTCCAGCTGTTATGCCTACGCTCCGGTGGTAGGCGAGGGTCTCGCTCCGGGAGACGATGTGCGTCTGCGTCTCTCCGCTCCCACGGCCGAGCAGGTCACGCAGCGGGTCGGACGTCCCATCCGGAGCGTCGAGGGCGACCTGCTGGGCTTCGGCCCGGACTCTCTCAGTGTCGACGTAGGGTGGGGTGCCGTATACGCCGGTACCGTATTCGAAGGACGGCGTGACACCCTCCAATTCCACCGATCTCAGGTTCTGGAGGTCGACCGGAAGGAATTCTCCCGGGTCCGCACGGGCGTGGCGGCGGCGGCCTTCACGGCGGGGATCGTCTTCCTGATCCAGGCCATCACCGGCGGTGGCGAGGGTCAGCCGGACCCGGGTGGTCCGGATCCGACCTTCGGAATTCCTCCGGGGCGTTAGAAGCCGAGCGAAGCGGGCGGCGTGACGTATTTGATCTGGTCCCCCCGGTACGAGGTGGACATCGGCGCGCACGTCTTCCCGACGAGGAAGTACCGGTTGATTCGTGAGCGCTTGTTGGAGCGCCGGACCGCGACTCTGGACGCCTTTGAAGAGCCCGAGCCGTTGGACGACGCCACGCTCCGGCTCGTGCACACGCCCGAGTATCTCAGGAAGATCGCGGCGGACGACTTCCCCACGGTCGAGCGATGGCAGCTGGAGGTGCCGATCTCACCGGAGCTGATCTCCGCCATGCGAATTTGTTGCGGCGGCACCCTCCTCACCTGTCGGAACGCGCTGGCGCACGGGGTGAGCGTGCACATCGGGGGCGGCTTCCACCACGCGTTCGCGGATCACGGCGAGGGATTCTGTCTGCTCAACGACATCGCGGTGGCCGCCGCCGCGCTCCTCGATGACGGATCCGTGAAGCGGGTGACCGTCGTGGATCTCGACGTGCATCATGGGAACGGGACCGCCGCCATCTTCGCCGACGAGAACCGCGTCACGACCTTCTCGATGCATCAGGAGAACAACTATCCAGCGCTCAAGCCGCCTTCCACCCTCGATGTCGGGCTGCCGGACGGGACCGACGACGAAGCCTATCTCGCGCGGCTGCACGAGCATCTGCCAAGGGTGCTGAAGCCCGTCCCGGACCTCGTGGTGTACCTCGCGGGAGCCGACCCCTACCGGGAGGACATGCTGGGCGGTCTGTCCCTCAGCCTCGAAGGGCTCCGTGAACGCGACCGCGTGGTCCTCCATGCGGCTCGCGAGGCGGGCGCCGCGGTAGCCGTGACGCTCGCCGGCGGATATGCCCGGCGGACCGACGATACCGTCTCCATCCATGTGGCGACGGTGGAAGAGGCGCTGCGGGCGGGCTGAGCCCGCTACTCCCCCCCGAAGTGGAACTCGAACCGTGGCGTGTACCGCTCCACCGACCTGTACTGCGGCGGCCAAGGTAGATCGTAGCCCTGCATGGCGGCCGCGTGCCGCGTCCAGTACGGGTCGAACAGGTGGGCACGGGCGAGCAGACAGAGGTCGGCCCGGCCGGCCGCGATGATCGTGTTCGCGTCCATCCAGGACGACACGTTGCCCACGGCCATGGTCGCAATCTCCGCCTCGTGCCGGATGCGGTCCGCGAACGGGGTCTGGAAGAGCCGGCCATAGACGGGCCGCTGATCCGGCACGGTCTGCCCCGCCGACACATCGATGGCGTCGCACCCGTGCGCGGCGAGCAGCCGCGCCACCTCGACCGCGTCGTCCGGCGTCATGCCGCCCGGTGCCCAGTCCACCGCGCTCACGCGCACGCTCATCGGCTTGGGCTCGGGCCACACCACCCGGCACGCGTCGAAGACCTCGAGCGGGAAGCGCATCCGGTTCGCGAGCGAGCCCCCGTACGCGTCGTCGCGCTCGTTCGTGAGGGGCGAGATGAACGAGGCGAGCAGGTACCCGTGGGCCATGTGGATCTCGAGGAGATCGAAGCCGGCGGCCTCGGCGTACCCGGTCGCCCTCACGTAATGCGCGACCACTTCGTCCATGTCCGCGCGGGTCATCTCGCGCGGCGGCTGGCTCCGGTCCGGGAAGTAGGGGATCGGCGACGCGGATATGACCGGCCAGTTGCCCTGGTCGAGCGGCTCGCTGTCGCCCTCCCACAGCGGTTTGGTCGATCCCTTGCGGCCCGCGTGCCCCAGCTGAATGGCCATCTTCGCCGGTGAATGGCCGTGCACGAAATCGACGACACGCTTCCAAGCGTCGACGTGTTCGGGCTTGTACAGCCCGGCGCAGCCGTGGGAGATCCGCGCCTCCGGCGAGACGTCGGTCATCTCGGCATAGACCAGGCCCGCCCCACCCACCGCCCGGCTCCCGAGGTGCTGCACGTGCCAGTCGCCCACGGTGCCGTCCTCGGCGCAGTACTGGCACATGGGCGACACCACGATCCGGTTGGGGACCACCAGGTCACGGAGCCGGAACGGGGTGAACATGGGCGGGGGCGGCGGGTCACGCGGGACGGGCGTACGCGTCTGCGCTTCGGCCTGCTCCGCCACCCACTGGTCGACGCGCGCCAGAAACGCGGGGTCGCGCACGCGGAGGTCCTCGTGCGTGATGCGCAGGCTGCGGGTGAGCAGCGTGAAGACGAGCTGGACGGGATCGAGCCCCATGTAGCGCTCGGTGGCCTCGAACCATTCGAGGCTCGCCTGGGCCGCGCGCTGGAGCGATTCGACGGGTGGGCGACGCTCGGCCTCGTAGCTGCGGAGCGAGGCAGCCACACGCGCGCGGAGCGGAACCCCGGGTGAGCCCGGTCCCACCGAAGGCCCCGCAGCATCGCCGACCAGCCCCTGCCGCTCCAACGCCTCCCGTAACGCGATCGCGTCCAGCATCCCCAGCCGTGTCCCGGACCCGATCGAGAAGTGCGCCGTATGCGCCGCGTCCCCGATCAGGACCACGTTGTCGACCGCCCAGCGTTCGCAACGGATGGTCGGGAAGCTCCGCCACACGCTCTTGTTCGGAATCAGCTCGTGCCCCTCGAGCTCCTCGGCGAACAGCGCCTCGCAGTAGGCGACCGTCTCCGCCTCGGTGACGTCCTCGAGCCCGGCGGCCCGCCACGTATCTTCGGTGCACTCGACGATGAACGTCGAAAGGCCTGGCTCGTACTGGTACGCATGCACCCGCCACAGCCCGTGCTCGTTCTCGCGGAAGTAGAACGTGAACGCAGGGAGCGGCTTGGTGGTGCCGAGCCAGACGAACCGGTTGGGCCGCCAGTCGAGGGACGGCTCGAACCGGTCTTCGAGGAGGCTCCGCACCGAGGAGTTCACACCGTCGGCGCCGACGACGAGATCGTACCCTTCGAAGTCCTCGAGCTGCCGCACCTCGGATTCGAACCGAAGATCGACCGCGAGCGCCGCGGCCTCGCGCTGCAGCACGTCGAGCAGCTTCTTCCTGCTCATGCCGGCGAACCCATGACCCGTCGTGCGGATCCTCTCGCCGCCGAAGTGCACGTCGATGTCGTCCCAGCGCACGAAGTGTTCGGTGACGGCCGCGTACGTCTCGGTATCGGCTCCTTCCACCTCCGCGATGGTCGCGTCGCTGAACACGACCCCGAATCCGAACGTGTCGTCCGCACGATTCCGCTCGAACAGCACGATCTCGGTCGACGGGTCCGCGCGCTTCATGAGGATCGAAAAGTAGAGGCCGGAGGGACCGCCGCCGACGATGGCGATCTTCATGCGTCGCCTTCTCGCGCCGCCGCGATCATCCGTCCGGCCACGATCAGGTGCTGGATCTCCGTGGTGCCTTCGTAGATGCGCATGGCCCGGATGGACCGGTACATCCGGTCGAGCACGTGCTCGGCCAGCACGCCCCTGCCCCCCAGGATCTGGACCGCGTCGTCGATGACCCGCTGCGCCGTCTCGGTCGCGTGGGCCTTGGCCATGGCGGCTTCGGTCGTGATGCGCTCGGCTCCGAGGTCCTTCTCCCAGGCGGCCCGGTACACCAGCAGCCTGGACGCGGTGAGCTCGATCGCCATGCGGCCGAGCTTGTCCTGGAGGACCTGGAAGTCCGCCAGAGGCTTGCCGAACTGGGCACGCTCGACGGCGTGGGAGAGCGCCTCCGAGAGCGCCCGGCCCGCCATCCCACACGCTGCCGCGCCGACCGTGGGCCGCAACCTGTCGAGCGTGGCCATCGCGATCTTGAAGCCTTTGTTCTCGGCGCCGATCCGGTGGCCGGCCGGCACCCGGCATCCATCGAACGCCAGCTCACCCAGGGGATGTGGGGCGGAGAGCACCTGCGCGCCCGTGAACTCGATTCCGGGCACATCGGCGGGCACCAGGAACGCGCTGATCCCGCGGCTCCCGGACTCCGGGTCCGTGGACGCGAACACGACGTAGTAGTCGGCGATGCCGGCGTTGCTGATGAACCACTTCGTTCCGTCGAGCACGTAGTCCGAGCCGTCGCGCACGGCGCGGGTCCGCATCGCCGCCACGTCCGACCCCGCCTCGGGCTCGGTGAGCGCGAACGCCGACATCAACTCGCCCTGGAGCGCGGGTTGGGCCCACTTGGCCCGAAGCGTGTTGTCGCCCGAGAGGAGCACGGGCGTGATGCCGAGCCCCTGCAGCGCCCAGACGGCGTCGGCGAGTGGTGAGGCGGCAGCGACCGCCTCCCGCGCCAGACAACATCCGCGCAGGTCCGTCGCTCCGATCGGCTCGTAGAGCCCGGCCTCTCCCATGAGCGCGAGCAGCTCACGCGCGTCCGCTCTCGACGAAGCATCGTCGGGTGGCTCGGGGCGGCCCCGGAGCTCCGCCTCCGCGAAGGCACCCACGTGCTCCGCCCAGACGTGATGCTCGGTGTCCAGGAACGCGCGGACCGTCTGGACGTCGGGTGTCGCGGGAAGGGTCACAGGAACTCCGGGTCGCGCTTCGCGACGAAGGCGTCGTACGCCTCGCGAAAGTCCGGGTGCAGCATGAGCGACGCCTGGATCTGCGCCTCGGCCTCGAGCGCGCTCGGCAGGTCCATGCTCGCCTCCCGGTTCAGCGCGTCCTTCGTGATCTCGAGCGCGAACGAGGGGCCGCGCGCCAGCTTGGCCGCCAGCGCCCGGGCGGCCTCGAGCGCCTCTCCGTCCGGCACCACACGGTTGTACAGCCCGATCCGGTGGGCCTCCTCGGCGCTGATGAAGTCGCCCGTCATCAGCAGCTCGCTCGCCTTGGCGAGCCCCACGATGCGCGGGAGCATCCAGGCGGATCCCATGTCCGCGCCCGACAGTCCGACCCGCGTGAACAGGTACGCGATCTTCGCCGACTCGGCCGCGACCCGCATGTCGCACGCGGTGGCGATCACCGCGCCCGCGCCCGCGACGGTCCCGTTCAACGCCCCGATCACCGGCTTCCGACAGGTGCGGATGGCGAGCACCAGGTCGCAGGTCATGCGTGTGAAGTCGAGCAGCCCCCGGTATCCTCGCTCGAACAGGGCCCCGATGATGTCCTCGACGTCTCCGCCCGTGCAGAAGGCGCGCCCCGCGCCCGTGATGACGATGGCCCGCACCTCATCCTCGTCGGACAGCGCGTAGAACGTCCGGCGGAGCTCGTCGTAGACCTCGAACGTGAGGGCATTGAGGCGCTCGGGCCGGTCGAGGGTGATCGTGGCCGTGCGTGTGGTGGAGTCGTACTCGTACAGGAAGGAGTTCGGTTCGATCACGGGCTCGTCCTGTGCAAGGGGTGGTCGTGCACCGGGATCACCGCGGTCGCCTCGATCTCGACCAGGGCGCGCGGGTCGACCAGGCGCTTCACTTCGACGAGCGCCATCGCGGGGAAGTGCCGGCCCATCGAGGCCCGGTAGACGTCCCCGATCCGCGGGCGTTCCGCCGTGTAGACGTCGAGATCGGTCACGTAGATGGTCATGCGTCCGACGTCCTCCGCACGACCGCCCGCCGCCTCCACGATGGTCAGCATCTTCTCGAGGGCGAGCCCGAACTGCGTGGTGAAATCGTCCGTGGTCACTTCGCCCTCGGGCTCGGCGGCATCCTGGCCGGCGACGAACAGCACGCGCCCCCCGGCGTGGGCGAGCATCCCGTTCGTCCATCCCTTGGGGGTGCCGAGCCCCTCCGGGTTGATGTGCTCGAAGCTCACGGGCAATCCGTCCTTTCCATCGAGGATGACGAGCTCGCCGTTCCGGCCATCGGGGCCGTCGGCGCAGAGATCGAGGACGGCGGCCGCTACCTCCTCCATCGTGATCAGTCGGTCCTGCCCGGCCGCGTCGAGGACCGCTCGCAGCGCATCGGCGGGCGACTTGCCGGTCCGGTCGACGACCCGGGCAACGGTGCTCTCGGTGAGGGGCGTGTCCACGTAGCCGGGGCAAACCGCACCCACCGTGACCCCGGTCCCCTCCGCCTCGGCGGCGACCGCCCGCGTGAGCCCGACGACCGCATGCTTGGCGGCGGTATAGGCGCTCACGTAGCGCTTGCCCTCGAGGCCCGCCATCGACGCGACGTTGACGATCCGGCCCCAGCCGCGCTCGGTCATGCCGTCGAACACCGCCCGGGTGCAAAGGAAGGTGCTGGTCGCGTTCACGGACAGCAGGCGGCTCCACTCGTCGGTCGTCGTGCGCCCCAGCCGGTTCGACGTCGCGGTCCCGGCGTTGTTCACCAGGATGTCGATGGGTCCGAAGCCGTCCATGACCGATGCGGCCAACCGCTCGACCTGCGCTTCGTCCGTCACATCGCAGGTGAGGGCACCCGCTTCCCCACCCGCATCGACGATGCTCCGGGCGACAGCCGCGATCTCGTCTTCGGAGCGGGCGCTCACGACGACCCGGCACCCGGCGGCACCGAGCGCTCGGGCGATCTCGGCGCCGATTCCGCGACCGCCACCGGTGACGAGCGCGACGCGGCCGTGAAGGTTCACTCTTCTGCCTCCAGCACCAGAGCCGCCAACAACGAGCCCAGCGTCTCGACGCTCGCGCGTCCCTCCTCGGCGGTCGCGTCGGCCGGCCATCCGAAGTACGCCCGCTCGCCTCCGGCCTCCTCGAACGAGCGCTTCCCCTCGCGGATCGCGTCCGACAAAGACGCCGGAACCGGCTCGAGCTTCGCCGCGATCCCCGAGCGGACCTGCTCGGGGGCCTCGGCCAGCACGATGCTCCCCTCGAATCGCCCCGCGTGGCACGCGCCGGTCCGGAACTCGTCGGTGAGGCGCTCGGCCACGTGGCGGCGGGTGAGATCGAGGAAGACGATGCGGGCGGACGACGGCGGCGCGGCAACGCCGGCTGCCTCCTGGAGCGACGCCAGATGCACCGGATCAAGGTGCGCGTTCGCGATCGCGAGGATTCCGATCTCCTGCGCCCCGAGCGCCTCGGCGATCTGCGTCACGGTCGCGCGCACCGTATCCGGAGCGACACTCACGGTACCGGGAAAAGCCCGGGCGAAGGCGGCGGCGGTATACCACATGGGTGGCAGGATGAACGCGGTGCGTCCCGCGTCACTCAGCGCATGGCCACAGCTGCGAGCCATGCCCTCGGCGATGACGACGTCCGTGCCGAGCGGCAGGTGGGGACCGTGCGCCTCGACCGCCCCCACGGGAAGGATCGCGACCGCCCGCCCGAGATCCGCGTCACGGACTTCCTCCCAGGTCATTTCGGCGAATCGGTGGACGGGCATGCGGCGTTGCAATCCTCGTCGCGGGCTCAGGGACACGGCGTGGTTCGAAGGTATTCTAGTGTAGTGTGGCCGAAGTCCCATGGCATTCGAGCGACGCTGCATCTCCCCCAGCTGTGTTGCTCCTCCTCGACGTAGCGATGCTATGCCTCGTCGTCGCGCCTTGCTGGAGGAGCGCTTCGTCACTCTCGATGCTCAAGAGACTTCGGCCACACTACACTAGCCACCGCACATCCTGGCGCACCACTTCGGGTCACACAACCGCGTCCGAAGCCCCCGGAGCGACTGACGCGATTGACCGCGCTTCCAACCCCGGCCTATTGTGACGGCTCACTCCGGCCGGTACGCCAACCCCGAGGCAACCGTGAGCTTCAGCCCCCCGGTTCCGTTCAACATCTTCGACTACTTCCTGGGCGACCGGTTGCGGGAAGGGCTCGGTCGTCGCCGTGCGCTCGTCTGGGACGGCGGGTCGATGACGTACACCGGGGTCCACGAAGCATCGGGACGGTACGCCCGCCTCCTCCTCGACAGCGGGGTACGCCCCGAGGAGCGGGTGATCGTCGCGCTCCCCGACGGACCCGACTGGGTGGCGGCCTTCTTCGGGATCCTCCGGATGGGCGGCGTGGTGGTCATGGTGAACCCGGATCTCAAGCCCGCCCAGCTTCGCCAGTTCTACGAGTACACCCGGGCACGGGCAGCCTTCGTGGGTACGGACCAGGCCGACACGTTTCGGGAAGCCGCGGAGGGTTCCCGACATGTACCGTCGCTCATCGAGGTTGGGGGTGCGGGGTTCGCGAAGAACCTTGCCGCGTCATCCCCCGACGTCCCGACCTTCCCTTCCCACCCCGACGACCCCGCCATC
>JBBDSN010000167.1:4250-22687 GCA_040904885.1 Gemmatimonadota bacterium | reverse complement strand
CGCCTGCCTTCTTCAACAGCCTTCTAGCGCGGCTCCGCAGGAGGTTCAGATTCCTCGATTTTGAACGAAAAAGGATCCCGACGCAGCATCCGAGGACAGGAAGAGCATGCACAAGAAGACGGTGGAGCACGTGGACGTCCGGGATCAGACGGTTCTGGTGCGGTGCGATTTCAACGTTCCTTTGGAGGACGGCACGATCACGGACGACACCCGGATCCGCGCCTCCGTGCCGACGCTCGTGCATCTCCTCGAAGGCGGCGCGAAGCTACTCCTCTGCTCCCACCTGGGGAGGCCGGAAGGGGAGCCTCGCGACGAGCTCCGCCTCGATCCGGTGGCGGAGCGCCTCAGCAAGCTGCTGGGCTGTTCCGTTCCCAAGTTGAACGATTGCGTCGGGCCGGAGGTCGCCGAGGCAGCGAGACGGCTCAAGCCGGGGGCGGCCGTCGTACTCGAGAACACGCGCTTCCATCCTGAAGAGCAGGAGAACGACGACGATTTCGCACGGCTGCTGGCCGAGCCCGCCGATCTTTTCGTGAACGACGCCTTCGGAGCGGCGCATCGCGCCCATGCTTCCACGCATGGCGTGGGTCGGCATCTGCCGTCCGTGGCAGGCCTGCTCATGGCGCGGGAGCTGGAAGCGCTGACGAGCGTCCGGGACGATCCCGAAGAGCCGGTCGTCTGGATCCTCGGGGGCGCCAAGGCCTCGGACAAGATCGGCGTCATGGAGCGGTTCCTCGACGCCTCCGATCGTATCCTCCTGGGCGGCGGCATGGCGAATACGTTCCTCGCGGCGAAAGGACTCGAGTTGGGTGCTTCCCTCGTGGAGGACGGGCGAGTCGACGATGCTGCCGCCATGCTCGAACGGGCTCCCAATCGCCTGGTGCTTCCCCGCGACGTGGTGATCGCGCGGAGCAAGGACGCCGAGGCGGAGAGCCGGACCGTGCAGGTCGAGGAGGTCGAATCGGGGTGGATGATCGTGGATGTCGGACCCGAGACGGTCGAGGCGTTCCGCCGGGTGCTCGAGGGTGCACGAACCATTCTCTGGAACGGCCCGCTCGGCGTTTCCGAGGTCCCCGCTTTCGCGACCGGGACACGCGAGATCGCCGAGGTCATGTCCGGGCTGGAGGCGATCACCGTGGCCGGCGGCGGAGAGACGTCCGCGGTGATCCACGCGCTCGGGTTGGCGGAGCAACTCGACCACGTATCGACCGGCGGAGGCGCGTTCCTCCAGTTCATGGAGGGACGGGAGCTCCCGGGTGTCTCGGTGCTCGAAGACGCTTGAGGGGATGAGGCCGCGGCGTCGGAAGGCCGGGTGGCGGAATGATTCCTGCTCTATAATTGAGGGGGACGGGCGAGGAATCACGAGGTTCCACGTTCGCCCGGTCATTTTCAGATTCCGCCCGAGTGAGTCGGGCAAGCCGGCGAGGTCCGGCGGCGCATGCGACTCACTCCCTCACCCCAGACAGGGAGCATTCAACTTGAATCCGCTGAACAAAGTGAGCGCCTTCATCCGCTCGAAGACACTTCGGTATGTCTTGAGGCATCCCCTCGACGGCACGCGCAACCTCCTCGCTCTCAGGGGCGCCAAGTCTCTCGTGACCAAGAAGAGCGCGGCCGTCACGGCGGTGGTGGCAGCCACCGCGATCGCTGTTCCGATGGCCATGCGCGAGTCGTCCGACGAGGGCTGACCCCCGACGAGGTGGCTCGAGGAACTCGAGCACGACGCGGGTCGTCTCCGCGAGCGCGGGTCTCCACCCCTCGTAATAGAAGCCCCGCACCATCATGGGGAGCTGTGAGCCGAAGTGTGCGACTTCTTCCGCGGTAAGCCTGTCGCGGACCGCATGCAACACGGCCCGGAGGTACGAGTATGCTTGCTCTAGTCCTTCGAAGCTGGCGCGCCCCGACAGGTCGTTGATCCATTCCTGCGCTTGTTGGGTCGTGTGACTGAGCTACCGTACCGTGACATGTTCGGACATGGATTGCTTCCCGGTTGAGGTTCGCTGTCATCGATCTTCATCCATGTCGTCACGCAAGCGAGATACCAGGCAGGACTCCGCTCCGGCCCCGGCCTTGAAGGTCTCGCGATCATCACCTATCCTGCTCCGGCCCCGGACATCGTATCGTGTGGGGTGTACGGACCTCGCACCCGCCGCGCTTCGACATTCCAAACGCCAGCATATATGACCCAACAAGCCGGATCACCCCTGCGTGTGCTCATCGTCGACGACGAGCGATCGAGCCGCGATGCCATCATGCTCTGTGTGGAGCAGTTGGGACACGAACCCGTGGCGGTCGCCAACGCCGACGAGGCGCTGAGCGCGACGGAGCAGGACGTGTTCGACTTCGCGCTCGTGGATTTGCGTCTCGGCAGTGATTCCGGGCTCGACCTGATCGAGACGCTGAGCGACCAGTCGCCCTGGCTTCGCATCGCGGTCGTCACGGCCCACGGCTCGATCGAGACGGCCGTCGAGTCCATCAAGCAGAATGCCGTCGACTACCTGACGAAGCCGATCTCACCCACCAAGCTGGAAGCGACCATCCGGCAGATCTCGACCGTCCGCCACTTGGAGATGGGGCTCGACAGTCTGCGCGAGGAAATGGAGCGGGCCGCTCCATCCCCCATCCTGGCCGCCACCGATCCGAAGATGCTGAGGGTGTACTCGATGGCCCGGAGGGCGGCCAAGAGCAACGCGACGATCCTGATCCGGGGGGAGAGTGGTACGGGCAAGGGTGTCCTGGCCCGCGCCATCCACGACTGGAGCGCGCGGAGCGACCATCCGTTCGCGACGGTCAATGCGCCGTCCCTTTCCCGTGAGCTCCTGGAGAGTGAGCTGTTCGGGCATGTGAAGGGTGCGTTCACAGGCGCGGTGCGTAGCCGCAGAGGGCGTGTCGCGACCGCGCAGGGCGGAACGCTTTTCCTGGACGAGATCGGTACCCTTCCGGCCGACCTGCAGCCAAAGCTCCTTCGCGTGCTTCAGGACAATGCGTACGAGCCGGTGGGAGGCGACAAGACCTACGAGGCCGACGTGCGTTGGATCGTCGCGACGAACCGTGATCTGGAACAGGCGGTCGAGGAAGAGGATTTCCGCGAGGATCTGTACTACCGCATCCGGGTGATCGAGATCGAGGTCCCTCCCCTCCGGGAACGGCCGCAGGACATCCTGCCGCTCGCCGAGCACTTTCTGGCATTCTTCGGAGCCCGCTATGGCTGCCCGAACATCCAGTTCTCGGAGCCGGCTGCCCGCGCGCTCACCGAGCGTGCCTGGCCGGGCAACGTCCGGGAACTCCAGAACGCCGTGGAGCGCGCCGTCATCCTCACGGACGGGAACCGCATTCGAGTCCGCGCGCTGCCCGATTCGGGTCTGGGCCACGCTCAGACTGCCGATGGTGTCCCGATGATCTCACTCGAAGAGGCGGAGCGCCGGCACATCGAGGCCGTCCTGAGCGCGACGGCCACCACGAAGGACGCTGCAAAGGTCCTGGGTGTCTCGACGACGACGCTCTGGCGGCGCCGAAGAAAACACGAGTTGTAGCCGGCCGTCACGACTCCGAATCGTTTGCGGTCTTGGGTTGCCAGCGGTCATGCAGGTCCGAAAGGTTGTGGCTGTATGTGAGGATCACCACCCGGTCGTCCTGCTCGATGCGGTCATCGGGATCCACGAGCACGAACTCGTCCTCCCGGTACACGCAGATGACTTTGGCGCCCGACGGAAGCTCCAGATCGTCGACCGGTCCTGCTTCCGCCTTGCCGGCGGTGAACGAGAAGAACCGGGCCTCCCCTTTGATGACGGTCCGCAGTTCGAGCACGTCCACACCTTCGACCAGGTCCGCCAGATAGCGACTGATGGTGCGGGCCGGGACGATCGTGTGCTCGAGATCCAACTCGGTGCAGAGCTCCTCGAAGACCGGATCCCGGATGCTCGTGATGATGCGATCGAACCCGAGCGAGCGTCCGACAAGGCTCGCGAGGATGTTGGCCTGATCGTGGTCCGCGAGGCAGAACAGCACATCCGTTCCCTCGGGATCCGCCTCGTTCAGGATGGACGGCTGCGTGCCGTCCCCGTGCAGGAACGCGCAGTCGAGCTCATCCGAGAGCTCGTCGATGCGGTCGCGGTCCTGGTCGATGAGGATGACTTCGTGTCCCCGTTCGATGATCAGGCGGATCATCATCACGGCTTCGCTGGACGCTCCTATTACCACGATCTTCATGAGCTGTATCTCCTTCTGCCGATCCAGGTTCTCGGCGCTAATACGATGAGCAGGGCGACGATCTCGAGCCTTCCGAACAACATGTCGAGACAGAGCACGAGCTTCAGCCCGGCTCCGAGCTCTGCCCCCGTGACCCCTGTGCTCAATCCGACCGTTCCGGTCGCGGAGACGACCTCGAACAACGAATCCAGCGCTCCGTGGCCCGCGACGAGGAACGGGACCCAGGAGGCGACCACCACCAGGAGCCAGAGCAGGATCAGGCACAGGACTTCCTGAGCGCGCTCAGGCGTGATGCGGCTTCCCTCGAATCGGGGGTGATCGACGGCGTGCTTCGCCAGGCCGACCCGCCGGAGCGTATGGCCGAGCACGCGTCCCGCGATCAAGAGACGGGTGATCTTGATGCCGCCGGCGGTCGACCCGATGCCGCCCCCGACCAACATGGCGAGGATCATCACGAGACGTGCGGCCTCGCTCGTCGCAGCGGGATCCATGGTGGAGAACCCCGCGGTCGTCTGCGCCGAGAACGCGAATGCCGCCGCATGGCCGAGCCGCGCCGCCCAGGTCCCCTCCGTGTCCGGGCCGAGAGAGAACGTGAAGATGAGCGCCGTGGCGAGGAGGCCGAGCAGCACGAGCCCCACGAGCTGGGAATCGTGCAGCAATCGACGCCATGAGCCACGCGCCGCCTGGTGGAGCACGATGAACGGGGTCGCGCCGAGGACGCAGAGGACGAGCACGACGACCCGAGAGGAAATACCGAAAGCCGCGAGGCTCCCGGGCTCGCTAGAGAATCCGCCGGTCGAGATCGAGGTCGTGGTGTGCAGGATGGCGTCGAACGGGCTCATGCCGGACACGAGCAGCCCCGTGATGCCTACCAGGGTGACCGCCAGATAGACGACGAGCGCGATCCGCCCTCGCTCCCGTGTTCCCCCGACGGGATCGCGAGGATCGATCTGTCCGGGCTCGAGCTGTTTCGGAACCAGCGCGCCGCTCGCGAAGAGGAAGACGGACAACGTCATGAATCCGAGCCCGCCATACCACTGGGTCCAACCGCGCACCAGAAGGAACTCCTCCGACATCCCGTCCATCGAGGGTACGATGCTCAGGCCGGTCGTCGTGACGCCCGATACCGCCTCGAACAGGGCGTCGATCGGCGTCAATCCGTACGCCGTGAAGGGTATGGCGGCCGCGATGGACGCGACCACGAAGGCGAGCGACACCACCACCATCGCCTCGTTCAGCTGCACATCCTTGCCTGTCCGCAGGCGCGTGAAGCCGTAACCCGCTCCGCCGACCCCCAGGACGACCACCCCCCGGAGCAAGGCCACGTCCCATGATCCGGACACGATGGACAGGAACAGTGGCGGCAGGCCCGCCAGGGCGATCAGGACGCTGAGCTGCCCGAGGTGGCGTAACACGACCGGCCCCCGGACGGCGTAGATCAAGGCATGGTTGGTGCTCACGGCGGTGCCGCCCTCCCTCGCGCGTTCTCCCGGGGCGACGCGTCCCTTCCGGCCAGCCCGCGGTCCCGACGCGGTCCGGGCACATATGTTGAAGAGACGAAGGGAAACAGAGAATGCGTCGGCATCAGCTCAGGAGGTTCACCATGCCCATCGATCGATTGAAAGAGTTTCTGAATGAACATGGCACCAAGTTCATCACCATCTCGCACTCCCAGGCGTTCACCGCTCAGGAAATCGCCGCGGCCGCCCACGTTCCGGGCAAGGAGATGGCCAAGACCGTGATGGTGAAGCTCGATGGCGCGCTGGCGATGGTCGTGCTGCCGGCTCCCGACCACGTGAGCATCGAGCGCCTTAAGGCGGTCACCGGCGCCCGGGACGCCGCGCTCGCATCCGAGGACGAGTTTTCCGACCGCTTTCCGACCTGCGAAGTTGGGGCCATGCCACCTTTCGGAAATCTCTGGGACCTGACGGTGTTCGTGGACGAGCGCCTGCGCGAGGACGAGCAGATTGCGTTCAACGCCGGGAGCCACACCGAGTTGATGAAGCTCTCGTACTCCGACTTCGAGCGCTTGGTGAGCCCGGTGGTCGCGAAACTTTCGACCCGGGCCTGAATGCCACGGGCGGCTGCCGTTGGCATCATCGTTGCCACCATTGAAGGGCTGAAAATCCCACTCACCCACACCGAAGAGGCGCATCATGGCCAGGCTCGAAAAAGACGACACCCTACCCACGCTAACCGCAAGTGCCGTGGAGGGCGGCCAGATGACCCTCCCGGACGATTTCGAGGGAGCATGGTCTGTTCTGGTCTTCTATCGCGGCCATTGGTGAGGACACTGCCACCGGCAGTTGGCCGGTTTCGAAGAGCACCAGGAAGCGTTCAGAAACGCGGGTGTGCGGCTTGCGGTCCTTTCCGCGGACGGGGAGGCCGGTGCGCGAAAGATGAAGGATGAAGAAGGCCTGAGCTTTCCGGTGCTGTACGGCCTCGACGTGGACGAGATGCATGAGCGGTTCGGTATATACATCGCCAAGGGAGAAAAGACACATCTCCAACCGGCGCAGTTCATCGTCGACCCGGGCGGAAAGATCTTCTTCGCGAGCTATTCCAGCGGAAAGGTCGGGCGCCTCAGCGCCGAAGAGGCGCTGGAGGAGGTGCCGGACGCGTCCACGTCCTGAATCCAGACTCGCGGCACCGGACGGAGCCCTCCTTCTCTCCAGTCGTTTCACTTCTGCGGGACATGCAACGTCCCCGGCGTGGTCTCGGCGCTTTCGGCCGGGGGAGGTCACCGGTCCCAAGCGGGGGCGAACTCGGGGTCGATGATCCGGTAGCCCTCCGCGAGCGCGGCGACCCGCTCCATCTCGTCGTCCGCGAGGACGAAGTCGAAGATGTCGAAATTCTCCCGGCGATGCTCCGGGCTGGAAGCCCGGGGGATCGCGGCGACGGGGGGCTGCTGCAGGAGCCACCTCAGGGCCACCTGGGCGGGAGACTTCCCGTGATGTTCGGCGATCTCCCGGAGCGTCTCATCCTGCGCGACCCGTCCTCGCCCCAGCGGAGAGTAGGCCGTGAACGCGATGTCATGATCTCGCGCGATCTGTATGAGCTCGTCTTGGGCGAGCCACGGGTGGTACTCGGCCTGGATACATGAGACGGGCGCCACGTCGAGGGCCCGGCGCACCATGGCAGGAGTGAAGTTGGACACCCCAATGTGGCGTGTCACGCCCCGGGCCTGGAGCTCCCGGAACGCCGCGAGTGGCTCGTCCATGGGCACGTCGTACGCGGGCCAGTGGATGAGCAGCAGGTCGATCCAGCCGAGATCCAGCCGGTCGAGGCTCGCCTCGGCGCTCGCGATGCACTCGTCACGGGAGAGGTGCTCCCACCAGACCTTGGTCGTGATCCAGACCTTCTCCCGATCGACGCCGCTTCGTCGGACCCCGGCGCCGACTTCCCGCTCGTTCTCGTAGGCCTCCGCGGTGTCGACGTGCCGGTATCCGACGAGAAGCGCGTCGGCCACGGACTCGACACATTCCTTGCCCTCGACCTGCCAGGTACCGAACCCGAGAGCCGGCATGTGGCCGTCGCCGACTTCCAGGATCTTCTGCTGCGTGTCCATCGATATCTCCTCAACCCATGATTCTGGTTCGTCTCCGGGCAAGTCCAGGTGCAATCGAGGTGCCAGTTTCACGGCTGTACGGGCCTCGAGCGGTTCAGGCGTGTCATGGGGGATGAGCCCGGCTCCCCGTTGGACCGGGTGTTGCAGAGCGGAGATGCGCAGGGCCGCGCCTTGCGGCGTCCCGGACGGCCCGCGATCCTCGAATCCCGTGTCCATGAGAGCCTTCGCCCGGTGCATGTTGGTGCTCCTGATCGTGGCCGCCTGCGGGCGGAGCGCAGAGGAGCCCGGTGGCGTGCGTGTGACGTTTTCCGGAAGCGCGGTGGGCGCCGAGGCGGAGGTGCTCCGGGCACAGCTGGACGCCTTCAGCGCGCAAAACCCGGACGTCCGCGTCGAAATCTTCGCAACACCCGACGCGGCGGACCAGCGCCACCAACTCTACGTGCAATGGCTGAACGCCCGGACCAGCGACCCCGACATCCTGCAGCTCGACGTGATCTGGACGCCCGAGTTCGCAGCCGCGGGCTGGATCCTGCCGCTCCATTCGTTCCGTCCCGACACCGACGCGTTCTTCCCGGCCGCGATCCGGGCGAACACGTGGCGTGAGACGCTCTTCGCGCTCCCCTGGTTCGTGGACGTCGGCATGCTCTACTGGCGAACGGACCTCGTCGCCGAGCCGCCCGCGACATACGCGGCGCTGGCCGAGGCGGCCGCGGCCGCGACGACGGCCGAGGTGCCCTATGGATTCGTCTGGCAGGGCGCGCGCTATGAGGGGCTGGTGGTGGGCTTTCTCGAGCATCTCCACGCCTTCGGCGGGAGCGTGTTGGACGCCCGGGGCAGGGTCGTGCTCGATTCCGAGGTAGCCACGCGTGCGCTGAACTTCATGCGCGACGCGATCCACGGGCGGGGGATGGTGCCGGAGGATGCCCTGACCTGGCGTGAAGAGCAGACCCGGTTCGCGTTCCAGAACGGGCGGGCGGTGTTCATGCGGAACTGGCCCTACGCCTATCCGCTCATGCAGGACGCGACCGCGTCCGCCGTGGCCGGACGGTTCCAGGTGGCGCCCCTTCCGGCAGGTCCAGGTGGAGGCAACGCGTCGGTCCTGGGCGGGGCCCAGCTCGCCCTGAACGCCCACAGCGAGGAGCCGGAAGCCGCGTGGCGGGTGGTGGAGTACCTGACCGGTCCGGAACAGATGCTCGAACGCGCCCGGGCGGTGGGGCAATATCCCGCACGCCGGGACGTGTACGATCACCCCGAGCTGTCCGCCGCCCTGGAGTTGGACGCCTCTCTTGCGCGGCGTATCATCGAGAGCGCGGTACCGCGTCCGGTGAGCCCCGTGTATCCACAGCTTTCGTCCATTCTCCAGGTCTGGCTCCACCGGGCGCTGACCGGACAACGCGAGCCGGCCGCCGCCCTGCGCACGGCCGCCGAGGAGATCCGCGCATTGCTCGAGCGGGTGGAGCTGTATCCGGACACGGCGCGGCCGAGGGGGGGCGTCGATGGCTGAGCCCGGGATGGCCGACCCTGCCATGCCGACCCGCGCGGAGCGCCGTGAGCGCCGGACCGCGTGGCTGCTCGTCCTCCCCGCCGTCGGGAGCATCGTCTTGGTCGCCCTTTTCCCGCTGGTGTGGACGTTCTGGGAGTCACTTCACTTGCACGACCTCCGGATGCCCTGGCGCGGCCGTCCGTTCGTGGGGCTGGACCACTACGTCGAACTCACCACGGACGTCCGTTTCTGGGCGTCGGTCGGGCATACGGGGCTTTTCGTGGCAGTGACGGTCGTGGCCGAGCTCGCCCTCGGCGTCGTGCTGGCGCTCGGTCTCAACGAGATGCGGCGCGGGCGGGGGCTCGCCCGGGTCCTGGTGCTCCTCCCGTGGGCGATCCCCACTGCCGTGGCTGCACTCATCTGGCGCTTCATGTTCGAGGGAGAAAGCGGGGTGGCCAACGAGCTGCTCGTATCGGTGGGCTTGCTCGACCAACCGGTGATCTGGTTCGTCGGGGCCAAGACCGCCTGGGTTCCGGCCATGCTCGCAGATGTGTGGAAGACGACTCCGTTCGTCACCCTACTCCTGTTGGCGGGACTCCAGAACATTCCGGACCTCCTCTACGAGGCCGCCCGTATGGACGGAGCAGGCGCATGGCGGCGCTTCCGGGAGATCACGCTGCCCTTGCTGTGGCCGGCCTTGCTCGTGGCCCTCCTCTTCCGGATGCTCGACGCCCTTCGGGTATTCGACCTGATCTACGTGCTCACCGGAGGCGGGCCGGGCACCGCGACGGAGCCGGTGTCGCTGCTTGCGTTCGACACGATGCTCCAGAGCCTGCGCTTCGGGTACGGGGCGGCGATGTCCATGACCGTGTTCGTGGCTGCGTTCCTCGTCGCACTGGTCTTCATTCGCGTTCTGGGCCGACGCGGCACGCGGGGGCTGGCATGAGAGGGAGCCAGCGCTGGCTCGCCTCGTCGGTCGTCGCGGTACTGCTCTTCGCCGCGGCCTTCCCGCTCTACTGGACGCTCAAGTCCTCGTTGGTTCCGGAGGCGCACCTGTTCGGAGCCCCGTCCCTCTGGCCACGTCAACTCACTCTCGACCACTACCGCGCGCTGTTCGAGGTTCGCCGTTTCTGGGTGCCGATCCGCAATTCGCTTGTGGTGGCTGGAGCGACGACCCTGATATCGGTCACCCTCGGATCCCTTTGCGCCTACGCCCTCGCGCGCATGCGCTTCCGGGGGAAGGGACCGCTTCTGGCGTTTATCCTGGCCGTCTCGATGTTCCCGCAGATCTCCATCGTATCGCCCCTGTACCTTCTCTTGCGCGAGATCGGGCTCATCAACACGTATCCTGGTCTCGTGCTCCCCTACCTGACGTTCGCCATGCCGCTGACGGTGTGGCTGCTCGTGGGCTTCTTCCGGCAACTTCCGGCGAACCTCGAGGAAGCGGCACGCATGGACGGCGCCGGCCGCCTCCGGACGCTCTGGGAGATCGTCCTTCCGCTCTCGATGCCGGGGATCGTCACGACCGCCATCCTCACATTCCTCTATTCATGGAACGAGTTCATCTTCGCCCTCTCCTTCACCGTGGGTCCGGAGCGGCAGACCGTGCCTGTCGCGATCGCCTTGTTCCGCGGTCGCTATCAGGTTCCGTGGGGCGAGATCCTCGCCGCGGTCGTCGTGGCGACGCTCCCGGTCGCGCTGCTCGTGCTCCTGTTCCAGAGACGGATCGTGAGAGGGCTGACGTCCGGAGCCGTGAAGGGCTGATGAGGATCCCATGGCACGACTGAGCTACCAGGGCGTCGACAAGGTCTTCTCCGGAGACGCCGTCGCGATGCGTGACGTCACGCTCGAGGTGGAGGACGGGGAGTTCATGGTGTTCGTGGGGCCGTCGGGATCGGGGAAGAGCACCTTCCTCCGTGTGATGGCGGGCCTCGAGTCCCCGACAGGAGGTCGCGTTCTGGTCGACGGCGTGGACGTCACGGAGGCGGAGCCCCAGGAGCGGGATCTGGCCATGGTCTTCCAGGCCTACGCGCTGTATCCCCACAAGACCGTGCGTGAGAACCTCGAGTTCGGCCTCCGTATGCGGGGCATGGCGCGGAGCCGTCGCGACGAGCGCGTGACCCGGATCGCCCGGACCCTCGACATCGCGGACCTCCTGGACCGTAAGCCAGGCCAGCTGTCCGGTGGCCAACGTCAGCGAGTGGCGCTCGGCCGCGCCCTGGTGCGCGAGCCCAAGGCCTTTCTGCTCGACGAGCCGCTGTCCAACCTCGATCCGGCGCTCCGACTGCACGCCCGCACCGAGCTCGCACGCCTTCACCGGAGTCTGGCGGCCACCTTCCTGTACGTCACCCATGACCAGGAGGAGGCGATGACCCTCGGCGACCGGGTCGCTGTGCTGCGCGACGGGCGCGTGCAGCAGGTCGGGCCGCCCATGGAGCTCTACCGGAGGCCGGTCACGCGTTTCGTGGGATCGTTCATCGGGTCACCCGCCATGAACCTCTACCGCTGCCGGGTCGTCCGGAGCGCGGGAGTCCGGCTCGAAGGGCCGGGTTTCGGGGTCGAGATCGGAGAGGCCGCTCCTCCGGGACTCGCCGACCAGGTGTGGCTCGGGATTCGCCCTCACGATCTGACGCGGGTGGACACCCGGCCGGCGGATTTCGTCGGCCGGGTCGAGCTCGTGGAGCCGCGCGGAAGCGACCTGCTCGTGCAGCTTCGGCTGGACGACGAGTCGGAGGCCACGCTGGCGGTCGTCCTGCCGCCTCAGCCGGAGGTCGAGACCGGCGACGAGATCGCGGTCCGTGTGTCCCGGGACCGGCTGCACTACTTCGATCCCGAGGACGACACGCGGATCGAGTGAGCCATCCTTCGTACGGGACGTGGACGGCCGTGCCTGCCTTGTCGCACCCCGCGGGTGCGGTGCGTATGGCACCGTCCGGGGGAGGCCAGGCGGAGGCGAGCAGGTCGCCCCTCAATGCGGCCCGGCAGGTGCGACGATCGGGGATCCTGGCATGGGAACCGAAACACTCCGGCCCTTGGGGGGTGGACTCCATGGAACTCGGATGCTGACGTATCGTCGGGCCGAGTCCGGTTACTCAACTCTACAAGAAAGGAGCACGAACTTTGAAAGAACCGATGCGAGTCGCGGTCACAGGTGCCGCCGGTCAGATCGGATATGGGCTACTTCCGCGGATCGCTTCCGGCGACATGCTCGGAGCCGACCAGGAGATCATCCTCCAGCTCGTGGAGATCCCGCCGGTGATGGACGCGCTTCGGGGGGTCGCCATGGAACTCGACGACTGCGCCTTCCCTCTGCTTCGCGATGTCGTCCTCGCGGACGATCCACGGGAAGGGTTCGCGGGGGCCAACGTGATCCTACTCGTCGGCGCCAAGCCTCGGGGCAAGGGACAGGAGCGCGGGGATCTCATTCGCGAGAACGGACCGATCTTCGTGGGGCAAGGCGAGGCGATCGCGGAGGTCGCCGACGCCGAGGTACGTGTCGCAGTGGTCGGAAATCCGGCCAACACGAACGCCCTCATCGCCCTGTCGAACGCCGAAGGGGTTCCGGCGGCTCGCTTTACGGCGATGACCCGGCTCGACCAGAACCGGGCGGCCGCGCAGCTCGCCGCCAGGGCCGGAGTCGGTGTCCAGCGCGTGACGAACGTGGGTATCTGGGGGAATCACAGCGCTACGCAGTATCCCGATTTCGAGCATGCCCGCATCGATGGCAAGCCGGCGGAGGAGGTCCTCAACGCCCGCGCCTGGCTCGAAGCCGATTTCATCCGGGACGTCCAGAAGCGCGGTGCGGCGATCATCGAAGCGCGCGGTCAGTCGTCGGCGATGTCAGCGGCGAGCGCTCTTGTCGACCATGTCCGGGACTGGCTCGCGGGCTCGCCGACGCCTGATGGCGACTGGGTGTCGATGGCCGTGCCGTCGGACGGCTCGTACGGCATCGAAGAGGGGCTGGTGTCGAGCTTCCCGGTCAGGACGGACGGCCGCGGCAACCACGAGATCGTGCAGGGGCTGGAGCTTTCCGAGTTCGCACGACAGCGGATTGACGCGTCGGTGGCCGAGCTCAAGGAAGAGCGGAGCGTCGTGGAAGAACTGCTCAGCCGGTAGCGTGACAACTGGGTGGGGGCTCCGGGCCGCGCAAGCTGCGGCCCGGAGCCTCGATCAGCGTTCGATCACTCGAAGCAACTCGTCCCGGCTCATCGTGCCGAGCTGACGATTCTCCGGCCGCGGAATAATTCGCGGCGGACCGCCCTCACTCGTAGCTCTGATGTCATGGACGGCGGGGCCGAGTGCTCACTGCATCGCCGGAGGCGCGGGAAGGTCGGTGAAGAGGTCGTCGGTAGCCATCGCCTCTTCATGGCATGTGGCGCAAGATGCCACGCGCCCCGAAGCCTCGACGGTATACGACTGGCTTTCCAGGTGCGCCCAGACCGCGTCCGCCGTGGTGTCGACCGGCATCGTCGAGGAGACGACCACCTACCCCTATTTCATGCAGGGACCATTCCATGGTTCGAGATTTCTGGGAATCCATGGTCTGTGCTGTCCGCCGAAACCGGTGGCTCAGGAGCAGGGAAGCGTGAAGTGGAAGGTCGATCCCGCCCCGACCTGGCTCTCGACCGAGACGTTGCCGCCGTGGGCCTCGACGATGCCGCGCACGATCGACAGCCCGAGTCCTGCGCCCTCTCCCTTCTTCGCCTGCCAGAAGCGGTCGAACACACGCGGGATCTCGTCCGGGCTCATGCCCGGACCCGTATCGGAGATCGAAAACCGCAGCGCGTCGCCGACGCTCGTGCCGGAGATCGTGACACGCCCTCCGGCCGGTGTCAGCCGAGTCGCGTTTCCAACCAGGTTCGAGAAGACCTGCAGGACCCGGTCGCGGTCGGCCAGGACGGAGGAGAGCTGCCGGTCGAGATCCCGCTCCAAGAGGATGCCCCGCGCTTCGGCGATCGGGCCGAGCAATGCGAGCGCGTCCTCCACCAGGTCCTCGGCCGCCACGGCACGCGGCACCACGGAGAACTCTCCTGCCTCGATGCGCGCCACGTCGAGCAGGTCCTGGATCAGCCGCTCCATCTGGTCCGCAGCCTGCCCGATCACATCCACGCGTTTTCGGAGCTTTTCACTGGACGGGGTGGCCTGCACTTCCTTTTTCAACATCGAGGCCGTCATGTGGATCACGTGGAGCGGGCTCCGAAGGTCATGACTCACGACTTCCATCATGCGCTCTCGCTCGGTGATTGCGGCCTGTGCCTCCTCGTAGAGTTGGGCGTTGTGCAGGGCGAGAGCGGCGCGGTGCGCGAGCTCCCCGGCGAGCGCCAGGTCACGTGCATCGTACCGGCGGGCCGACTCCGCCGCAGTGAAGACCATGACGCCCAGCAGTTGTCCCCGGACACGAAGCGGCACGAACATGGCCGAACAGGGCTCGAGAAGGCGTAGAATCGCGAGGTGCTCGGGCTCTTCGGCCACCGTCTGGAGAAACGTATCGGAGATGGTCTCGAGAAGGATCGGCTCTCCTGAGCGCAGGACCTGTCCGATCGCGCCGCGCTCACGATGGTGGGGATAACGTAGGAGCATCTCACGGAGGAGTTCTTCCTTCCGCGGGTCCGCTGCGATGATCGTCGCAGGCCGCACCGCGCCGTCATCCGTGACGACATCGACGACGCACCAGTCGGCGAGGGACGGAACCATGAGGCGAGCAACGCTGTCGAGGAGCTGCTCGACATCCAGCGAGCTCGCCAGATGCGTTCCCGCCCGAGCCAGAAGGCTTTGCGCGTCTTCGGCCTGCTTCCGCTCGATCTCGCCGCCGATCCACTGAGCCATGAGGCCGAGGGTGTCGCGCTCGGTCGGCGTGAAGGCTCGCTCCCGAGGGTTCGGGCTGGAGAAGTTGAGCGTCCCATGGGCTCGTCCTCGGACGTACACCGCCATGCCCAGATAGGCTTCCAGCCCGAATCGAGTGTAGCACGGATGCGATTGGTAGGCGCTCGCACGCTCGAATCCGAGCGGCTCATCGCTTGCCACTGCGACGCGGCAATAGGTCTCTGCCAGATCGAAGACATCGCCGGCGGTGACCTCACCGTCGGGTGGGTAAGCCGCGAGGACCTCGTAGCGCTCTCCTTCGATCCGGGACAGAATGCCCATGTCGAGCTTCAGGCGACGGCAGCCCATCTCGAGGAGCTGTTCGATCTTCATGTCCCCGGGCGCCTCGGCGGACGTGATCTCGTGCAACTCGCGGATCGTGGCCTCTCCGTTACGAAGGGCCTCCTCGATCGCGATCCGGTCCGTGACGTCCCGCAGCACCGCCACGAAGGTCCACCCACGCCCGCTCTTTATCTTCGAGATGGACACCTCGGCCGGAAACTCCTGGCCGTTTCTGCGGCGACCGTAGATGGTCCGGTGCTCGCCCATGGACCGGCTCTCGGTGGCGGACGCCGCGAAGCGACCGAGGTGCTGGTCATGGGCGGTGCGAAACCCCTCGGGGAGGAGCGTCTCCAGAGGCCGGCCGGTGATCTCTCCCGCGGTGTAGCCGAACACCTTCTCTGCACCGGCATTGAAAAGCGTGATCCGCTGTGCGTCGTCGGTCATGATGATCGCGTCCGAACTGGCGGAGACGATGCCGGAGAACTTCGCCTCGGCACGGCGGAGGGACTCCTCGACGGCCAGGCGTCTGTTCGATTCGCGGAGCGCGTCTTCGGTCAGCCTTTCCGACGTGACGTCGCGGCCGGTTGCCACGACGGACGTGACGTTTCCGTCGTCACCGACCAGCACGGTGTTCGACCAACGGATCCTCCGGGCCCCCCCGTCGCGGATGAGCCAATCGTTCTCGTGGTGGATCGGAAAGCTGCCGGACCGGAGACGCCGGAAAACGGCCCGGGCGGGCTTGATCGCTTCCGGGGCCAGGAGGAAATCCCAGAAATGTCGACCTTCCACCTCATCGAACGTGTAGCCTGTCACCAACTCGCACGCAGGATTGAAACGGATGATACGTCCCCGGACATCGAGCACCACCACCAGCGATTCCGTCACGCGCATCAATGCATCGAGCAGGTCCTGGTCACCTGAGCGCACGTAGGCTCCTTGCGGCTTGAATGGCGCTCGGTGCTTGGGGGGGGGCATGTGGTCCAGGGGGTCGTCACCGACGGCGTGGGTGTAGCATAAGGATCGGGCTGCGGCTTATCCAGTACGTTGTGACAGTTGTGACAGTTGTGACAGGGTCGAGCCTCCGGCCAGGGACCATGGCCGACGAGTGGTGCCGACAGAAGCGTGAAGTCCTCCGAACCCCGAATCCTGGCCCTCGCACATGCGCGTCACTGCAACTCCGCAGCCAGCATGAGCGGGACGAACGCCCACACGAGGGTCAGCTTCCGGGCTTCTCCCGCAGCGGAATGCTGCGCTCCTCCGTGGGGCCGATCTTGCCGGGATCGAGCGCAGCCACCGTGCTGGCCTGTGGGCCTTCGTCGCCCGCGGCCGCGGCGTACCGGACCTCCGATCCGATCTCGAGATCGTCATAGTCGAGATCGACGAGCGCCGCTTCCTGGAAGTAGATCTGGCGTCCGTCGCGGGCCTCCAGGAAGCCGTATCGAACGCCGGTGGGGTCGGTGAGCAGGCGGATGACACGTCCGTGTGGCGGAAGCTCATGCGTCTTGACCGCGCCCTGCTGCCGATCCTTCTCCTTTTGAAGCAGCCTGCGTCCCGTCTTGAAGGCGTCTTTTATGGTCTGGTCGACGCTTCGTGGCTCGGTGCCCGAGGGGGAACTCTCGTCCACGACCACGGTTTTGCCCGGGATGCCGATGTCGAGCCTCGCCCGGTAGTGGTTCCCGCTTTGCTGCTCAGGTGTCGTGTCGGCCACGAGGGTCCGGCATGAAACGAGCCGAGGATAGACTTCTTCGAGGTCGTCGATACCGTCGAGAATGAGGTCCTTGAGGTTGTCCGCTGGCTCCATGCCGCGGAAGGCGATCTCCGGTGGAACGTCCATTCACTTCCTCCTGTGCTGTGTGTCTCGTGACGATGGACATGATCAACATGCAGGGTGCGTGCCGCCCGGAGGCACCGGAGTCTGCGTCCGCACCCGAGCGTATGCGCAAACGTTCACGGAACGACGCTTGCACCACATCACGCCTGAATCGGCCCGGTCCGGAGCCTCGGTAACAGACTCGTGCCCGGTCAAGCGTTTCAGTTTTCAAGGACGTGAATCCCCGCGTGACCAACTCATCGCAGACCCCACCTGGTCGCGGCTTCGCCCGTGACGAGGAGAATTCCATCGTGGACCGTTTTGCGCGTCGGCTCAAGGCCGTCGGAAACGTGTTGGCCGAGACCGTGACCGAGTGGATCGAAGATGAGGGCGCCGCTCGCGGCGCGGCGCTCTCCTTCTACGTCATCCTGTCTCTGGGGCCGCTGCTCGTTTTGCTCGTCGGCGTCCTACAGCTTGTCCTGTCTGACGAGTCCGTCCGTCCGGCGGTGATCGACACCATCGTGCAGGTGGCGGGCGCTCGCGCCGGAGACACGGCGGAAACCGTCCTTGGCGACGCGGAGCCCCCCGACTTCCTGTCGCTGACGTCCATCTTCACCGTCGCCGCGCTCGTGTTCGCCGCCACCGCGGTATTCGCCAACATCCAGGGTGCGCTGAACAAGATGTGGGGGGTCGTACCCGACGCGGAGACGTACAAACAGCACGTCCTGGGTTTCCTGCGAGTCCGTTTGAAAGGTTTCGCCATGATCGGCTTCGCGGGGGTGCTCATCGGCGGATCCGTCCTGATCACGGGTCTCACGAGTCTCCTCGCCCCCTGGATCGAGGATTACGTGCCCACGGGCGTGCCCATGATCCAGGCGTTGGATTTCGTGGTGTCCGTTCTCGTGACCGGTGTGCTGTTCGGTGCCCTGTTCCGTATGCTGCCCGACGTGAACATCGAGTGGTCTACCGTCTGGGTCGGTGCGTTCGGGACCGCCATCCTCTTCGTGGCCGGCAAGATCGTGATCGCACACGTCATCGGTCAGCTTTCGTGGACATCCTACTATGGTCCCGGCACCTCGGTCGTGGTCTTTCTGGCCTGGGTGTACTTCTCCGCCCAGATCTTCTTCCTTGGTGCCGAATTCACCCAGGTCTGGTCCCGCCGCCGGGGCGGGATCCTGGGGGGGAAGGCCAACGTGCCTTCCTCGTCGGACGCGTGATTCCCCGTA
>JBBDSN010000167.1:0-4150 GCA_040904885.1 Gemmatimonadota bacterium | reverse complement strand
GATCCTGGGGGGGAAGGCCAACGTGCCTTCCTCGTCGGACGCGTGATTCCCCGTAAGACGTGGAGTTCCCGCGCTGCCGACCATCGCACGAATTCAGACTCTCAAAGGCTCAAGACATGACAAGCACGGCTACATCGTCGACCCGATTCAACGATCTCGCCTACGGTTGGCTCTACTCCGGAGCGATCGGCGGCTCGGTGATCGCATTGTTCTTCTTGGGCGTCGATGTCACGGCGGGCCATCCGTTCTTCACCCCGAGCCTGCTCGGCAGCGTGCTCTTCTTCGACGCTGAGGCGGCCACGTACGAGGGCATGAACCTCACGGCCGTGGCGCTCTTCACCATCTTCCACGTCGGCGCTTTTTTCGTGCTCGGAGGAATCGGCTCCTTCCTGCACCAGCGGCTACGCGAGAACGTCGGCTTCACCGAGCTCCCGACCGGGCTGACCCTGCTCGTCTTGTCCGAGGGAGGCTTCCTTCTGGCTGCGGCCACACTCCTTCCGGGTGTCGCCGCGAGGCTCGGGCACGGGCTCGTCCTGACCGGCAATACCCTTGCCGCGGTTGCGATGGCGGCGTTCCTGGGCTGGGCGTACAGGCAACGCCCTGCGAACGTCGCAGGTGGGGAGGCCGCTGGAGGCCAGGGCTCGAAGCAGGCCGATTCGAGGAGCCCGTCGGGGTCGTAGGGGACCCCGCCCTCAGGGCGCTCGATCCGTGCCCTGGTCTCCGACCGGTGTCCGCGTTACTCCCCTTCGTTGGACTTCGGCGCGAGGGCCTTGAACGCCTCGAGGAACTCCATGGGAATGGGCAGGAGCCCAAAACTGACGTTCTCCTCGCTCACCTCGGCCATGGTCTGCAGGTAGCGAAGCTGAAGCGCGATGGGCGTGCCCTTCATCATCTCGCCGGCCTGGACCAGACGCTCCGCGGCCTCGTACTCTCCCTGGGCGTTGATGACCTTCGCCCGGCGGTCGCGCTCGCTCTCGGCCTGACGGGCCATGGCGCGTTTCATGTTCTCGGGCAGCACCACGTCCCGGACCTCGACGGAGACCACCTTGATGCCCCACGGGTCGGTCTGCCGGTCGATGATCTCCTGGATCTTCTTGTTGATCTCCTCGCGTTCGGCCAGAAGCTCGTCGAGCTCCACTTGGCCGACGATGCTGCGCAGTGTGGTCTGGCTCAGCCAGGTCGTCGCCTCCATATACTGCTCCACCTGGATGATCGCCCGCTCGGCGTCCACGACGCGGAAGAAGACGATGGCGTCCACGTTGACCGTCACGTTGTCTCGGGTGATGACCTCCTGGCGCTCCACGTTGATCGTGAGCACCCGCAGGTCCACGCGCTCGACCTTGTCGACGAAGGGAATGAGCACGATGAGCCCAGGGCCCTTCACGCTGAGGAACTTCCCCAGCCGGAAGACCACGGCCCGCTCATACTCCCGCATGATCTTGATCATCTGCGGCAGCAGGATCGCCAGCAGGGCCCCGAGGGTGATGACCCAGTAGAGGGCTTCCATGGGGAATTGGATCTCGTTCATGGGTCGCTCCGGATGCGGTTCGAAATCGGAATGAGGGGTGCGGGTGTCACGCCGTGGGCGTCTCGGTGGATCGGGCGGGGAATGCGTCGGTGGGCACGATCTTCAGGGTCAGCCCGTCGATCTTCTCGATGCGGCACGGCTCGCCCGCCGGAATCTCCTGGTCGCTCACGGCGTTCCAATACTCGCCGCTCACGAACACGCGCCCTCCGGTGGGGCTCACGGTGTCCACCACCTGGATCTCCTGGCCGATCATCGACTCCGTCCCCGTCCGCGCGGGGGCGAACTGGATCCTCAGCCCTTCGGTCACGATCCAGACGAAGAACAGGGTCGTCAGGGCCGTCGCGGGAACGAGCCACGCCCACGAGAGCTCCAGCGACTCGGGGAGGTCCTGGAAGAGAATGAGGGCGCCCATGAAGAACGCGACCGCGCCAGCGGCGATGAGCAGGCCGAAGGCCGGGGTGAATGCTTCGGAGACGAAGAGCACGACAGCGAGGGCCAGGAGGAGGTATCCGGCCAGGTTGACCGGCATGGCGGCCGACGCGTAGAGCAACAGGATCAACGCGATCACGCCTGTCACGCCGGGCACGATGCCCCCCGGGTTGGTGACCTCCCCGATAATGCCGTAGATGGCGATCATGCTGAGGAGAAGCATCAGCTCGGGCCGGGTGATGAACCCGAGGAAGCGCTCGGCCATGTTTTTCGGGATCTCCTCGACCTCGGCGCCGGCCGTGTGCAGCGTGTCGCCTTCGACCACGCGTCCATCGATCGCTTCGAGGAGCGCGGCACGGTCGGCGGCCACGAGGTCGATCACGCCGAGCTCGAGCGCTTCGGTCTCGGTGACCGCGGCGGCGGCCCGGACGGCCGAGATGGCCCAGTCCACGTTCCGCCCTCTGCGCTCGGCGATCGTCGCGATGAAGCTCTCCGCGTAGTTGAACGCTTTGGCCTGCATCACCGTATCCATCTGGGCTTCCCCTCCGCCTCCCATGGAGACAGGCGAAGCCGCACCGATGGTCGTCGAGGGAGCCATCGCCGCGACGTGCGCCGCCATGGTGATGAACGTGCCGGCGCTCGCCGCACGCGCCCCGCCCGGCGTCACATACACGACCACCGGCAGGTCGGATTCGAAGAGTGCCTGGACGATCTCACGGGTCGATTCGAGCAAGCCTCCCGGTGTGTCGAGCTCGACGACCAGGGCGGCCGAGCCCCGCTCGCTCGCCTCGGCGAGCGCCCGCCGGATGTAGTCGTTCGTGGTCGGGGTGATGGGTTCCTCGACGCGAATCACGCTGACGGATGCCCGGGGTGGGGCCGCTTGGCCCGTCGCGTGCCCGGACGGATTCTCGGGCCCCGACCCCGCGGAAAGGGCCGCGAACGTCAGGAACGCGAGCGTGGTCATGAACGTGGATCTGAGCATCGAGGTCCCGCGACTGGGGATGTTACCCTTCCGGGTAGGGTACCCAGGTATCCCGGTTTGTTTCGGATCGCCCCTACGGCGTCCCCTGGGTGCTGCCAAAACGATGACGAACGTAGCGCGTACGTTCTTGCTTCGCGGCACCCCACGCCCCTATGGTCGGGCATGACACCGACACGACGGAATTTCCTGAAGACGGTCGGGGCCCTCGGTGCGGGATTCGCGCTGTCCGGCCCGGCCGGGTGCGCCGCGGAGGGTGGAGGGAATGCCGCCGGCGGATCGCCTTCTCCCAAGCGACTGCTGATTCTGGGCGGGACCGGCTTCATCGGGCCACATATGGTCCGGTATGCGGTCGAGCGGGGCCATGAGGTCTCGATCTTCACCCGCGGACGGAGTGACGCCGACATCCCGGACGTGGAACAGCTCGTGGGCGACCGGAACGACGATCATACGGCGCTCGAGGGTCGCAGGTGGGACGTGGTCTTCGACAACAACACCCAGGACTACCGGTGGGTGCAGCGCAGCACGGCCCTGCTCGCGGATGCGACGGAGCATTATGTCTTCGTGTCGTCGATCTCGGCGTACGCGCTCGACGGATTCGGCTGGGCTTCCGCTACGCGGGTGCTCACAGAGCCGGCCGTGGGCGAGGACCACGAGCGCATTCGCCCGCCGGAAGGTTGGGAGGACGGCCAAGACGCGCCCTACGGGCTCATGAAGAGTCTGAGCGAGGACATCGTCCGTGCCGCGTTCCCGGGACGAGCCACGGTCGTCCGGCCCGGCTTGATCGTGGGGCCGGGCGATCCGACGGACCGCTTCACCTACTGGCCGGTCCGCATCGACGAAGGCGGCGAGGTGCTCGCTCCGGGAGATCCCGCGCATGCCGCCCAGGTGATCGATCAGCGTGACCTCACGGAGTGGCTGATTCACCTGGCCGAGCACGGCACGACGGGAGACTTCAACGCGACGGGGCCCGCCGGCCGCATGTCGATGGGCTCCATGTTGAGCCAGATCGGGACGATCGCCTCGAACCCGCACGAGCTGACATGGGTCTCGGAGGCGTTTCTCGAGCAGGAAGGGCTCGCGCCTTGGAGCGACCTCCCGGCATGGCTCCCGGGGAGCCCGCTCATGTTCGTCGACGTGCGCAGGGCGGTCGCGGAAGGCCTCACGTATCGATCTCTCGTAGCCACGGCCCGGGATACGCTCGAGTGGGACCG
>JBBDSN010000166.1:5337-22701 GCA_040904885.1 Gemmatimonadota bacterium | reverse complement strand
CTGACGGGACTGGGCCGATGCCATGGAGACGGAGACGAGAAGGAGCGCGGCGGCCTTGAGGGCCGGTAAAGTGCGCGTCGCCGAGCGACGCCGAGTCGAACGAAACAGGGTCCCTATATCGATATCCAGCATTTCACACTCGAAATTAGCAACCGGACGACTGAGGTGTGCCCGGTAGCCCGGATGGGAGTGCCGGGGAAGTCCGGCCACTCCGTAAAGCTTGTACTTCTCCATGTTATTCAAACCCTCGGCGCGGCGCCAGACTCCTGACTTCGTTCTGACTTCGTTCTGACTTGCGGGCTTCGGCAGCCCGCACCTACGATCGATCGACCCCTTCGCACCCCCAACCCATGGGCTCCCGATGCGTCCCGATCGTCTTCATCGCCTCCATCACTCGGTCGTCTTGCTCGCAGCCTGCGCGCTGTGGGCGCTGCATCACCCGCTCTCCGCTCAGGACGCCGCGCCGTACGACATCGTCGTCCGTGGGGGGCGGGTGCTGGACGGCAGCGGCAACCCTTGGTTCGCGGCCGACATCGGCATCCGTGATGGACGCATCGTGGCCGTGGGGCAGCTCGGCGCAGCCCCGGCGGCGCGCGTCGTAGACGCGAGCGGGCGTTACGTGGCTCCGGGCTTCATCGACATCCATTCGCATGCCGACGACGGCAACGCGGACATCGGGGAGGCGACCATTCGCACGAACGACCCTTCGAGGAAATCCGCACCGAACGTCGTCTCGCAGGGCGTGACCACGGTGGTCGTCAACCACGACGGCCGCTCGCCCTGGCCGATCCGGGACCAACGAGCCCTCCTCGAGCGGCAGGGCGTGGGGCCGAATGTCATGCTCATGGTCGGTCACGGCACGGTCCGGCGCCGCGTGATGGGGGACGACTTCCAGCGGCCGGCCACCGAGACCGAAGTGTCGGAGATGCGCGCCCTGGTCCGTCAGGCGCTCTCGGAAGGCGCGGTCGGAATCTCGGCGGGCCTCGAATACGTGCCGGGACGTTACAGCACCACCGACGAGGTGGTCAGCCTCGTCGAAGAGCTCGTTCCTTCGGACGGCGTCTACATCTCACACGAGCGCTCGGAGGGCGCCGACCCGATGTGGTTCTGGCCGAGCCAGGACCCGCCGGGGCCGCCCACGCTCCAGGACGCCGTGCTCGAGACCATCGACATCGGTCGGCGCACCGGCGCGAAGGTCGTCGCCTCGCACATCAAGGCGAAGGGCGCGCACTGGTGGGGCTCCAGCGGCTCGGTCATCCAACTGATCGAGCGGGCGCGTGACGAGGGCGTAAGAGTATGGGCGGACCAATACCCCTACGCGACCAGCGGGTCGGATGGCAACACCGTGCTCATTCCCGGTTGGGCGACGTCCGCTGACGCCCGCGGGCCGGACGCGCCGGGTCCGGCCGAGGTGCTGCGACGCAACCTGGACGACCCGGAGACCGCCGCGCGGATCAGGCGTGACATCACCCATGAGATCCGGCGCCGTGGCGGAGCCGACCGGGTGGTCGTGCTCGACTATCCACGCACGGAGTGGGTCGGAAAGAACCTCCAGGAGATCGCCGATGGGCGGGGTGTCGATCCCGTGCAGATGGCGATCGACCTGCAACTCGAGGGCGATCCGGATCGGCGCGGAGGCGGACGGCTGAGAGGCTTTTCCATGTCGGAGGACGACGTCGAACACTACGCCGCGCAGCCGTGGGTCGCCACGGCCTCCGACGGGGGCATCGCGGTGCCTGAGGACGGCCCGGTCCATCCGCGCTACTACGGGACCTTCCCCCGTAAGATCCGGCACTATGCGCTCAATGCAGAAGCGCTCTCACTCGAGGCGGCGATCCGCTCCCAGACGTCTCTGCCGGCCCGGATCATGGGGCTCCAGGACCGCGGCGAGATCCGGGTGGGCCATTGGGCCGACCTCGTCGTCTTCGACCTGGAGACGATCTCGGACCGGGCCACCGTCTTCGAGCCCCACCAGCACGCCGAGGGCATCGACCACGTCCTGGTCAATGGTGCGTTCGTGGTGGAGGACGGCCGCATCCTCTACGCCACGCCCGGACGCGTCATCGCGGCGGGTCAGACGCCCACACGGGCGAGCCAGCCCACCGCTCCCGACCAGACCGCGGAACAGGTCGACGAGATCTTCGCCCGGTGGAATACGACCGAGACCCCCGGCTGCGCGGTGGGCGTCCGTCGCACCGGACAAACTGTGCTCGAGCGGGCCTACGGCATGGCCGACCTCGAGCACCGGATCGCCAACACGTCCGGCACTCTTTTCGAAGGGGGCTCGCTCTCCAAGCAGTTCACCGCCGCGGCCGTCGTGCTCCTCGCGCTCGAGGGCGCGCTGTCCCTCGACGACGACGTTCGTACCCATATCCCGGAAGTCCCGGACTACGGCCACACGATCACCCTGAAGCACCTGCTCACGCACACCAGCGGGCTTCGCGATTGGGGAAGCGTCGCGGGCATCTCCGGATGGGGGCGCGGGCAGCGGACACACGACCACGACTGGGTCCTGGACATCGTGTCGCGCCAGAGCGCGCTCAATTTCGTGCCGGGCCACGAATACTCCTACAGCAACACCGGATACAACCTGCTCGCCATGGTCGTCTCGCGCGTGAGCGGGATCCCCTTCGCCCGATTCTCCGAGGAGCGGATCTTCGAGCCGCTCGGCCTCGGCGACACGCAGTGGCGCGACGACTACCGCCGCATCGTACCCGGACGCAGCGCCGCCTACCGGGCGCTCGACGGCGGACGTGCGTGGGAGATCGATCGGCCCATCGAGGACGTCCACGGAAACGGGGGCATCCTCACGACGGTCGCCGATCTGGGCATCTGGAACGCGGCACTCGAGGATGGCCGCCTCGGGGGCTCGGAGTTCGTGCGCATGATGCACGATCAGGGCCGCTTGAACGACGGATCCGAGATCGTCTACGCGAGCGGGCTCCGCGTGGAGGAGTCGATGGGTGTCCCCTCCGTCACCCACACCGGCTCGACCGCCGGCTATCGCGCATTCCTCGCACGCTATCCAGAGCAGGACCTGTCGGTGGCGATGCTCTGCAACGCGTCGAACGTGCCCACCGGGTCCACCGGGTCCTCCGTCGCGCGCGTCTACCTGGGCTCGGCCGTGTCCGACCGGCAGGCGCCCGACTACGAAGCCGCCTCGCGGCCGGAAGACGCGCGCAGAGTCGGGCTCTACCACGACCCGGTAACGGGGGAACTCCGGGAGCTCGAGTATCGGGACGGCATCGTTCGAGACGGGTCGACCCCCCTGCTCCCCTTGTCGGAGCGGGAGTTTCAGGTCGGCACGAGCGACAGGCGGTATGTGTTCGACGCCGGGGACGGCCGGGTCGGGTTCGAGGTCGAGTCGTGGGAGTACACCCACCAGCGGTGGGAGCCGGTAAACCCCTGGTCACCCGGAGCGTCGGCCCTCGCGGAGTTCGCGGGGACGTATCACAGCGCCGACGCGGAGACGACCTACGTGGTCTCGGCCGACGGCGGCCCGCTCACGGTGTGGCAGCGGCCGGACGAGTCCCGGACGCTCGAGCCGACGTATCGCGACACGTTCCGCATGGGCGGAAGCGTGGTGCGCTTCCGGCGGGACGCGTCTGGTCGCGTGGAAGGACTCTCGCTCAGCCTCGGCCGGGTCTACGACATGCGGTTCGAGCGCGTCGACCCGTGAGCCCCGTGCCCCGCGCGCCCGAGGTCGCGCGGGGTCGTCGCAAGCTCGTTCCGTGCGCGCTCAATACGCCAGCGCGTACGCCTCCCGCCGCGGATCGGCCGCGGCGGTGAGGACCCCGGTGGACGGGTCGTAGACGATCATCTGCGCGCCGCCGAACGTGGCGGTCCATCCCTCGATCAACCGGATGTCGTGCCCCCGCTGCGCGAGACCTCGCACGGCATCCAGGGAAACGCGGTTCTCGAGCGAGACACGTACGCCTCCCAGCGAGCGGAAGCGCGCTGCTTCGAGCGCAACCTGCGGGGTCATGTCGAACACCAGCATGTTGTGCACGATCTGAAGCATCGACTGTGGCTGGCTGTCGCCCCCGGGCGTGCCCAGCGTGAACGCGAACGCGCCCTCGGTGTCGAGGGCCATGGTCGGCGTCAGCGTGTGATAGGGACGCTTGTCGGGCGCGACCTGATTGGGGTGACCATCCTGCAGCGTGTAGAGCGCACCACGGTTGTGAAGCAGGATCCCGGTGGTCGGCTCGACCAGCCCGGACCCGAAGCCAGCGAAGTTGCTCTGGATCCAGCTGACCGCGTTCCCCCACTGGTCGACCGCCGTGAGATAGACGGTGTCGCCGGTGTCGTCGGCGTCGGCGTCAGGGTCGACCAACGTCTCTCCGAAGCCGGGTGCGGGATCGTCCGCCGCCCGTGACGGATCGACCAGTCCGGCGCGCTCGCGTAGGTAATCGGCGTCCAGCAAGCGATCGATGGGCACCTCGGCCTTCTCGGGATCGGCGATCCAGCGGTCCCGGTCCGCGAACGCGAGTTTTTTCAACTCGATGAGCGTGTGCAGGTATTCGGCGCTGTTGTGCCCCATATCCGCCAGCGCGTGCTGCGTGGCCATCTCCATCAGCGCGAGCTGCGCCGGCCCCTGCGTGCTGGGCGGCATGACCAGGAACGTGTGGCCGAGATATTCGCCGCGCAGCGGCTCGACCCACGTCGAGGTGTGGCGGGCGAAGTCGTCGGCCCGGAGATGCCCACCTTCCGCTTCGATGTACGCGGCCAAGGAACGGCCGATGTCCCCCTCGTAGAACGCAGCCTTTCCGCCGGTCGCGATCGCTTCGAGCGAGGAGGCCAGCGCCGGGTTCTGCAGAAGGGATCCCACCGGTGGCGGCGCGCCTCCCGGCAGATACAGGGCGCGGCCGTGCTCGTTCAGTCCGTCACCCTGGTCGATGAAGTCCTGGGCGAGGCGGGTCGATACCGGAAAGCCGTCACGGGCGAAGCGGATCGCGGGCTCGAGTAGCGCCTCGAAGGACATGGTACCGAAGCGCTCGTGGGCGTCCACCCACCCCGCCACCGCTCCCGGAACGCTCACCGACATGGCGCCGGTGCCGGGCACTCCGTCCAGACCGGCGTCGCGGAAGAACCCCGGTGTCGCCAACGCTCCCGAGCGGCCGCTGGCGTTGAGCGCGGTGACCGCGCGGGTCGCCCCGTCGTAGAAGATGCCGAAGGCGTCTCCTCCGATCCCGTTCATGTGCGGCCGGGTCACCGCGAGGATGCCCGCCATGGCGATGATCGCGTCGGTCGCCGTCCCTCCGTCCCGCAGCACCGCGAGCCCCGCCTGCGTGGCGAGCGGATGATCCGACGACACCGCACCGGTCGTGCCGCGGACATCCGGTCGGTTCTGGGGAGCGTAGCTCGTCGTCTCCCACTCCGGAACCCCTTCTCCGGACGGCTCGGAGCCGAGACAGGCCGCGAGCAACAGCAGGAGGAGCGTCGAAAGGAAGCTCCGGGTCGAGCGTGCGCAGAACGGCATCGCACCTGACATGATCGTGTCCTCCGGGATGGTCTCGTGACGGACTGCTACCAAGCCATGTTGCCCTTCCCTCCCACCGCACGCCAGGGGGGCCACTCTACCGATGTGACCCTTTTCGGGCCTCGGGAGTGTGTAGGGCGAACCAGCATGACCGAAGCCAGGGGGTACGACCCATGACGAGTCTTCAGACCTTCACCTTTCTCGTTCGTGACGCTACGGCGGGTTCCCACGAGGTCACGTTCATCCGCCACTCCGCCGGGCACCTCTCGGCCGAGTGTACCTGCCAGAAGGGCCTCGACGCGGATCGATGCTGCGAGCACTGCCTGCGACTCCTCACCGGTGACGCGACGGACCTCGTAAGCGACAACGCGCTGGAGCTCGAGGTTCTGGAATGGTGGCTCACCTGCATGGATCTCAAGCAGACGATCTCACGCGTGCAGGCGGATCAGGACGAGGGCCGTGTCCCGTCCGCGAACGCCTCGAGCGTGTTCGCGTTCTGGCCGGATCTGACGGCCGAGGACTTCAGCTTCGAGCATCGGGACGGTCGCGCGGAGCTCGGCGCCGCCTGACCCGGCGCCCGTCCCCGAGTTTCCCACCCGCCGGGCTCGCCAAGCTCCTACCGATCCATCTCCAGCAGCCTTCGGACGTTCGGTTCCAGTCCGGTCAGGCCGGCCGCCCGGCCGAGCGTCAGTGCCTCGTCCGCGTCGGCTCCGTCGAGCCAGTACGCCTTGAGCGCCAGCAAAGCACCGACTCGGTTGCTGCTCGCGCAGTAGAGCACGGTCTCCTCCGCGCCGGCCTCCTCCAGGACCGCCGCCAGCCTCTCCACGTTCTCTCGCGTGAGATCGTCCGGTCCCGCGACGGGGATACGCTCGAACCGTCCACCTGCTCCGGCGAATCGGCCCTCCTCCCACCCCGCCCCCGCTTCTTCGGGCAGCTGCAGACTGATGAAACGATCGTATCCCATGGACACGAGCGCATCCATCTGCTCCTCCGAAGGCCGCGCAGCGGTGATCAGATTCGGCAGGGGTACAGCGACATTCTGGACTCCGAGCGCCGCGACGGCGCCCGCGGGGCCCTCGAGATCGGGCTCCGCGCGACCCTGTTCGGATCCGCAGGCGGTCAGGAAGGCGAACGCGCTGGCAAGGGGCAGAACGGTGGCGAAGCGGATGCGCATCATGGCGACACTCGTCGGGTGTGGGTCAGGGTTGGCGACGTCGGCGCCTTGCCGGCACGGACGCGAGTGTCCATGCTGGCGGCGTTCCGACCTCGTACATCCATGGAGTCTAATCATGCGTCAGTTCGCCGTCCCGCTCCTCCCGATCTGCGCGACCCTGCTGATGGTCGCCGGATGCTCGTCGAGAGCTTCGGATTCGTCCGGGCCGGAGGAGGCTTCGGAGTTCACGGCCGTCGAGTCGACCATCCCCGACATTCAGGCCAAGATGGAGCGAGGCGAGCTCACATCACGCGATCTCGTCGTCGCGTATCTGACCCGCATCGCGATGTACGAGGAGCGGCTGAACGCGGCGATCTCCGTGAATCCGGACGCCATCGCGGAAGCCGAGGCGCTCGATGCCGAGCGCGCCGCCGGACGGGTTCGGGGCCCCCTCCACGGCATCCCGGTCGCGCTCAAGGACAACATCCACACGACCCACCTGCCGACCACCTTCGGCGCCCTGGCGTTCGACGGCTACACCCCTCCTTACGAGGCCACGTTGGTCCGGAATCTCCGGGACGCGGGAGCCATCATCATCGCCAAGACCACGCTCACCGAGTTCGCGAACTTCATGGCGGGCTCGCCGACCCCCATGCCGGGCAATTACAACGCGTTGACCGGGTTCGCGTTCAATCCCTACGATCCACGGCGGGACCCGAGACCAGGTTCGGACGGCCGGCCCGTGCTCGGCACCGGCGGCTCGAGCTCCGGCGTAGGCACGGCCGCGAGCTTCTGGCAGGGCAACGTAGGAACCGATACGGGAGGATCAATCATCAGCCCGTCGAACGCGACGATGCTCGTGGGCATCCGCCCCACCCTGGGCCGCGTCAGCCGGTGGGGCATCGCGCCCGTCACGCTCGACCACGACATGGCCGGACCCATGGCGCGCAACGTGGCGGACGCCGCGCTCATACTCGGCGCGATGGAGGGCGACGGGCCCGACCCAAACGACCCGGCGACCGGCGTGTGCGAGCCGCTCCCCGACGGCGACTACCGCCCACATCTGCGAGCCGATGGGCTGCGTGGAGCCCGCATCGGCATCCCCAGAGCCTTCTACTACAGTCCGATCCAGTTGAGCGGCTCGGACCGACCCCTGGGCGGACTGGACGGGGTGGAAGCCCTGCTGATGGTCGAGGCGATTGCCTCGTTGAGGATGGCGGGCGCGGTCATCGTCGACCCGGTGGACATCCCGAGTCTGTCCGATCCGGATCCTGACGAGAACTTCGCCGCTTGGGGCCTGTGCGTCGGGGGCGAGGAAGGCAAAGGCAACGACGAGCACTGCAGCATCAACTTCAAGTACGGAATGAAGCGCGACTTCAATGCGTGGTTGGAAACGCTCGGCGAGGACGCACCGGTTGGCTCCTTGACCGAGTTGAGGGAATGGAACCTCGCGCACCGCGCGGCGGGAGCCATGAAGTACGAGCAATCCCGCTTCGATATCTCCGATGAGATGGATCTGGAAGCCGACCGGGCGAGGAACGAAGCCGACATGAGGAAGGACCGGCTGCTGAGCCGCGAGCGAGGGATCGACGCCGTGCTGGAAGCATACGACCTGGACGCCATCCTCACACCGTCAGGCAGAGGCGCCGCCCTCGCCGCACGGGCCGGCACGCCGCACATCGTGGTCCCCTTCGGGTTCGTAAGGAATACGCCCGACCGGCCGTTCCCCGAGGGCTTCGATGCCCGGCCCGCGCCGTTCGGTGTCGGCTTCAGCGGGGCGGCATGCAGCGAGCCGCGGCTCATCGAGATCGCCTACGCGTTCGAGCAGTTCACCGAGCGGCGGGCGGCGCCGCCCCAGTTCCCGTGACCCCGCCCTCGAGTCTCCCGCTGGAGGGCGTCTTCGTGGTCTCCGTGGAACAGGCGGTGGCGGCGCCCCTGGCGACCCGCAAGATGGCGGACGCCGGGGCCCGGGTGGTCAAGATCGAGCGCCCGGGCGGTGATTTCGCGCGGGGCTACGACCAGGTGGTGCACGGGGACAGCGCGTACTTCGTTTGGCTGAACCGAGGAAAGGAGTCGGTTGTGGTCGATCTCAAGGACGCGGAGGACGCGGCCTTCCTCGGGCGGCTCATCGCCCGGGCCGACGTGTTCGTGCAGAACCTCGCGCCGGGAGCCGCCGCACGGGCCGGATTCGGGGCCGAAGATCTGCGGCGCGCCGATCCGCATCTCATCACGTGCGACGTCACGGGTTACGGCGAGCGCGGCCCGTACGCGCATATGAAGGCCTACGACAGCCTGGTCCAGGGTGAGGCGGGCCTCGAAGCTGTGACAGGCACACCCGACGCTCCGGCGCGCGTCGGCATCTCCGTCTGCGATATCGCGGCGGGCATGCACGTCTACACGGGCGTGTTGGAAGCTCTTCTGCGGAGGGACCGCACGGGCGAGGGAGCCGCCCTGGAGGTCTCCCTGTTCGGGGCGATCGCCGACTGGATGGCGGTGCCGTATCTGCACCACAGGTACGGTGGCCGGGCGCCGGAACGAGGGGGACTCCGGCACCCCAGCATCGCACCCTACGGACCATTCGTCTCGAGCGAGGGAGACACCGTGCTCGTGGCCGTGCAGAACGAGCGGGAATGGGTCCGCCTCTGCGACGACGTGCTGGCGCGGCCGGATCTCGCGACCGACCCGCGCTTCGTCGACAACCCGAGCCGCGTGGCCAACCGTGAGGCGCTCGAAGTCCTGCTCCAGGAAGGCTTCGGTGCGCTCGCCACCGACGAGATCACCCGGCGCCTCGAGGACGGAGGCGTCGCGTTTGGACGGGTACGGTCGGTCGAGGCCTTCTCGAGCCACCCCCAGCTTCGCTTGACGGAGGTCGGGGCTCCGCAGGGTCCCGTGGCGCTGCCCGCCGATCCGGTCGTCTGGCGCGAAGGGAGGCCGGAAGCGGAGGCGCACGCGGCGCATAACCCACCACGTCGGGTTCCGGCGCTGGACGAACATGGTCCATCCCTGCGGACCGAGTTCGGTCCATGAGCGAGCGCGAGGGCAGTCTCACCCGCCGGGTCGCTCGGCTCGTTCGGGGCCGGGACGTCTCCCACGGCGACCGGATCGATGCCGAGCGCTTCGTACGCGATTGGCTCGGGTCGTACGTGGCGGGAAGCAGCGCTTCGACGGGCCGCATCCTCGACGCATACGGCGCGGACGCCGGCGATCTGGAAAGCCGTACCTTTCTCGCCGCGGCCCTCTCGCACGTGACCGAGACCGACGACCTTCACCGCAGCTCGGTAACCCACCCCGGCTGCGTCGTCGTGCCGGTCGCGTTGCTCCTCGGACGACACCTCGAGGCTCGGGGCCACGCGATCCTGCGCGCCGTGTTGGCCGGCTACGACGTCATGACCCGCATCGGCGAGGCGCTCGGTCCGGCCCACTACCGAACGTTCCACAACACGGCCACCGCCGGCGTCTTCGGATCGGCGGCCGCCGCGGCTTCCCTCCTCGACCTGAGCGAGGACCGCTGGGTATGGGCCCTGGGCAGCGCCGGGACGCAAGCCGCCGGGCTCTGGCAGTTCAACGACGAAGGAGCGATGAGCAAGCCGCTCCACGCCGGTCATGCCGCGTCGGCGGGACTCCGCGCCGCGTTGCTCGCCGCGAAAGGGCTCACGGGCGCCGAGGCGATCCTGGAAGGCGACAAGGGGTTGTTTCAAGCGCTCTGCCCGGACGCACGGCCCGACGCGGTCCTCGCCGACACACTCGGGTGGAAGCTCCCCGAGACGTCGATGAAGCCGTATCCGTGCTGCCGGCATGTCCATCCGGCCATCGACGCGGCGCTCCAGCTACGGGAAGCGTTGGGTGATACCCGACCAGCGGAGGTGCGCGTCGAGAGCTATCCAGCAGCTCTGGACGTGACCGACCGGCCCGCGCCCCGCACGCCCCACGAGGCGCGCTTCAGCATGCAGTATGCCGTGGCCTCAACGCTCCTTCATGGCCGGCCCGGACTCGAGACCTTCGAGGCCGGGGCGATCGACGACGGGCGGGTCCGGGACCTCCTCACGCATGTCACGGTCGGGACCGACGACTCACTCGCGGCGGCGTACCCGAAACGGTGGGGCGCGCACGTGAGCGTAGTGGGTAACGATGGGGTCCGCCACCGGGTCGTGCGCGAGTCCGCCGCGGGCGATCCCGACCAGCCCCTGGATGAGGCGGGGTTGGACGCGAAGGTCGAAGGGCTCTTCGGGTGGGCCGGGCTGGAAACCGCGCGCGGACGCTCCCTTCTCCGGTCCTGTCGCGGGTTGGTCGAAGACGGGCCGGCGGTGGTGCTCCCCTTCGGAACCGCCGTTCAGCGCCGGTGACAAGCGCCATCGAGCCGAAGACGTACGTCCCGGCGCGACCAGCATACGTCATCCTACGTATGGGGCAGACCCCCAGGTCAGTCGCACTCTTGTGACGCAGCAAACGGAACCACGCCGAAGTGTCTCAAGTGAAGGGGGGATCGACCATGCGGAACCATGACGACCGGACATCCATGAACCTGCGGCCGGCCAGCTTCAACCCACGCCACGAGGTCTCGACCACGGTGTTCGAGGGCTACATCGGGGAAGTGACGGCCGAGAGCGTCATCGTCTTCCCCCGCCTGGACCGCCGTTACTCCATCGAGCTTCGCCGTGCCGACGTACTGGACTTCGAACCGGGTCTCCCGACAGGCGCGTGCCGTTTCGTGGTGCCGACGTCCGCTCCGGTACAGGAGCGGGTCATGATCCGGACGACCGCCCGCCGGCCGAGCCTGGCCGCCCAGGTCGCGTTCGACGTTTCCTATGACGACCTGGAGGGTTGGATCCACGAAGCGGTGCCGGAGTAGGCGCTCCCTCTCAGTGGCCGAGCAAGCCCGCTTCACGCACGAGGTCGGCCAGCTCGCCACGCGAACCGATGCCGAGCTTCTTGTAGATCTTCGAGAGATGCGTGCTCGCCGTTCTGCGAGCGATACCGAGCCGCTCGCCGATCTCCTCGTTCGTCAGCCTGCCCGCGGTGAGGATGGCGACTTCGGTCTCCCGCTCGGTCAGGCCGGCCAGGCCCTCACCCATCCCCTTGGGTGGGGCGGTATGCCCGGCCTCCCGGAACATCATCCGCGTCTTATCGAGCTCAGGTCCCGCCCCGAGTCGCACGCACGTGTCGTGCACCCGCTTCAGTTCGGACACCGCGGCCTCCTTTGCCCCGATGTCGAGAAGCCGGCCAGCGAGTTGCCTCCGGATCCGTGCGGCGTAGGGGATCATCGGAATCTCTTCGAGCGACTCCGACGCGCGGCGCATCAGGTCGACCGCACCTTCCGGGTCGCCCTGCTTCCAGCATACGAGCGCGTCGCACGCATCGGCCCAGGCGAGCCCCAACTTGTGATCGAGCGTCGCGGCGTGGGTTCGCAAACGGCCCCCGACCTCACCGGCCCGATCGATCTCGCCCGCCCACAAACACGCTTCGGCCATCACGGGCAGCAGTCGATGCACGGCCCAGAGCGTGTACCCGGTCCCCTCGGCGATCCGCAGCCCCTTCTCCGCGGTATCGATCGCTCCGGCGTAATCGCCGATCCCCACCAGGTAATGGGCGAGCCCGATCGCGGCCGGAACCACCTGGTGCACGTCGACCGGGCCAGACGTTGCATCGAGCCCGGAAATATCGACGGCTTCGTCGATGAGCTCGCGGGCGCGGTCGAGCTCACCCCGCCCCAGGTAGAACTGTGACGTCCAGACCAGAAGGCGCGGCAACAGGGTCCGTTGATGCAGGTCGCGGGCGAGCCCGATGGCCTGCTCGCCGAGCGCGATCCCCGAGTCCCAGTCACCGCGTCCGTAGGCGAGCTCGATCTCCATCTCCGCGGTCCACAGGCGCAGCACCGGGGAGCGTGAACGGTCGGCCAGTTCGGTGATCTGTTCGATCGCCTCTTGCATGCGACCGGTCTCTCCTCTCATGCCGACCAGGACGGCGAGGCCCCAGCGGGCCCAGAACTCGATCGAGACATCTTCCACCTGACGCGCCAGCTCGATGGCTTTCCGTCCATGCTCGTGCGCCTTCTCCGGTGGGCCGATCCAGACGTACAGGAGGGCCAGGGCCCGGTGCACGCGCGCCGTGGCACCGGCGTCGCTCAACCCCTCGGCGAGCGGGAGCGCCGGCAAGACCGTCTCGAGAGCGTCCGAGCCGCGCCCGACTTCGTGAAGGCAATGACCCTTGGCCACGCGCAGACGCACGAGGGCAGCGGCGGCGCCTGCCGCCTTGGCCGCTTCGAGACCCTGGTCGAGCCGACGGTGGGCCTCGTCGTGCCGACCGCACCAGAAGTGCGCCATGCCGAGGGCGCGGCAGATGTCCAGATATTCCGGCCGCTCCGGGGGAGTCCGCTCGAGCGCGTCCGACCAGAGCTCGACTGCCCCCTCGAAGTCGCCTTCATGCTGCCGTGCCCGCGCGAGCAGGGCGACCAGGCCCGCGACCGTGCCGGGGTCGGTCAACGGGTCCGCGCGGGCGTGCTCGAGTGCCGTCCGCAGATAGTCCGCCGCTTCCTGGTCCGCCCGTCGATCGAGCGCGCGCCGACCCGCCGCCGTGAGGTAGGCCGTCGCCTTGGCTCTCAGCCCCGTCGAATCGGTGCGCGTGAAGTGGTAGGCGAGCTCGTCCGCGTGCTCGAGCGCGTGCGCCCCGTGGACGGCTTCCATCGCCTCGGCCACCCGTCCGTGCAGCATGCGCGCACGCTGGAGTCCCAGCTGGTCGTAGAGCGTCTGCCGCACCAGGGGATGGGAGAACACGTAGACGATCACGTCGTCCTCCATGCGCTCGTCGAGCACGCGGTGATGGCAAAGCTCCTCGAGTGCCGCAAGCAAAGCCGGCTCGTCGAGCCCGCTCAGAGATGCGAGCACCGGGTAGCGTGCACGCGCCCCGACGACGGCGGCCAGCTCAAGCACGGCCTGCGCTTCGACCGAGAGCGAGGCGATGCGCCCGAGAATCGCATCGCGGATGGACCCGGGCAGGGAAAAGTCCACGTCGTCCCAACCCACCCAGACGCCGTTCTCACGAACGAGCCGTCCCGAGGAGACCATCGACTTCAGGATCTCTTCGAGGAAGAACGCGTTGCCGCGCGTCCATCCGTAGAGCAGTGCGGAGAACTCCCGAATCACCGCGCGGTCCACGTCGAAGGTCCGGTTCAGGAGCTCCGTGACCTGCTCCTGGGTCAGGGGGGCCAGCTGACGGATCTCGCCCGCGCCCAGGGAGACGAGCGAGCGCTCGATCTGCACAAGCTGGGAGCTCCGGTCCTGCTCCGCGTCGTTGCAGGTGCACAGGATGAGTACCGGGTGTCCACCGACCTGACGCGCGATGAAGTGCAGCAACTCGAGCGACGATCCGTCGGCCCATTGGAGGTCCTCGAGAACGCAAAGCAAGGGAGATCGTCGGGCGTAGCTCTTGAGGAATTCCGTGAAATTCCACATGAGGCGGGTGCGAAACTCGTCGGGATCGCCCGACGCATCCACGAAGCCCTCGCCGCCGCCGAGCGCGGGAAACAAACGCCGGAGCTCCGCCTCGCCGCCGCGGCTGAGCACGGTGAGCTTCGCGGCATCCATCTCGCGCATAATCGGCAGGAACGCGTCCGCGAAGAGCGCGTAGGGCACGCCAGTCTCGACCGGATATGCACGGCCCCGCGCAACCGTCCATTCGTCGTCCTCCGCAGTCTCGGCCACCTCGGCGGCAAGCCGGGACTTGCCGACGCCTCCATCTCCCGCCAATACCACGACGGACGTCCGCCGGTCATCGGCGCGCAAAAGCTCCCGGAGGCCTGCGAGCTCGTCCTTGCGACCCACGAGCGGGAGAGGGCTCGGCAGACCGTTGGTGTGTCGGGCAGATCTGGGGTCGGAGGAACGGGCGGCGATAGGAGATGCCTGCGTGGAGGGTTACGGAATGGATCGGTGAGCCGAGCCCAAGTTACGGAAGCGTCACCCGTCCGGCTGCAACCTCAGCCGATGCGTAGTTCCGTCCTCGACGGTCGCGCGCGTATACAGCAGGGGAAAATACTCCTCGTCCGCCCAGATCGGCAGCAGGTTTGCGTAGAACGGGCTCCCTGGCTGCATGGACTGCCCGGGCGTGCTGGTGGCGCGCGAGTTGTCGAAATCGGAGAAGTCGATGATCTCGCGGAAGGTCGCGCCGGTGTCGAAGATAGTGCCCCCGTCCCCCGAGCGTTCGACCGCCGGGAGGTCGTAGGCCGCAATGAACGTATGCGGGAACTCACTACGGTTGATGCGGCCCCATCGCCACTCGCGCGGGTTTGCGCCCTGCGTTTCGCGCAGCCGGTCCACCGCGGCCACCAGCGCGGCCTCGGAGAGCTCCGCCCGGTGCCCGGCCGGGACGCCGTCCCGCCGTGCCTCTTCGTCGAGCGCGCCCCGCCAGTAGTTGTGCAGCGCGGGGGCCGGACTGAGCCGGTGGTAGACGCCGTCCCACTCGGTGAGCTGCCAGCGCGCCCATTCCACATCGGGGTCGGTGCCGGTCCAGCCGCGCAGCAGCGGGAGGTCGCGCTCGGCGAACCACGGATGCACCGCGTCGTGCTGCATGTCCTCGAAGTCCGCGACGGTCATGTCTCCGCCCCGCTCGGCGAACACCTGGAGCTGCCGGTCCCACCGCGACGACACGCTGCTGCGGAACATGAGCGGCGGGTCGTATCCCTCCGGCTGGACGTCGTTGTTCGACGTGCCGGTCCATCCCCGTTCCGGATTGAACTCCTGCGGGAGCTCGGTGTGGCTGCGGAACCCGTCCCAGCGGTACTGGCCGGTCCCCGGCACGGGAAGTCGACCGTACCAACCGCCGGCACGGCGCGGTGACAAGGCCGCCGCGAGCCATGCGATGTTCCCCTCGACGTCTCCGCAGACCATGTTCTCGGACGGCGCATGATAGTACGCCATCACGTCGATGAAGTCGTGACAATCGTCGGCCTCGGCCAGCCTGAGCGCGGCCAGGTAGCCGCCGCTTCCGGGGTCGTTCGACGTCGCATGCACCGCGTACGCGACACTGTGGACCGAGTCCGCGTAGAAGACGGGGCCATGTCTGCTGTACGTCAGTTGGACGATCTCGGGGTCGCTCCCGCGGACCGGGATCGTGTCGACCACGGTCTCGAGCGCATACCATTGGTTCTGCCAGCGTGCCCGGCCGAGGTCGTCCGGATCGAGCTGTTCCACGAACACGTCGGCCTGGTCGGTGCCGACGATGGTCAGCCCCCACCCGATGCGCCCGTTGTGACCGATCGCGACGCCGGGAATCGCCGGCTCGGTCGCCCCGATCACACTGTATCCGGGCGCGTTCAGGTGGATCAGGTACCGGAGCGACGGGTTCGCGACCCCGCGATGCGGGTCGTTCGCGAGCAGCACCTGGCCGGTGGCCGTGCGGCTCCCGCTGACCGCCCAGTTGTTGCTGCCGGGCGAGCTGGTCTGCGCCCCGGTGTTCAGGGACGCGGAAGCGCCCGGCCAATCCCTGTACTCCGGCAGGAGTGGGGGCTCCGGGAAGCTCGCATCGAACCCGCCGAGCGCCTCCACCACGTCGTCCGTGATGATGGACGGATCGAGCCCCTCCGGCAGCTCCAGCGGGATCCAGTTGGCGATGCCTTCGCCCGCCTCACGGTCGGCCACGGCCAGTCCCTGCCGCGCGATCGACTGCGCGAGCCGCAACTCTCCCCGGGCGTTTCCGATCGGGAGCGCGGTCGCCACCCGGCCGGTGGACGACTCGGGCGTCCACGGCAGCGGGCGTAGGCCGGTGAGCTTGTACTCGACCGGCAGGTTGTCCCCGATCTCTTCGATGTAGGCGTTCACCCCGTCCGCGAACGCCTGAAAGATCATCCGGCCATCCGGATGGTAACTCTCGAACTCGGCGTCCCAGTCCCCACGGAACCGGATGAGCCGGGCCAGCTTGTCGTGCCGCAGGGCTTCCGGCCCCAGGATCTCGGCCAGCCGGCCCTCGTTGATGCGCCGCCACATGTCCATCTGCCAGAGCCGATCCTGGGCCTGCACGTACCCCTGCGCGAAGAACAGGTCGTGCGGGTTACGCGCGTACACGTGCGCGATGCCCCACTCGTCCCTGAGGACCTCGACGCTGGCGCGAAGGCCAGGAACGCTCAGGGTCCCTTCGATCTGGGCCAGGGACGCTTCGGCCAGGGCTCCGAAGTCACGTTCCTGGGCATCGAGTGAACTCGTGGTCGCGAGGACGAAGACCGTGACACCGAGGACGAGCGCGGAGCGCGGGGAACGGGTGGTCGCGTGCATGTGCGTTACCTCTCCAGGGGCTGGGTCTGCTGCCGCGGCTGCTTCGACACCGTGGCCCCCGGTTCGCCGTCTCGCAAGCCATGACCCGGCGAGAACCCCCGCCATGAAGAGGGTCGCGATCAGATGGAGCGTCTCGACGGCCACGGTGGTCTCGCCCTACCGGGGCCCGGCGCGGCGCGCGCGAAGCCGGCTGAGTTCCTCCCGGAATATGGGGAGCGTCGGGCAATGAATGACCTTCAGCGCGCCGCACGCTTCGGTGAGTGTCTCGGCCGCTCGGCCCCCGATCACGATTTCCACGCTCGCGGGCAGAAGCCCGCGAAGCGTGCGAAGCTCAGCCAGCAGCCCCTCCACGTCTTCGATCACGGTGACGGACAGCGCCAACGCCTGGGCCCCGACCTCGATGGCCGCTGCGGCCAGCTCCGCCGCGGGCAGATTCGGACCCAGGTAGATCACCCGCCACCCCTCGGACTGGG
>JBBDSN010000166.1:0-5237 GCA_040904885.1 Gemmatimonadota bacterium | reverse complement strand
CGAGGAATCCGCGGACCTCCGCCGTCGCGAGATGCTCATGGACCATGCGCAGATCACCAGCTTCGCAACGGTCGCCGACCTGCTTCATGAGGGGCGCGAGGAAGCGATCGAACATCGCGATCCTTCCGAGCCGCAGCGCGGCCTGCTCGAGGGCGTTGCGAAACCGTTCGCGGTCGAGGACTCGCAGCGCCTCGATCGCGTCTGCGGGATCCATCGACGCGCCCTTGCCGACCAGAGAGACCAGCGGCTGTTCCATCTCGGCGATCTCGCGCCGAAGCTCGTCGTCACTCAGTCCCGCGACCGAGCTGATACGCCGCCCATCGTCAACCAGGGCCTTCAACCCCTGCAGTCTGCGCACGTCCTCCTCGGAGAACCTCCGGTGGCCGGAATCGGTTCGGTCGGGACGCACGGCTCCGTAGCGCGACTCCCACGTGCGGATCAACGCGGGGGTGAGGCCCGTCCGCTCGGCGGCAGCGCCCATCGAGTAGCTGCGTTCTGTGCTCGTCATGCCGACCGCACCCGTCCGAGCCCTCCATCTACGCCGAGTGTCTGTCCGGTGACCCAACTGGCTTCGTCCGAGAGCAGCCAGTGCATGGCCGCCGCGACGTCCTCGGCGGTTCCCAGCCGACCCAATGCGTGCATCGCCTCGGAGGCTGACCGCGCCTTGTCGTTCGAGCTGATCCGGGCCGTGAGCGGCGTCTCGACCAGACCTGGAGCAACCGCGTTCACACGGATCCCGGCCGGTCCGTAGGTCGCGCCAGCCGATCGCACCAAGGCATCGATTCCACCCTTGGCTGCGGCGATGGCCTCGAGCTTCACGGATGCGCGCAACACGGCGAACGCGCTGGTGAGATTCGCCGCGAGCGTCTCGTGCCACTCGGTGGAGCGCGTCAGGTGCGCGGGCTTCAGCAGGAAGCTACCCACACAATTCGTCACCCCGTCGAGCCGGCCGAAACGTTCCACGACTCCCGAGACCGCCTCTTCGACGTCTTCGAAATCGGATGCATCGGCGGGCGCCGCCCACGCGCCCAACTCGACCGCCAGCGCGTCGAGTCGATCGGAGTCGCGCCCGGACACGGCCAGCTGAACGCCGGAGTGCGCCAGACGTCGAGCCAAAGCCGACCCAATGCCTCCGTAGGCTCCGAATACGAGATGAACACGCGCGGAATCAGACATGGCGGAATCAGACATGATGGTCGGTCCTGTTTCAGAATTGGAAGAGGGGTTTACGCCAGATACGCGACCACCACGACTCCGGAGAGCAGCAGCATGCCCAGCGCCGGCAGCGCCTTCACCAGAGGATCCCGGACGCGAACGTGGGCCGCGATGGCGCCGAGCATCAGGACGCCCATGAGCAACGCCGCGGGCACCGCAACCTGCGCATAGATCACGCCCACGAGCAGAGCCGCGGCGAGCGCGAGCTTGGTCGAGCCGACCACGACCCGAACCCAGTCCGGAAGTCCATAGCGCTCGAACTCCTCGGCAATGGAGCGAGCACCCTCGGGACGGTACCTGGTGGGGCGGTCACGACGAAAAATCCACACGTTGAAGATTCCGAACGCGATGATGATCTGAGCGGCGACGGCAACGAACGTCATAACTCTTTCTCCTTGAGAATCGAGGGGGTAATGGTAGGAATCTCAGCGCGCAGGGGCGACGGCTTCGACAGCGTCGGGCTTCGCACCTCGAATCGTATCCCGCGCGAGCGCTCTGGCGATGAAGACCGACATCACGACAGCGGCGCCCAGGTTCGCAGCGACGAGCGGCACGGGACCGATGGCCTGCACCAGACCCGGGAACCAGGCCACATCCAACCCGACCATTCCCAGCGTCAGCGTGCCGAGAATGACCCCGGCGAAGATCACCGGCCGCTTCGTCAGCGTGGTGACCCTGAGGCAGGCGAGGGTGAATACAGTCCCGAGCAGTGAGAACAGCACGACGTGCATCAGGCTGTAATAAGCGACCATGTCGAGTCGCACCGGCAGCGCGGCCGAGGGCTCGCTTCCGAGCAGCAGCACCGACCCCATCAAGGACGGCGTGAAAAAGGGATCCCCGCGCATCGCGTCGATGCCGAGGAAGAGGAGCGCGACCGCGGCACTCGCGTATGCGCCCGACAAAAGCGAAGCGAAAGCGATCGTATCTTTGCCCGCGCTGATCTGCGTGTCGTCCATGAAAGCCTCGTTGTTGAGATATAAGTTCAACAAACATCCATACTGTTAAGATATATGTCAACAGTGCCTCGAAATACCTAAACGGCATCTAGGCAGACCTCACGATCACAGGCTCGGGCCGGGGCCACCTGCAGGCTCGCAGCGTGTCGTGCGCCACGTTCCGCTCGGGCTACTTTGGATCGAGGACATTCAGAACCATCAGGCAGGAGTTGCGGGGGATGCATCGGACGGGTCGCGGACGGGTGAGGTCGCCGCTTCAGATCACCGGATTCGGAGCCCTGGCCTGGGCCCTCCTCCTGATCGTCGCGTCCTGCGCGGCCGATGGCAGCTCCAGCGAGCGCCGTGAAGCACTCCCGGCCAGCACTGAGGAGGGCCTCTCGTTCGGCCACCCCGACAGCGTGCTCCTCTGGACGCCCGAACAGCAGCTCGCGGGCTTCCCGAACTACGACCTGCTCTTCGATACGCGGCGCATCCCGGCCAGCACCCGTCCGTCCGAGCTTCCGGCCCGACCCGCCGACTTCGGCGACCTCGCCTACGACGTCGGCGGCCGCACCTACGGCCTGGACGACTTTCTCGCCCGCAACCACGTCACCGGACTCATCGTGGTCCAGGACGGCGAGGTCCTCCTCGAGCGCTACGTCCCGCCGAACGCGCCCTCCACCCGCTGGGTGTCCTACTCGGTCGCGAAGTCCGTCGTCTCGCTGCTCCTCGGCGCCGCGATCCAGGACGGAACCATCGGCAGCGTGGACGACCGGGTCACGGACTACATCCCCCTACTCGAGGGCAGCGCGTACGACGCCGTCCGGATCCGGAACGTCCTCCGGATGAGCTCGGGCGTCGCCTGGAACGAGGACTACTCCGATCCCGACTCCGATGTCAGCCGGGAAATCGACTTCGGTGGGGTCGAGCGGCTCCACTTCCTCAGTGAGAAACCGCGCGTGGCCGCCCCGGGTGAGCGCTTCAACTACAGCACCGGCGAGATCTACCTCGCGGGTGCGGTCGTGCGAGGGGCGGTCGGCAACAACCTGTCGAGCTATCTGCACCAGAAGATCTGGGAGCCGTTCGGCATGGAGGCCGACGCGAACTGGATGCTCGTCGAGCCGGGCGGTCCGGAGTACGCCGGCTGCTGCATCAGCGCGACCCTCCGCGACTACGCCCGACTGGGTCTGTTCGTGCTCGCGGACGGCGTGTTGGACGACGGCCGGCGGGTGCTGCCCGAGGGGTGGATCGCCGAGTCGACCACGCCTTCCCCGGCAAACGACGGCTACGGATACCTCTGGTGGCTCGGAGACGACGGAGCGTTCACGGCCCGGGGCATCTTCGGCCAGATGATCCACATCGACCCCGCCAGGGATCTCGTGATCGCAACCCACGGCGCGTGGCCGAGCCCCACGGGCGAGGAGTTCTCGGCCCACCGCGACGGGTTCGTCGGCGCCGTGGGCAGGCTGCTCGATGCACGGGCCTCCACCGGACCGCGCGTACCATGACGAACCGCCGCTACGATGATGACGAGGTCGCCGATCTGCGCGCGACCTTCGGGGCGGTCGGCAAGGTCACCACGCACGGCGCGCTCCGGTCGTGGTCCAACGGCAACCTGCAGGCCCACGTCGAGCCGGACGGCGACGACTGGCGCCTGCGCGTGCAGACGCTCAAGGGCGACGCGGCGCCGCTCGAGAGATGCTCGTATCCCTGGCGTTCATCGCTGGAGGGCTCGGCCAGTTGGGCTACCTGCGGCTCTTCCTTCCCCGTTGGGCCGACGAGCGGGCCTCCCAGATGGACGCGGTCGCCGACCGGATCCCCGAACAGCTGAAGCCCCACACTCCGTGATCTTCGACCACCCCGAGTTCGACCACCACGAGCGCGTATGCCACGTCAGCGACGCGCGTACGGGCCTCGCCGCCATCGTCGCCATCCACCGGGGCCGGGGGGGCATGGCCGCGGGCGGGGTCCGCTTCCGCCCCTACGCCTCGGACGCCGACGCGCTCACCGACGTGCTCCGCCTGTCCAGGGCGATGACCTACAAGAACGTCCTGGCGGAGCTGCCGTTGGGGGGCGCGAAGAGCGTCATCCTCGGGGATCCCGGGCGGGACAAGACCCCCGCGCTGCTGCGCGCGTTCGGCCGCGCGGTGGAGAGCTTCGGCGGCGCGTACATGTGCGGGCCGGACGTCGGCACGACCGCCGCGGACATGGACGTCATCTCGGAAGAGACCGACCACGTCGGCGCGACCACCCGGCAGATGGGAAGCTCCGGCCCGCCCACCGCGCTCGGAGTGTTCCGCGGCATCCGGGCAGTGGCCGAGCACGTGCTCGGATCGACGGATCTGGCGGAGGTCCACGTGGCGGTCCAGGGTGCGGGCGCGGTGGGGAGTGATCTGGCCGTCCATCTGGTGAATGCGGGGGCGCGGGTCACCATCGCCGATGTGAACGGGGACGCCGTGCGTGCCGTGCAGGCGCGGACCACGGTCGAGGTCGTGCCCCCGGACGACATCCTGTTCGTCGAGGCGGATATCCTGTCGCCGTGCGCGCTCGGTGCCGTCCTTTCCGAGGCGACGATCCCGCGGCTCCGCGTGCAGGGGATCTGCGGCGGGGCCAACAACCAGCTCGCGACCGAGGCCGACGGGGGAAGACTACGCACGCGCGGAATCGCGCTGATCCCCGACTTCGTCGCGAGCGCGGGGGGCGTGATCGCGGGAACCGCGGCCGCGGGGCTCTACCCCAACGACCAGATGCAGACGAAGCTCGACGGCATCTACGACCGGGCCCTCGCCATCCTACGCGCGGCGGACGCCGAGGAGCTCACACCGCACGAGGTGGCGTACCGGATGGCGGCGGAGCTGCTGGAGCGGGAGTGACGCTCGCGGGGCTCAGGGAGGTGGCTGAGCGGCCTGCGACCCCTTCCGTGCGAACTTCGAGAGCCGTTCGAAAGTCGAACGAGTCGAGTGGAGCAGCCGTGGTGAACCCCGGAAGTCGCTCCGCGTCGCACAGGCGCTCCGAAGCCTACCCCGTCGTGGGCATGACGGACGCGATCGTTCGAAGATGGAACGATTCCCAATGTGGCGAAAAGAG
>JBBDSN010000165.1:20195-22886 GCA_040904885.1 Gemmatimonadota bacterium | reverse complement strand
TTCTGGTCGAGCGGGCCCCCGTTGATGTTCGACACGAGGTACACGTCCGATTCCGGGATGCGCGGAATCGGAACATGATGGGCAACTCCGTGGATCGGGATCATTGATGTGCTCCATGCGACGAGCTTACGCCGGCTCATCGGTCGAAAGCAAGCGACTCGGCGCTGGACACAGGACGGAGGCTTGACATGAGACGACGCATCTCATCCTGTTATAAATCATGAGGATACCGAAGCGTGTGAGGCCATTTCTCAGGCGGGTCGTCCCGGACCGGCTGCGTACCTATCGAGGCGACCGTTGGCGGGACCGGGTCGACGCGGCCACGGCCCGGGCATGGCGCGTGACGCGCGGACGGGTGCAGCACGGCCCGTTCGCGACCATGCGGTATACCCGCACCGGGTTCAGCCAACTCGGTCCGAAGCTGCTGGGGACGTACGAGCAGGAGTTGCATCCAGTCATCGTGCGGCTGATCTCGGAGGGACCGAAGCGCGTCGTCAATGTCGGGGCGGCGGAAGGCTACTACGCCGTCGGGCTGCTCATGCGGACGTCAGGCCTGCGGATCACGGGATTCGAGCGAAGCGCCGAGGGGCGCGCGCTGATGCGCGAATTCGCGCGGCTCAACGGCGTGATCGATCGCCTGGACATTCGCGGCACCTGCACCCCGGACACGTTGGATCAGAGCCTCGGGACCGAGGAGCGCCCGCGGGTGCTCATGGACGTCGAGGGTGAGGAGCACGAGCTCCTTGACCCCCGCTCGGTTCCTGGCCTCGGCCGAGCGGAGATCCTCGTCGAGATGCACGAGTTCGCCCAGCCGGGCGTTACGGCTGAAATCATGGAGCGTTTCGGACCTACGCACGTCGTGTCGAGGATCGCGGCCCGGGAGCGGACGGCCGCTACCGTCCCGACCGTTCCGGGCATGAGCCACTCCGACGTCGTGCTCGCCGCGTTCGAGCGCTCGGCGGAGGATCAGGAGTGGTTATGGCTCGTTCCTCGCGACGCGTAGCCGGGCACGAGGCACGAACCGTTCACCCGCCGGGGCGGTAGCGACGCTCCGCGTGCTCCTCGATCTGGACGGGATAGAAGTGCACGTCCCGCAGGTCACCGTCGGCGTAGATCTGCGCCTGGTCGTTGAAGTGGGGTGAGCTCGGGTCTCCGCTCTCGCCGCCGGCCGTGACCGCAATGGCGCGCACGCTGTCCCCGAACTCGACGACGGCGACGAAGCTGTTCCCGCTCGTGCCGTAGCGGCGCACGGTGCCCGGATAGGTCCGAGCGCCGAAGGAAGCCAGGGAGCCCCAACGCGACGAGGTGAACCCCACCGGGATGCTCGGCGCGTCGTCGTCGAACGGTTGGACGATGTCGCCCGTAAGCCGCTGGAAGCGGTTGATCTCGCCCCAGGGGGTGTCCCACGAGCCGAAATCGGCTTCGAGCCGAGCGCTGGCCGCCTCGAGCGCCTCCACATGGCGGACGGGATCGATGTTCGTCTCGATGAACTCCGACGTGCTCACGTCCGCCGCGCGGGCGTCGTCGGCCACCCGGTCCATGAGCTCCTCGGCCCAGTAGATGGCCAGGGCCGTCGGCACGGATTCCTCGCTCCAACGGAGATCCCAGTTGCGTAGCAGCTCGATCTGTGGGGCCACGGACGGTCGCAGCGCATGGTTCGCGGGCAGACGGTCGTAGGCGGTCAGCAGGGCGGGAATGAGCGGCTCGAATGCGGGGAGATAGGAATCGAACGCCAGGGCGCGCAGCCCCTCGATGGTCAGGTCGGTGCGGCCCGGCAGGAGGCGGAGCGCGTTGATGCCCCTGGCATTTTCTCCGTAGCGGTCGACATAGGCAGGGTATTCCGCCGGCACGGGGCTGTGCGGACCGGCGGTCGAGTAGGCCCAGTTGTTGGTATTCTGCACCCACCCGTTCGGGGGGTTCAAGACATTGGGGCTCTCGTCGATGGCGTGCGGCTCTCCCCAGTCGGTGGCCGGGTCGCTGCCATCGACCGGCTCGGACCAGTCGAAGCGCGTATCGCGTCGCGGAATGAAGTTGCTGTGGAAATACGCGATGTTGCCTTCGGCGTCCGCGAACACGGTGTTGTTCGAAGAGTTCGTATGGAGCTCCATGGTCTCCAGGAATTCGTCGAGGTCGGCGGCCTTGGTGCGCAGATAGGACTGCATGAGCGCGTCCTGCGGGTTTTCCATCAGGCTCACCGACACCCAGCGCCCGTCGAGCTCCCGGACGATCGGACCGTGATGCGTGCGGTACACCGTGAAGGTGCGCTCCGCCATGCCGGAGTCGGTCCGGTACCGTAGGGTCACCTCACGCTCCTGGACCTCCGGGCGCTCCTCTCCATGCGCGTACCGGAGGCCATCCTCGGACGGAAGCACGGTCTCGACGTACTCGTCGATGTTGTCGACCCCGCTCGAGGTGTGCATCCAGCCGGCGGTCTCGTTGAAGCCCTGGTAGACGAAGAACTGTCCCCAGGTCACGGCCCCGTAAGCGTTCAGCCCCTCGTCGCTCGTCATCTGAAGCTCGGAACGGAAGAAGAAGGAGGTGTGTGGGTTGATGAGGAGCAGCGCATGACCGTCCCGTGTATTGCCGGGAGCGATCGCGAAGCCGTTCGATCCGGTCGGCTCGAGCTCCAGGTCGCGGCCGGCGCCCAGGTCGGGGACATCGGCGGAGGCCGTGAGCGTGGCGCCGAGACGC
>JBBDSN010000165.1:10818-20095 GCA_040904885.1 Gemmatimonadota bacterium | reverse complement strand
GCCGGCGCCCAGGTCGGGGACATCGGCGGAGGCCGTGAGCGTGGCGCCGAGACGCTGCTCGGGGTCGGTCGCGTAGAAATCGGCGAGCCGCCCGAGGTTTACGCGCTCGATATCCCCACCGATGCTCCCCTCGGTGAAGCTCAACGCCATCCACGGCTCGAAGCGTGTGAGCACGCGTGGGGTCACGGCGGGGTGTGTGTGCAGATAGTAGTTGAGACCGTCGGCCCACGCGTCCATCAACTCCTTCAACCAGGCCGGGCTCTCGTCGTAGAGCGTGCGCAATTCGTCGGGATCGATGAAGAGCCGCATGCGGAGATCACGCCAGATCTCCGATTCCCCCTCGGCTTCGGCCAGCCGCCCCATCGCGTTGAGGTAGTTGACCTCGATGCGGTTGAAGTCGTCTTCGGCCTGAGCGTAGATCATGCCGAACACGGCGTCGGCGTCGGTCCGGCCCCGGACGTGCGCGATCCCCCAGTTGTCCCGGGTGATGGTCACGTTGTCGGCGCGAGCTTCCCAACGAGCCTCGTCCAGGCCCGGCGACGTGCACGCCGAGAAGGCGAGGGCAAAGGCAACGGCGAAGAAGGTCTTCTTCATGAGCGACACACCCGGTCACGGTGATTCGAAATGCGTTCGGGGGAGATCATAAGGCCGTAGACGGCTCTGGGGCCACCCATCGCATCGACACCGATCGCTACGGCGGTCTGTCGTATTCCCCGCCCCTTGAATAAGGTTGACCGTGTTCAGAACCGCCATCGAATGGATGCATACATGAAGAGATCGACCCTCGGCTCGCTGATCTTCGCGATTTTCGCGGCGAGCGCCTGTGGTGGGAGCCCTCCGCTCCCCGTCCCGGAGCCTCGCGACGAAACCGCGGTGCTGCGGGAGGACGCGGCCAGGCTCCTCGAGTTGTTGAACGTGGAGGGCGTGCTGGGCCAGCGCGCTCCGGCGTTCAGCCGACAGGCCGCGATTCTCATCGGAGACCCGACCGACGCCGAGTTGGAGCAGCTGATTCCCGCGGTCGTCGACGCCTTCGCGTACGAGTCGCTCTACGCGGACGTGATCTCGTACATGGCGACCGAAGCTGACACCGCCGTGCTCGACCAGGCGCTCGAGTGGATGGAGGGCGGCGCGACGGCCGCCGTGCGCCGGATCGGTGAGGAGTACGAGCCCGCGCAGACCCTTCAGGAGTATGCCAACGAGATGACGGACGAGCCGCCTTCCGAGGCGCGCATCCACCTCATCTCGGAGTGGGCGGAGGCGCGCGGAGAAGGGAGCTTTTTCGTCCTCCTGCAGGAGGCCCTGCGGGAGGCCGCCTATCGGGTGCATGACGTCATGAGGCCGGGGACGCCGAGCTTCGAGCCGCTGTCCGGCGAAGAACTGGAGATGGCTCAGGTGAACAGCCATGGCGCCACCGTCATCCGTCTATTGCATGGGTACGCGCCCGCGCCCGACCAGCTCATCCGACGCTCCACCACGGAATACCGGACCGATTCGGGAAGGTGGCTCACGGAGACCTATGCGCTGGCGGTCGCAAACGCCATCCGGGCGGCCGGCGAACGGGTGGCGCAACATCTGTCGGAAGGAGCAGGAGGTTGAGCGTCGACAGAGTCACCATCGTGCAGGAGAACCTCGACCGGTACCTGGCCGAGGCGGCACAGCCTACCCGCCTCCTGGCGCCGTCGGATCCCGTCCGGGACGGGACCAGCCTGACCGCGCGGGAAGCGCTGTCGCTCTTCGAAGACCAGCTGCTCAGCCGGATGGCGGACGTGGAGGCACGGCGCTTGAAGGCGACCGGCCAGAGCTTCTACACCATCTCGTCCGCCGGACACGAGCAGAACGCGGTCGTAGGGACGCACCTGCGCATCACGGATCCGTGCTTCCTGCACTACCGCTCGGGCGGCCTCATGATGGCGCGAGGCAGAAAGCTTTCCGGTGTGGACATGGCGTTCGACACCATGCTCTCGGTGTGCGCCAGCGAGGACGATCCGACCTCCGAGGGTCGGCACAAGGTGTGGGGCAGCCGCGCGCTCTGGGTGCCGCCCCAGACGAGCACGATCGCCTCGCACGTACCCAAGGCGGTGGGTACCGCGTTTTCGCTCGCCCGTGCCCGACGGATGGGCGTGGATCATGGTCTGCCCGACGACGCCATCGTCTGCTGCACCTTCGGGGACGCGTCGGCGAACCATGCCTCGGCGCTCACGGGCATCCAGGCCGCTCGGTACGGGAACCGCCGCGGTAACCCGCTCCCGATCCTGTTCGTGTGCGAGGACAACGGCATCGGCATCAGCACCGACACACCCAACCGCTGGATCCGGGAGACCTTCGACGGCCACAAGCATCTCCGGTATCTGGAAGCCGACGGGGCGGTCGACGACGTGTGGGATGCGGTGGAGGAGGCCGTGAGCACGTGCCGCGATTCCCGAGCGCCCGTGTTCCTTCGACTCGTGACCGTGCGGCTCTGGGGCCATGCGGGTAGCGACATCGAGGCCGCGTACCGGTCCAGGCAGGAGATCGAGGCGACCGAAGCGCAGGATCCCGTACTGCGTAACGCCGCCCGGCTCATCGAGCTCGGAGTGGCGACGCCCGAAACCCTGCGCGCCAAGCTCGCCGCGGTTCGGAAGCGTCTGCGCGCGGCGGCCGAGGAAGCGTCCGGAAGAAGACACCTCGATTCGGCCGAGCGGGTCATGGCGCCGCTCGCGCCCTACGACGAAGCCCGCGTCCGCAGGTCCGCCGCGGTCGCCGTGCCGGAGGACACGCGTCGACGGTTCTGGGACGGGGACCTCCCGGAGGACGCCACGTCGCCGGTGAAGCGGACCATGGCGGCGCACCTCAGCGCGGGCATGGCCGACGAAATGCTCAAGCGTCCCGAGATCCTCGTCTTCGGCGAGGACGTCGGCCGCAAGGGCGGGGTCTACTACGTCACGGCCGGCCTCCAGAAACGCTTCGGACAGGGCCGGGTGGTGGACACGCACCTCGACGAGACCTCCATCCTCGGACTCGCGCAGGGGGCCGGATTGTTGGGGCTGCTCCCGGTTCCGGAGATCCAATATCTCGCGTACGTCCATAACGCCGTGGACCAGCTGCGAGGAGAGGCGTCTTCCCTGCAGTTCTTCAGCGCCGGACAGTTCAGCAATCCAATGGTCGTGCGCATCGCGGGGCTCGCGTATCAGCGCGGTTTCGGCGGACACTTCCACAACGACCACTCCATCGGGGGCCTCCGGGACATCCCCGGACTCGTGCTGGCCGTCCCGAGCCGAGGGGACGACGCCGTGCGGATGCTGCGCGGTTGTCTGGCGCTGGCCAAAGAGTGTGGTCGCGTCGTGGCCTTCCTCGAACCGATCGCGCTCTACCATCAGAAGGATCTGCACACGGAGGGAGACGAAGCCTGGCTCTTCGACTACCCGAAGCCCGGTGAAGCCCTGCTTCCGGGCGACGTCGGCACGTACGGAGAGGGGCCGCTGCTCATCGTGTCGTACGCCAACGGCTTGCACATGAGCCTACAGGCTCGTGAGGAGCTTGCGCACGTTCATGGCATCGACGCCCGGGTCCTGGATGTGCGGTGGCTCAACCCGCTCCCCCTCGAGGCCATTCGGCGGGAGGCCGCCGACGCCCGGGCCGTGCTGGTCGTGGACGAGTGCCGGAGGACGGGTGGAGGAATCGCGGAGGCGGTGGTCGCCGACCTCGCGGAGAGTGGATACCGCGGTGTCCTCAAATCGGTGCGCGCGCCGGATTCGTTCATTCCCCTGGGACCTGCCGCAGATACCGTGCTGCTTCAGAAGCGCGACGTCGTGGACGCGGCACTGTCGGTGATCGCGGCGGTCCCGGTTTGACGCGTTCATGCGGTCTGTGAGGGCCCGGGTGGGCTGGACTGGCGCCTTCCGCCCGCTCCTGGCGGCGCTCACGCTCTCCTGCCTCATGAGCGCGGGCGCCGCGGGTCGGGTCCTGGCAGCAGCAGCGGCCACGGGAGGGACGTCGTCGCAGGCGGTTCCGGACTCCGCGGCCGCCGGGGGCGACCAGGAAGCGGGATCGGACCTCCGGGTGTGGCTCGTGACCATCGGGCCGGGAACCGCGATCTGGGAGCGCTTCGGCCACAACGCGATCCGTGTCCTCGATACCCGTACCGGATACGACGCGTCCTACAACTGGGGCATCTTCGACTTCGATCAGGTCGACTTCGTCCCCCGCTTCCTTCGTGGACAGATGCTCTACATGATGGCTCCGTTCGCGTCGGAGCCCATGATCGAGATGTACCGGAGCGCCGGCCGCGAAGTGATCCTCCAGGAGCTCGACCTGACCCCGGCCCAGCGCGTGGCGCTGCGCGATTTCGCCGAGACGAACGCGCTGCCGGGCAACCGTGAATACTTCTACGACTACTTCCTCGACAACTGCTCCACACGGGTCCGTGACCTTCTCGATCGGGCGCTCGGGGGAGCGTTGTACGATCAGTTCGGCGCCGAGGAGACCGGCACGTCGTACCGGTACCATACGCGCCGCCTGACGCGGCCCGACCCTCTGCTGTTCACGGGGATGGACATCCTGCTCGGAACACCGGGCGATCAGCCGATCACGCGATGGGCCCAGATGTTCATCCCGATGACGCTGCGCGACGCCGTCCGGGAAGTCTCGGTCGATCACGGGGACGGGCTCACGCGCCCCCTGGTGATCTCGGAAGAGGTGGTCGCCGAAGCTCGCGTCGCGACGGAGCCGCAGCGGCCCCCTGTCTGGTGGCCCTGGTCCCTCGTGCTCGGCCTCGGGCTCGGGACGGGCCTGGCTTGGCTGGGCCGCGCGCGCGCTCGGGTCGCCTTCGGCGTGGCGGGGACCGCGTGGGGCCTCTTCGCGGGCGTCGCGGGGCTGATCCTCGTGCTCGTGCTGTTCACCGACCATCGCTTCATGGTCTGGAACGAGAACCTCTTCCTCCTCAACCCGTTGTCGCTGGCGCTCGTACCGCTCGTGCCGCTCGCGCTCGCGCGTCCCGCGGTCCGAGGCTGGGCCGTGCGCGTGGCGCTGGCCGTGGCGCTGATCGCGCTCGCCGGCGTGCTGGTGGGGCTGGCGCCGTTCGCCGTGCAGCAGAACGCGCTCCAGACCGCGCTCTTCCTCCCCATCCACGTCGGGCTGTGGATGGGCCTCAGATCGCTGGTTTGACCGATTCCCGGGCGTTGAGGACGAGCCAGCGGACATCCACGGCGAACGAATACACGAGCAGGGCCAGGGCGAAGGCGGCCGTGCCCAGGCGCACCAGGTCCGGTACGGGCGGAGCCAGGCACACCAGGAGGGCCACGCTCTGGACCACGCAGATCGCCTTGCGCCGGAAGCTGGGAGGAAGGGGCGCGTCCAGAAAAGGCCACGGATAGGCGGCCGCCAGGAACAGATAGCGGATGGCGCCGATCCCGACCACCCAGAAGCCGAGTGGGGTGCTGGTCCAGGCGAGGACGGACAGGGCCAGAATGAGGAGCGCGTCGACCTCCATGTCGAACCGGGCGCCGAAGCCGGTTTCGGTCCCTGTGCGACGGGCCACGGCCCCGTCGACGCCGTCGAGAGCCAGGGCGATGCCCGCGACTCCGATGACCCACCAGGCGCCGTGCTCCGGGACCGAGCCGGGGTGGAAGAGCAGCGCGACGACCGGAATCGAAAGGACGGCCCGAAACAGCGTGATGCGGTTCGCCCAGCCGATTCCCGGGGCGGGCAGGGCCCGGGGCGCCAGCCGAAGCAGCGCGAGCGCCAGGACGACGTAGCCCGCGCCGCTGATCGCCACGTGGCTGGTCGGGAGCCCGAGGAGGCGCGACGTTGCGGCTGCCGTCGCGAGCAACGGCAGGGCCGCCGTGGCCAGGTCGACGAGCACGCGGACCCGCGGTGTGGCGCGGGTGAGAGGACCGCCTTCATTCGATAACGTCAAATGCACGTCCGCGAGGCGAGAGATGTGGAGACCGATATGACGCGAGCCATTCCAACCTGCCAGTTCTGGATCCGTGCCCCCGGCGACGGCGTCCTGGTCGAGAAATCGATCTCCGGACCGGACGGGGACGAGCTTCTCGTGGAGACCCGCTACAGTGGGATCAGCCGGGGGACGGAGTCACTCGTGTTCCGGGGCGAGGTGCCGGAGTCCCAGTACCACGAAATGCGCGCTCCGTTTCAAGAAGGGGAATTTCCGGGACCGCTCAAGTACGGGTACAGCAGTGTCGGGCGGGTCGCGAGCGCACCGGAGTCGCACCGTTTCCTCGAGGGCAAGGCCGTGTTCTGTCTCTTCCCCCACCAGGACCGATACGTCGTACCGGCTTCCGCCGTGGTGCCTCTGCCGGAGGGTGTGCCGGAGGAGCGGGGGGTGCTCGCCGCGAACATGGAGACCGCCGTCAACATCGTGTGGGACGCGGGTCCGTCCGTCGGAGACCGCGTGGTGGTCGTGGGTGGAGGCGTCGTGGGGATGCTCGTGGCATGGCTTTGCCAGGGGATACCGGGCGGCAAGGTCCGGCTCATCGATATCGATCCCGGGCGGGAGCCCGTCGCGGAAGCGCTCGACGTGCCGTTCGCCAGCCAGGACCCGGGTGCGGGCGACGCCGACGTGGTCGTCCACGCGAGCGGCTCGCCCGAGGGTCTCTCCACGGCGCTCGCTGCGGCCGGGAGCGAGGCACGCATCGTCGAGGCGAGCTGGTTCGGCAGCCGAACGGTGCCACTTCCGCTCGGTGAAGCCTTCCACTCCCGGCGTCTGACGCTCAGGAGCAGCCAGGTCGGCGCGATTCCGCCCGAACGCGCGCCTCGGTGGACGCACCGTCGCCGGCTCGCGGTCGCACTCGACCTGCTCGTCGATCCACGCCTCGACGTGCTCATCAGCGGCGAGAGCCCGTTCTCGGAGCTCCCGGACGTGATGCGGCGGCTGAGCGAGGAGCCCTCCGGCACGCTGTGCCACCGGATCCGCTACCGTGACGCCGACGCGAGGCTGCTATAATTCGGGCTCGTCCCCGTCCGCCTCATCCAGGACCCTGCCGTGTACAGCCTGAACGTCCGCGACCACATCATGATCGCCCACAGCTTCCGCGGAAAGGTCTTCGGGCCCGCCCAACGCCTGCACGGCGCCACCTATGTGGTCGACGCGACGTTCCGTCGCTCCGAGCTCGACGAGGACGGACTGGTGGTCGACATCGGTCTGGCGCATGAGTCGCTGAAGCAGATCCTCGGTGACCTGAACTACCGGAACCTGGACGACGTCGATGCCTTCGAGGGCGAGAACACGACCACGGAATTCCTCGCACGAGAGATCTTCGACCGGCTCGCGGGCGCGCTCCGGAGCGGCGTGCTCGGAGAGGGAGGCCGGGGTGTCGAGCGCGTCTGCGTGACGCTCCACGAGTCGCACGTTGCCTGGGCGAGCTTCGAGGACGCCGTTTGACCGGCCCCGTCGTACACCTCGTCGTTCCAGGGTCCCTGGAACAACGGACGGGCGGATACCTCTACGACGCCCGCATGGCCTCCGAGATGCGTGCCCGGGGACGACGCGTGACGGTGCACGAGCTTTCTGGCACGTTTCCGGAGGGAGACGACGAGGCGCGCTCGAGCCTGGACGCCGCGCTGGCGTCGGTGGACGCCGGCGGCTGCGTCGTCGTCGACGGGCTCGCGGGTGGAGGCCTTCCGGACGTGCTGGCGGCGCACGCCGATCGTCTCGGTATCGTCGCCCTCGTCCACCATCCGCTCGCCGACGAGACCGGGCTGGATTCCGCGTGCGTGGCACGGTTCCACGAGTCGGAGAAGGCTGCGCTCGCCGCCTGCCGGGGTGTCGTGGTCACGAGTCGCTTCACGGCGGGGCGGCTCACGGAGTTCGGTGTGGCGACGGACCGGGTGCGGGTGGCCGTGCCGGGCACGGAACCGGCCGAGCCCGCGACCGGACCTGGAGACGACGCCCCGCCGCGGCTCCTGTGCGTGGGGTCCCTGACACCGCGCAAGGGCCATGACGTGCTCGTGGACGCGCTGGCGAAGCTGCCCGATCTCGAGTGGACGTGTGTGCTGGCCGGTAGCGAAGCGTATGACCCGGCTCACGCCCTGGCCGTGCGGGAGCGGGTACGCGCTCGGCAGCTCGAGGGGCGGATCACCTTCGTGGGAGAATTGGACGCCTCGACGCTCGACGCGCACTATCGCCGGGCCACGCTCTTCGTGCTGGCGTCGCATTACGAGGGCTACGGAATGGCGTTGACGGAGGCGATCGCGCGGGGCTTGCCGGTGGTGAGCACGACGGGTGGCGCGATCCCGTTCACGGTGCCCGACGAGGCGGGCGTGCTCGTGCCCCCTGGAGATGCGGACGCGCTCGCAGGGGCGCTCAGATCGCTCCTGACCGACCGAAAGCGACTGAACGCGCTCGCGGCCGGGGCGCTGCGTGCCTCGGCCCGGCTTCCGGACTGGACCCGTGCGTCGCGTGACTTCGAAGCGGCGGTCGACGCGCTCGCGACAGCCCGGATCCCGGGCACGGCGAGTACGCCGTCGTGAGCGGGTCCGGCGGCGACGAGCGTCCTCCGGACAGTGTCTTCGACGCGGGGTGGCTATCGCTCCGCGAGGCGCTCGATCATCGGTCGCGGGCCGACGAGCTCCTCGATCCGCTCGTGCAGGAGTGGCTCACGCGGGGATGGGGAAGGATCGTAGATCTCGGGAGCGGAACCGGCTCGAACGTCCGCTACCTCGCGCCTCGGCTTCCCCAGCCCCAGTCCTGGGTCCTCGTCGATCACGACGCCGCACTGCTCGCCGGAGCGGTCCTCCCGCCGGAGGCCGGCACACCTGTGCGCATGACGGGGGATCTGGCGAGAGAGGGACTGGTGGCCTTGCGGGACGCGGACCTCTGCGTGGCCGCGGCCTTGTTGGATCTCGTATCCGAGGGATGGCTCGAGCGCGTGGTTGAAGGCTGCGTGGACGGTGCCCGGGGCGTGCTCTTCACCACCACGTACGACGGGACCATCGCCTGGGCGGCGGGCGGCTCATCCCACCCGGACGACCCGTTCGTGACGGAGCTCGTCAATGATCATCAAACGAGGGACAAGGGCCTGGGAACGGCGCTCGGCCCCCGTGCCGCGTTCGAGGCCAGGGCACGCTTCGAGCGCGTCGGATACCGCACCTGGCTCGTGCCGAGCCCGTGGCGGCTCGGACCTGGGGAGCGCGCGGTCGCGGAGCGCCTCATCGATGGATGGGAGGGCGCCGCCGTGGAGCAGGCGCCCGACCAGGAGGCCCGCATCCGCGACTGGGGAGCGTCGAAGCGCCGCACCGTGCGCGAGGGCTCGTTCGCGCTGACCGTCGGGCACCTCGACCT
>JBBDSN010000165.1:0-10718 GCA_040904885.1 Gemmatimonadota bacterium | reverse complement strand
TCGGGACGCCCTTCCTCGAGCTGGCGCCGCTGGTCGCACCGGTGCTGCTCGCCATGCTGATACCGTTCTCTGTCGCCGGATGGGGTTTGAGGGAGGGGGCGGCGGCGGCGATGTGGGTGGCGGTCGGCATGAGCGCGTCCGAAGGGGTGGCGATTTCCGTCGCGTACGGGGCGATCGTCGCGCTGGGGACGCTGCCCGGGGCCGTCGTGCTCGCCCTCGGCGGCTACGGTTCGCTCCGTGCCGCCCGGAGGTCGAGGTCGAAGAGCACGTCGTCCCCGAGCGTGAAGTGACGGCTCCGGGGCCGTAGCGCCAAGTCCAGGGACAACACGGGCGGGAGGGTGAGCCCGTGGCGGCCCGCGCCGATCAGCAGGGGCGCCACCGTCACGTGCAGCCGGTCGAGCACACCTGCTTCCAGGAACCCCGACACGGTGATCCCCCCACCTTCCACGAGCACGCGTCGCCAGCCTCGCGCCCGCAGCAGTGACACGATCTCGTGTGGTGCGACGCGCCCGTGCCCGTCCTCGGGTGGGGCGACGACCTCGACATGGTCGTGGAGTCCGGGGGGGGGCGTGCCGCGCCGGAGCCAGAGGGTCGGAGCGAGTCCGTCGGTGAAGAGCGCTCCGACCGGCTCGACGCGCCCGTTCGGATCGAGGATCACCCGTGCCGGGTTGGGACCCGGGGCGTGCCGGACCGTCAGCTGGGGATCGTCCGCAGCCGCCGTGCCGGCTCCGACCACCACGGCGTCCACCAACGCTCGAACCCGGTGCAGCCGCACGATGTCGTCCCTTCCGGTCACGTAGTGGGAGTGGCCCGACTCCGTCGCCACCCGTCCATCGAGGCTCTGTCCTACCTGCCCGATCACGAGGTCGGCCGCGAGCGCGAGGGGGAGGTAGAGGTCGAGCAGTGAAGCCGCGTCAGGGTGCACCTCGCCCGGCGTGGCCCAACGCCCATCGGGGAGGACCGTCAGGGGAACGTCGGCGACGGTCACCGTCAGCGAGGGAGCCTCGCGGGCGGCCGCGTGTGCCGCCACGGCCCGTACGTGCAGCCATGCCGTGTCGAGGGTGAGCGGGGCCGTCACGGGACCGACCGCAACCGGTCGAGAGGGAAGGCCCTGGCGTCCCGGATGACGGCGGCCAGGGTCTCCCCGTATCCCTCGACGAGCTGCTTTCCGAGCTCCGCGCTGGCGAGCCGGGCGTCGCCCACGACGCCGTGCCGATTGAGATCGTGCGCCAGCCATGAGAAGGCGCCGGGCCCCTCCGGTCGGACGACCTCGCTCACCTTCGCGAGCTCCTCGCCGAGCGAGGGGAAGTTCTCGAGTCGGTCGCGACGAACGAGATCCGGACGGAGATAGAGCAACATGGCGGTCTCGACCGCGCCCCCGTGCAGCCCGTGATCCCACTCACGCTCCGGGAGTTCGACCCCATCCGGGCGCGGGAAACGAAAAGAGTGCGCCTTGACCACGAGCATTCCGTGGTCCGTCCGCGCACGCAGCCCCGCACCCTCGATCACGTGCTTGTTTCCCCCGTGCGTGTTGAAGAGGACGAGCCGCCTCAAACCCATGCGCGCGAGGCTGTCCGCGGCTTCGTACACCACCCGCTCCAGCGTATCGGGCCGGACCGAGAGCGTACCCGGAAACGCGGCGTGCTCGGCGCTGGCTCCGGTCGCCTGCTCCGGCAGGACCAGGACGGGCAGGTCCAGCGGAAGGCATCGGCGGGCATGGTCGAGGATCCCACGACAGATCACGAGATCGGTGGATACGGGGAGGTGCGGGCCGTGCTGCTCGATGGCTGCGAGGGGAAGCAGCGCCACGGGGTCGCGCCCCGCGAACTCGGCGAGCTCCGGCGCGGTGAACTCGGCCCAGAGGCGGGTCAGCGAGGGAATCGGATCGCGGGGCATCATGACTCCGTTTGCGAGGGAGGGGTGAGGCGAGCGTAGAGGTCTCCGAACGGGAGGTCCTCCGCGCCATCTTCGAGCCACGAAAGCGCTTCCTGGGCCGATCGCCAGCGGTCGAAGCGGAAGTGGCGCTCCTCTCCGGCCACGGCGTTGAAGCGGTACGGTCCGATCTCCGCAAGGCGCCGTACGCAGGCTTCGGCCACGTCCAGGCCTCCGCGCACGAACTCCACGGAGAGCGCCTCGACGGGGTGCGTCAAGCCGGCGAGCGCCTCCGCCTCGTATCCCTCGATGTCCAGCTTGCAGAAGTCCGGAACGCCGTACCGGTCGATCAGGGTGTCGAGCGTCGTCACCGGGACCTCGATCCCGGCGTCCCAACGCACGTCGCGAAATCCCTCGTTCCGGTCCGGCATCGCTTCACGCCAGCGCTTGGAGAGCGTCGAGACCGTCGGGGTCCGGGGACTGACGGCGAGGTGGGCCGTGCCCTCCCGCGGGCCGACGGCTTCCTCCAGAATGACGACGTCCGAACGGCGACCGACCAGCCGCCGGAGCCACCGGGCGACCCGGGGCTGCGGCTCGAGCGCGATGACCCGGGCCCCGAGACCCGCGAAGGCGGCTGTACGGTCACCGAGGTGGGCACCCACGTCGAAGACGAGCGTGCCCGGACCGACGAACTCCGCGTAGAACCGGCGAAGCGCCTTCTGCCGCCCCGGCCGCCGGTAGACCACCAGGGAGCGGACGAGTCCGAACCACTCGTCGAGCACGCTCACTTCCGCGCACCCGCAATCGCGGAAGCCCCCCCGCTCCCGCTGAACGCATCCACGAACCACGGACGGAAGTGGTCCATGCCTTTCGGTTCCGCATCGGGATCGGGAAACGCACCGGGCTGGAAACCCCAGTCCAGGAACGGGCGCACCAACTCGGCGTCGCCGCTGATGACGTGGACCGGCACGGTCCTCGGCGCGCCGTCGCCGGTGACGAGAGGCGCCGGCTGGTGATCCCCGAGGACGATGAGCAGGGCGTCCTCGCCGATGTAACGCTCGGCGTAGGCCGTCATCGCGTGCAACGCGTAGTCGACCGAGAGCGCGTACTGTTCGCGCACCCGTTCGGTGTCGCGCCACAGGTCCTCCGGACGATCTCCCGCGTCACGCCACGGCTCGAACACGGCCCCGTCGCCGATGCTCTCCCAGTCGTCGAGGACCGGCAGGATGGGGGTCCACGGGGCGTGGCTGCTGATGAGGCCCAATTCCGCGAAGAGCGGGCGTGCTTCGGGGTCCGAGCGACGGATCGACCGCTCGAGAAACGACCAGGTGAACTGATCGGGCATCGTGACCCAGTTCAGGGGGGGACCGACGTACCCGATCTGGTCGAAGCCATAGATCTCGTCGTACCGGAACAGCGCCCCCTCGGGCCAGGCCAGCGTGATGGCCGGCATGAGCGCCACGGTCCTGTAGCCAGCCGATCGGAAGTCGTCGATGAGCGTCTTCCGTCCGCTGGCGAGCATGAGGTCGTAGCGCATCTGGTTTCCGAGCCAGAGTCCGCTGAGCATTGACGCATGGCCCAGCCACGACTGCCCGCCCTGGCTGGGTGCGACGAGCCGGCCGGTCGCGAGATGGAGGCCCGCCGCTCCGAGGCGCGTTTCGAGCTCCGCGAGTCGTGGCCGGATGACCGGAGCGTAGCGCGGATCGTCCAGTGCGCTCATGCCATACGATTCGACGAACGCCATGAGCACGTCCCGGCCGCCGAGGCGGCCGAAGAGGTCGGGCGTGTCGGCGAAGCCCTCGGCACGTTCGGCCAGCTCGACCTCGAACGTCTCCCGCTCGGCCTGGAGCGCCCGGAAGAACCGGGTCTGCTCGACGGCGAGACGCACACCGGGGAGCCCGACGCCCTGCGAGAACTCGTCCGACGCGCGCAGGCCGACACCGAGCGCGACGAGCACGGCGACGGTCACACCCGCGCCGCGAGGACCCCGGATGAGCGGGGGGACCGACCTGGGCGGGGCGAGCAGGTGTCCGAGCAGGCCGACCAGGAGGAGTGGGACCGCGACCGCCGCGATCCGAGCGAGCACCGCGACGACGGAGCCCATCGTTCCGGTCAGCAGGTTGAAGACGGCGCTCAGCAGACGGACGTCCAAATAGAGGTTGAGCGGGCGCGACAAGCTCATGCGCGTCGTGGCGTCGCCGAGCCCGACGAGCGCGGTCACCACGACCGTCAGGGAGACCGCCACGGCCAATGCGAGGGACCACCGGTTCCGGGGCAAGGCGGCGAACACGACAACCACCACGACGGACTCCAGCGCGAGCCAGTAGGCGGGGACCATCCCGGGCGCACCCCACCGCGGGGCCAGGAGGAGTCCATTGACAAGCAGGAAGGCCAGGACGAGGCTCACAATCCTTCCGGATACCGTCGATGGCCAGGAACCGAGCGCCTTCACGGTCTGGCGTAGCCCACGGTCGGTCGCCGGATCGGATTTCATATGGGATGTGTGCCGGTCCACGGAATCCATGAGGATCAATGTCAATTCGCCTGCCTGTCGCGATCGCCACGCTGGCTCTCGTCGCCTTCGGCGCGCTCTGGCTCGTGCGAGGACCCACTCTACCCCCGGACGGACCCCCGGCCAACCCGATCACAGCTTCGGGTACGTGGCGGCCGGACGCGGCGACGCTGAGGGAAGACCTCGTGGAGCGGGCCAGGGAGCTGGCACGCGTGCAGTACGCATCCCGGGCCGAGACCGTTCCCTCCGAACTGACTTCGCTCGACTTCGACGCCTACCGTTCGATCCGTTTCCGGCCGGAGGCCGCGTTCTGGCGTGGACGGGGACCCTTCGAGGTTCAGCTCTTCCACCTGGGATCCATCCACACGGAGCCGGTCCGCATCCATTTCGTGGAAGCCGACTCGATTCGCACGCAAACCTACGACCCTGCCTTGTTCACGTTCGAAGGCGCTGCGGCTGAGCTGGGTGAGCTACCCCCCGGTGGCGTTCCGGGCTTCGCAGGCTTTCGTGTCCACTACCCGCTGAACCGTCCAGATGTCCAGGACGAGCTGGCCGCCTTCCTCGGAGCCTCGTACTTCAGGGTGCTCGGAACGGGCCACGAGTATGGTCTTTCCGCGCGAGGCTTGGCCGTCGATCCCGCGGTGGACGGACCCGAGGAATTTCCCGCCTTCAGGGAGTACTGGATCGAGCGTCCGGACGCGGACGGCGGCGGTGACGCGCTCACGATCCATGCGCTGCTCGAGGGTCCGTCCGTGGTGGGGGCCTACCGCTTCGAGCTGACGCCCGGGACGACGACGACGCTCGGCGTGGACGCACACCTGTTCGCACGACGCGACATCCGGAAGCTCGGTGTGGCGCCCATGAGCAGCATGTTCCTGCACGCCCCCGGTCACGGGCCCGCGCATGACGATTTCCGGCCGCGGGTGCACGACTCCGACGGACTCCAGATGCTCACGGGACGGGGCGAGTGGATCTGGCGGCCGCTCGGGAACGGCCCTGGGCTGCACGTGACCATGCTACGCGACGAAGAGCCGGCGGGCTTCGGCCTCTTTCAGCGCTCACGCGCCTTCGAAGACTTCCTCGACCTCGAAGCCCGCTACCACCTCCGGCCGAGCTATTGGATCGAGATCCTGGAGGGGGACTGGGGCGGGGGAGGGGTCGAGCTGATGGAGATCCCCACGCCGTCCGAGTTCAGCGACAACATCGCCACCTACTGGGTCCCGGACCAGCCGTTCCGGGAGGGTGAGGAACGTCGGTTCGTGTACCGCCTCGAGACGCTCGGAGTCACGCACCCCGACATGGACGTCGCCCATGTTGCCCGGACCGCCATCGGATGGGACGCGCTTCCGGGACAAACCGACCCGCCTCCACGCAGCCGCCGGCGATTCGTGGTCGATTTCGTGGGTGGAGACCTCCCGAACATCCCCCTCGAACAGGAGCTTCGAGCGGATCTCTCGCTTCTGCGCGGTGACGTCGAAGGGGTCATGGTCCAGACCTTGCCGGGTAACAAAGGTCGACGTGTCACATTCACCATCGTTCCCGACGGGGATCACCCTGCGGACATGCGCCTGCTTCTGGTCGACCAAGGGAAGCCGGTGAGCGAGACTTGGAGCTACGTTTGGTATTCCTCACGGATCCCTTGAATTGATCGCGCCCTCCCCGACCTCCCTGTCCACACCGGTGGCGCCCCCGACTCTGGAGGCGCCCTGGCCGCGTGCGCGGCGCGTCCTCTTTTCAGGACTCGTCGCGTCCACCACGGTGTACGGTACGGCGCTGATGACCAGCATTCTCTCGGGCGGAGGAATGACGCTCCTCGAGCTCGGGATCCTCGCGCTGTTCGCGCCCACGTTCGCCTGGATCTCGGTGGCGTTCTGGAACGCCGTCGTCGGCTTTGGACTCCGCTTGCTGCGCGTGGATCCGCTCAGCCTACGTCGGATTTCCGGCAAGCCTTCGAACGTCCCGGCGAACGCGCCCCTCACGGCGCGCACCGCGCTGGCGGTTCCAGCGCGGAACGAGGACATCCATGCGGTCCTTTCGCGTATCGAAGAGATCCTCACCTCACTCGAGCTCGCCGGACACGCCGGGTCGTTCGACGTGCACCTGCTGAGCGACAGCGACGAGCCGGTGGCCGTGGCACGGGAGGCGCGCCTCTGGGCCGCCTTCGAAGACCGGTACGCCGGAGGGTGCGGCCTCCATTACCGGCGCAGGGAGACCAACGAAGGCCGCAAGGCCGGGAACCTCGCGGAGTTCTGCGCACGGGCGGGTCATGAGTACGCGTACCTCGTGGTGCTCGACGCGGACTCCGTCATGAGCGGAGACACCCTGGTCGAGCTGGTGCGGGTCATGGAGCAGAACCCGCGGGCCGGGCTACTCCAGACCGTGCCCATCCCGATCCGCCAGGAGACGCGCTTCGGGAGGTTCGTGCAGTTCGCGGCGGCCCTGTACAGCCCTCTCCTGGCAACGGGTCAGTGTTTCTGGCAGACGGATTCCGCGAACTACTGGGGTCACAACGCGATCCTGCGCATGGAGCCCTTCATGCGGCACTGTAGGCTCCCCGTGTTGTCGGGTTCACCGCCGCTGGGCGGTGAGGTGCTGTCGCACGACTTCGTGGAGGCCGCGCTCATGCGTCGCGCGGGATGGGGGGTGTATCTCCTGCCCAACCTCGGCGGGAGCTGGGAAGGCGTGCCGGGTAACCTCGAGGACTTCGCTCGCCGGGACCGGCGTTGGGCCCAGGGAAGCCTTCAGCATCTGAAGCTGCTCGGTCTGAAGGGGCTGCACCCGCTCAACCGCGTGCACTTCCTGCTCGGAGCCATGGGGTTCGTGTCATCGCTCCTCTGGCTCCTCCTCCTTCTCGCGAGCACGATGTACGTGGCGGGCCTAGGCGGAGGGACCGCCACCTCGGTCGTGGATGGCGGACGATTCCTCCCCCTGCTCGCGAGCCGCTACGTGCCGTCGCTTCTCGTCGTCACCGCGGCGCTGCTGTTTGTGCCCAAGCTGTTGGGGCTCGTGCTCGCCTTCCGCGACGCAGCGCGCTTCGGGGGCCCCGGGCGTCTCGTGGGACGCGCGGTGGCGGAAGCGGCGTTCGCGGTGGTCGTTGCTCCCGTCATGATGATGTTCCACTCGCGGTTCGTCGTCGAGATCCTCGCCGGGCGCTCCGTTTCATGGGGCAGCCAGCACCGGGAGGGGCGTCTCCTCTCGTGGGGCGACGCGTGGCGGGCCGCGGGGTGGATCACCGCGGTCGGCGTCGCGTGGGGGCTCGGCACACTCCTTGTGAGCCCGGCGTTCTTCCTGTGGTTGTCCCCGATTTTCCTGGGATTGCTCGTGGCGGTTCCTCTCGTCCGTTGGACCTCCGGGCCGCGGACCGGTGTTCTTCTTTCCGGTCGCCGGAGCGACCAGCCCATTACCTCCGGAGGTTCCGGAGCCGTCGATCGGCGGGAAGGTTCGGTGAACGAGATGCATCAAGTCGAGCGTGGACTTTTCGAGCTGCGGCGTCGCCGTTCGCTCTATATGGCAGGGGCCGATGCGGCCGACGTGCTGGTCGCGGCAGCAGAGGGTCTCGAGGCGTTGGTCCTGGACAGGTTCCGGGAGCTGGCCGATTCCCCGCTGAACCTCATCGTGACTTCGCACCGCGCCCGGGTCCTCGGGCTTCCGGCGCTTCCCGGACCGATCGCCATGGAGCTTCCGGACGACGTATCCGCGGGCGACGTCCTCCACTTGTGCAGCTCACGCGACGTCCCGATCCTCACCGGTGTCCGGACACGGCCGGCGACCGACACCGAAGCCCAGGGTCTCGCCCTCGCCCGACTCGGGCATCTTCTTCCCGCAGTCGTGAGCGTAACGATCCCGTGTCCGGTGCCCTCGGCGCTGAGTGCGTCACTCGAAGAGGGCCAGATCCTGCGGGTGGGGGCGGAGCAGGTTGGGGTGGCGTTAGCGGCGCCGCGACTGGCGGTGGCACAGGTGAGCGCCGCACCGGTTCCGTTGAAGGATTCCGAAGACGCACGCTTCATCCTGTTCCGGGAGGAGAACGGCCTGCTCGAGCACGTCGCGATCCTGATCGGAGACCGGGCGGCATGGCCGGATCCTGTGCCGATCCGGCTGCATTCGGCCTGTCTCACGGGAGATCTGTTCGGAAGCCTCAAGTGTGACTGTGGAGATCAGCTCCGGGGCAGCCTGCAGCACTTCCAGAAGCAAGGGGGCGGCGTACTCCTGTACCTCCAGCAGGAGGGTCGGGGTATCGGGTTGGGGAACAAGCTGCGTGCCTACGCGTTGCAGGACGGGGGCCTCGACACCGTCGACGCCGATTGCACCCTCGGCTTCGGTCCTGACGAACGAAGCTACGACGCGGCGCTCGACATGCTGCATCAACTCGACATCCAGCGGGTCCAGCTACTGACCAACAATCCCGAGAAACTCCGGGCCGTCGAAGACGGCGGCGTGCTGGTGCTCGACCGGATGCCGCTCCACGGAACCCTGAACCGCCACAATCTTCCGTATGTGAAGGCGAAGGTGCAGCGGGCCGGCCACTGGCTCGGCGACATGCTGTCGAACGGAAACGGTCGGAGCTCCTCGGAGGGCGCGTAAGTCGCGTGGCGTGGGACGTCTGCTGGACGTGGTTCCTGCTGGTGGCCATGGCCGGGTGTGGCTCGGTGCCCGATGTAGAGCGTGATCCGGTTCCGTTGACCCAGACACTCGAGCTCCGCTACCCGGTCGAGCGTCACGACATCGGGTACTCCGCTCAGGTGTCGTACACGTTCCGGAACGGGACCGACGCCGCCATTCGGCTCGCGGACTGCGTAGACGACGTGCGGCCGCTGTTGCAACTTCGGCGCGACGGCCGGTGGGTCGACGCCTGGCATCCACGACTGACGCCGTGCGACGGTCCACCCCTCGTGGTGGAACCGGGCGCATCGTTCGGCGACACATTGAACGTCGTCGGTGGACCCCCTGGCTCGAACATTACGCCCGCGTTCATCTTCGAGGAGATCGAAGGCGTGTATCGCCTCTACTGGTTCCAGGCGGCTCTGGCTTCAGACTCCGCGGTGGAGGAGGCCGAATCCGACATCGACACCGACTGGCGGGTTTCCAATCCATTCGTGCTCGCATTCCACTGACCGCACCGATGCCACCGAGTCGATACGTATCCGCTGGCCGTCTCCAGCACATGGTGCTCTACCTCATGGCCGCGGTCGCGGTCCTGGTCGGGGCCGAAGTGGTGGTGCGGCTGCTCGACCTGCCGCAAGCGGCGCGGCGTATCCTGGTCGCGTTGTGGTGGGTCGCGCTCCCCGTCGGAGGATGGCTGGTCTGGCGCCGCGCGCCCCATTGACCCCTTGGCCGGGACGGGTCAGGTTCTGTGCTTCAGCCGGCACCCGAGGTCAATGGTCTAGACCACTAGGCGCGGCCCCGAAAGACCCGGGCGCCGCGCTTTTTTCATGTCCCTACGGGGACCTCAGCACCCGCGAGCCATGTCGAGCGAATCGATCCGCATCACCCTTCCCAACGGCGACATCAAAGAGCTGCCCGCCGGATCCACGGCCGGTGACGTAGCCGCCGCGATCGGACCGGGACTGGCCAAAGCGGCGCTCGCCGCGGTGGTCAACGGCCGTACCATGGGCCTCATGGAGCCCATCGAGGAGGACGCCACGATCCGCATCCTCACCGAGAAGGATCCGGAGGCGCTCCCGGTGCTCAGGCACTCCGCGGCCCACGTGCTCGCGACCGCCGTCCGGGAGCTCCGCCCCGGTGCGGCCATCGGCTTCGGACCGGCCATCGAGGACGGCTTCTATTACGACTTCGACGTCGACGAGCCGTTCACGCCCGAGGACCTCGAGGCCTTCGAGCGGCAGATGGCCGATGTGACGGCAGCCGACCAGCCGTTCGAGCGCAGGCGCGTGACCAAGGCCGAAGCCCGCGAGCTCTTCTCCGACGACCCCCTCAAGCTCGAGCGCCTCGAGGAGTTCGACGACGACGAGGTCATCACGGTCTACGAGAACGGGCCGTTCCTCGACCTGTGCAAAGGGCCGCACGTGCCCAGCACGGGGCGTCTCAAGCACTTCAAGCTGCTGTCGGGCGCCGGTGCGTATTGGCGGGGCGATGAGCGCCGTCAGATGCTGCAACGGATCTACGGCACCGCGTTCCAACGGCAGGAAGACCTCCAAGAGCACCTGGAGCGCCTGGAAGAGGCGAAGAAGCGCGACCACCGACGCCTCGGTCGCGAGCTCGACCTGTTCAGCTCGGACGAGCGCGTGGGGCAGGGCTTCATCCTCTGGCACCCGCGCGGTGCGCTCCTGCGCATGGAGATCGAGGAGTACGAGCGGAAGCTGATCCTGAAGCACGG